>JBGQLA010000107.1:0-12983 GCA_041499865.1 Deltaproteobacteria bacterium
CCGGGTCCGGCAACGACCTGCCGGTCATCACCTCGCCCGCCATCAGCTCGCAGACCCTCAAGGAGGAGCTCCTCAGCCAGGTGGAGGAGCTCGGGCTGGGCTCGGCGGCGGCCGCGTTGGTCAACAGTCTCGAGGGTCTGCTGCAGGCATCGAACCCGCAGATCCTCTTCAACTCGACCGACAAGCACGGCTTCACGGTGGTCGAGATCACGGGGCAGGGTGTGAAGGCGACCCTGCACCAGATCCCGAACGGTGAAGTCACCCACGACTACTCGACCACGCCGGGCGACCTGACCGGGAAGTTCACCACTACGAGCTACAACGTCTCAGGCGGCACGATCGCCCCGGGGTAGCCGGGAGACGTTCGCATCGCCCCAACTCCTGGAACGGCTGGAGGCTTGAGGATGTCGCGCTCTTCGCTCGCGTCCGCTGTGCCGTTCGTCGTCGTCGTTGGGGTGGCTTCGGCGCTACGAGCTGGCGGAGGTGTAGCGCCGGATGCTCGCCATCCAGATCCCGCGAGCCACCAAGGCGAAGAGGAGCGTCCCGCCCAGCGCGCCCACTGCCGTTTGCGCAGTCAGCTTTCCCAGAAGCGCCAGCGCCGGGTACGTGGTCATCAGCGCCAGGGGGAGCACGAAGGTGAAGAGGATGCCGAGCACGCCGCGGAAGACGCTGCTCGGCCAACGCGCCACGTCGAACACCGACTGGAACAGGTAGAGGAGATTGTCGACGCGCACCGCCACGAAGGCGATGGAAACGACCACGATGGCGATGGAGTAGAGGACCAGCACCGCGGCGCAGAGGAGCACGGCCGCGAGCAGGACGTGGCGCGCCTCGGGCGGGTGTCCGATGCGCTGGAAGGCGATGGTGAAGATCACCGCGGCGCCGGCCAGATCCGTCACGCGCCAGGGCTCGATCTTCGAGAGCGAGACCAGGAGCTGCGCGTCGGCGGGCTTGAGCAGGACGAAGTCGAGCGTCCCCTTGCGCACGTGCTCGATCACTTGAAGCAGCGACGGGCTGAGGGTCCCCTCGAGGACTCCCTTGAGCGCGACGAACCAGCCGAGCACCACCAGCATCTCCGGAAAGGTCCAGCCCGCGACGGAATCGCGGGTCCCGAAGACCACCAGCAGAGGAACCAGCGTCACCCCGATCCAGAGCAGCGCCAGCGCTCCCTCGACCGCGAACTCCAGGCGATAGGTGAGCGCGATGGCGATGGAGGCGCGAAGCTGGGCCCGCACCACGTGCAGCGCGCGCATCATCCGCCGTACGCCGCGTAGTGGCGGAGACCCGACCGCCACGCGACCCTCGTCGCGAGGAAGAACAGCGCCACGTACGCCCACTGCGCGGCGAGAAGCTCGAGCGCGTCCGTCCGCGGCCAGCGCCCGAGCATCAGCTCCACCGGGAACGAGAGCTGGAAGCGGAAGGGCAGCACCACCGCCAGGTTGCGCACCGCGCGGGGGAACAGATCCAGCGGCACCAGGTACCCGGAGAGGATGTTCGAGAACCCGAGCCAGGCGTCGAACAGCGAGGCGGCGCTCTCGAACCGCAGGGCGAAGGTGCCGATGATCGCCTGCGCCAGGAAGTAGATCAGCCACGCCCCGACCAGCGCCGGGCAGAGCAGCAGCCAGGAGAACCAGTCGTGCGAGAGCTCCGCGCGCGCCACGTAGAGGAGGATTCCCACCACGGGAAACGCGACCACGCCGCGCATGGGGATGGCGGCGAGGTTGTCCGCCGACCATTGCAGGAGAGGGTGGATGGGCCGCAGCAGGCGCAGGGCGAGCGTGCCCTGGCGGATCTCCATCGTCATCTCCCACACCACCCAGGCGCCGGTCATCAGCCGCACCAGGAGCGCCGCCAGGTAGTACGCGGCGAAGCCTTGCTGGGAGTAGCCCGCTACCGGGCCGGACCGCGCCGCGGCGGCCCAGATGGCGAGCATCACCAGCGGCATGTTGGTGGAGACCATCCAGATGAGGAACTCCGCCCGGTACGCCACCGCCTCGGCGAATCCGGTGCGCAGGAGCTGCGGATAGAGGCGGAGGATGCGGGTCACGCGGCGCGGCCCTGGGCGAAGAGGTCGCGCATCACTTCCTCGAGCGGCGGATCCTCTACGGTGAGATCGGTGAGCGGAAGCGAGGAGAGGGCGCGCGCCACCGCGCCCTGGAGCGCGTCCGGCGAGACCTGGATGATGGCCTCGGCGTCGCGGTGCTCGATCACCGCGCCGAGCGACTCCAGATCGCGCCGCTCCACCGGACGGGAGAGCCGCAGGATCACCCGCTTGTCCGGCCGCACCCGGCGGATCAGCTCCGGGAGCCCGCCGTCGTAGATCAGCCGGCCCTTGTCGATCACCATCACTCGCGGGCAGAGCGCGGCGACGTCCTCCATGTAGTGCGAGGTGAGGAGCACCGTGGCGCCGAACCGCTCGTTGTAGGCGCGGATGAACCCGCGGACCGTGGCCTGCATCGAGACGTCCAGGCCGATGGTGGGCTCGTCGAGGAACAGCACCTTGGGGCGGTGGAGCAGCGCAACCGCCAACTCGCACTTCATCCGCTCGCCGAGGGAGAGCTGCCGCGTCGGTTTGCCCAGGAGCGGCGCCAGGTCGAGAAGCCCGGTCAGCTCCGCGACCATCGCGTCGTACTGCTTGCGGGGGATGTCGTAGATGGCGCGGTTGAGCAGGAAGGTCTCGGACGGTGGCAAGTCCCAGAGGAGCTGCTGCTTCTGTCCCATCACCAGCGTGATCTGCTCGAGGAATCCGCGCTCGCGTTTTTTGGGCGTGAACCCCGCGACGGCGACGCGGCCCTCGGTCGGATGGAGCAGCCCGGAGAGCACCTTGAGGGTGGTGGTCTTGCCGGCGCCGTTCGGGCCGAGAAAGCCGACGCGCTCTCCGGCGGAGATGGAGAAGGTGACGTCCTCCACCGCCTTCACGTCCTCGTACCGGCGGTGGAACAGGGAGCGCAGGGCGGCCTTCAACCCCGGGTCGCGCCGGTGGACGCGGTACCACTTGCGCAGGCGCTCGACCTCGATCATCGCGGCGAGGCTATACCGAGCCGAGGGGGTTTTGGGGACACAATACGAAATTCCGCAGCTGCCGGCTGTCGCGAGTGCGGCAGGTTTGTCATCCCGCGCGGTTGCGAACGCGGGACGAGCAGCCCGACCGTGTATCTTCCGCCCCGAGCTCCGCTCGGGCGGTGTTTAGACGCGGAAGCGGCCGACCACCTCGGAGACGCGGGCGGAGAGGTCCTTGAGGGTGGAGGCGGCCTGGGTGGTGGTCTCCAGCCGGCGCATGGTCTCGTCCATCATCCGGGTCTGGTCGGTGACCGCGCTGAAGATCTGGGTGATGCCGGCGTTCTGCTGGGAGACGGCGGCGGCGATCTGGCGGACGGCCAAGGAGTTGTCCTTGACGATGTTCGACAGCTCGCGAAGATTTTCTCCCGACTGCTTCACCTGCGAGAGCCCGCCGTCGATCTTCTGGGAGCCACGCTCGGTGATGCTCACCGCCACCTGGATGGCGCCCCCGATGTCCTCGAGGATCTCGCGCACCCGGTTCGTCGCCTGGATCGACTGGTCGGCGAGCGAGCGGATCTCGCGCGCCACCACCGCGAAGCCCTTGCCGTGCTCGCCCGAGCGCACCGCCTCGATGGCGGCGTTGAGCGCCAGCATGTTCGACTGATCGGCGAGGTCCTTCACCGTCTGGGTGATGCCCCCGATCTGCTGCGTGCGCTCCGAGAGCTGGGCGATCTTTTGCGCGATCTCGTCGACCTGCGCGCGGATGTCGGTGAGGCCGCCCAGCGACTTCTCGATGGCCGCCTCTCCCTGCGAGGAGACCTGGTCCGCCTTTTCGGTGAGCTTGAGCACCGTCTCCGCCTTCTGCGCGGCGAGCAGCGAGGTCTGCTTGATCTCCTGCGCGGTGACTTGCGTCTCCTGCAGCGCGGTGGCCTGGCGGGTGATGGTCTGGCTCTGCTCGCTGGTGCTCTGGCCCAGCTCGCCCCCTGCGTTGGTCAACAGCTGCACCGACTCCTGCAGCGCGCGCAGCACCTCCTTCATCTTCTCCACCATCTGGGCGAAGGCCACGGCCAGCTCGCCGACCTCGTCGTTGGAGGTGACCTCGATGGCCTGGGTGAGATCGCCGTCCACGATGCGCCGGGTCGCCTGGGTCAGGCTGCGCAGAGGAGCGACGAAACGGGCCACCAGCGCCAGGGAGACGAGAGCGGCGACCACCAGGGCAGCGAGGGTGACGGCGGCGAGCAGCTTCTGCGCCTGCAGCACCATGGCATTGCCGGCGGCCGGATCGAGGCCGACGTGCACGACGCCGCCGGTGATCACCGCGGCCGGCACGTCGATGTAGGTTACCCCCTCGAGGGTCAGCTCCTGGATCTTCTCCGCCTGCCGCAGCACGGACGGTTCCTGCAGCGGTGCACGGCCTTCGAAGGTGTGCGCGGTCAGCGCGCCCTTCGGGCTCACCACCTCCACGTAGGCGAGGCCCGCTTCCTTCTTGACCGAGGCGATGGTGGCGCCGAGGGCGCTGTCCGGCATCTCCACCAGCGCGGACGCCAGGGTGGTGGAGATGGCCTTGCCCCGCGCGATCGCCTCCTCCTTGAGCACGCTGCGGAAGTAGAGATAGTTGCTCAGGCCCGTGGCGACCGCGAGCGAGACCAGGGCGACGACCACCAGCGCCGACACCTTGATCTGCAGCGGCCACCCGCGTCCAAGAATCCCGTCCTGTCGAATCGCTTTCATTTCCATTGGCTCACCTGTGCGGGCGTGCCGCCGCGGCGGCGCCCACCCGTTCCCTGCACAGCTCGAGGATCGCCGGCGCGATGCTCTCCAGCGGGAGCAGCGCCTGCGCCGCGCCGCAAGCGTGTGCCGCTTGCGGCATGCCGAACACCACCGAAGTCTGCTGGTCCTGCGCGTAGGTCGCCCCGCCCGCGCGCTTGAGCTCGAGCAGCCCCTGCGCTCCGTCGTCGCCCATGCCGGTGAGGACGAACCCGGCCGTCCGCGAGCCGCAGACGCGGGCCAGCGAGGCAAGCAGCCTGTTCCCCGAGGGGCAATGCAGGCCGCTCGAGCGCGGGGTGCGCAACTCTCCGTCGCGGTCCATCTCCAGATCGCACCCGTCCGGGGCGAGGTAGACCTGGCCCGGCGCCGACCGCTCTCCGTCGCTGGCGACGCCGACCTTGAGGCTGCAGACGCTCCCGAACCAGCGCACCAGCCCCGTGGTGAACCCGCTGGCGATGTGCTGCGCGACCAGCACCGGCACGGGCAGGTCGCGTGGCAGCGACGCCAGCACGAACGCCAGCGCCGGAGGGCCGCCGGTGGAGGCGACGAGGGCGACCACGTCCACCTGCGCGCCATGGCGAAGGACCGGAAGCGGACCGTGGTGAGCCGGGCGGTGCCTTCGCACCACCGGCACCTCCGCCATCAGGCACACCGACTCCGCCACGCCGCGCGCCCAGCGGCGCATCTCGTCCATGCCACCTTCCGGCTTGGCGATCAGCTCCAGGGCGCCCGCCTCCATCGCCTTGAACGACAGCTCGAGCTGGCGGTGCTGCCGGACCGAGCTGATCACCAGCACCCGCGAGGGGGCGTCCGCCATGATCGCCGCCGTGGCGCCCAGGCCGTCGAGGCGCGGCATGTTCACGTCCATGGTGATCACGTCGGGCCGGAGCGCGCGGGCCTTCTCCACCGCCTCGACTCCGTCGGCGGCCTGGCCGACGATGGAGATGCGTGGGTGCTCGGCGAGCAGCTCACACAGCGCCGTGCGCAGCGTTGCCGAGTCGTCGGCCACCAGCACACGGATGGCGCGGGTGATCATGCCGCCCCCTTCCGGCGCGCGACGACCGCGCTCACCTCAGAGAGCAGCCGGCCCGAGACGCAGTCCTTCTTGGTGAGGAACCCGTCCGCGCCCACCGCCAGGCCGTGCTGGCGATCGCTGTCCGAGTCGCGCGCGGAGACGAGCAGGATGGGCATGGCGTCCGACTCCTGCCGCTGCCGCACGGCCGCCGTGAGCTGGAAGCCGTCCATCTCGTCCATGCCGATGTCGCAGACCATCACCTCGTAGGCGCTGTGGCGGAGCTGCTCGAGCGCCTGCCGCGCGTTGGAGGCGGTGTGCACCAGGAATCCGCCGCTTTCCAGCGCGGTGCGGTGCAGCGCGCGGGCGGTGAGCGAATCGTCCACCACCAGCGCCCGTCGCGTGCCGCCCAGGCCCGAGTCGGCGCGCCGGTCGGTGGCCGCCAGCCAGTCGGGGCGGAGGATGAGCACCAGCTCCCCGCGCGCCAGCGTGGCAGCGCCCTGGTAGGCGGGAAGGTCGCGCACCTCGACCGGGAGCGGGCGGATCACCAGCTCCTTGTCGCCCACCACCTCGTCCACGCTGAGCGCGAGACGCCGCCCCTGCGACTGCATGATCAGCAGCGGCTGTCCGTCCGCGGGCGCCTCCGGCTGCCGCAGCCCGAGCAGGGCGCCCAGATCCTGGACCGGAAGGAGCTGCTCGCGATGCTCGAGCTGCACCCGGGTCCGGCCGGCGTGCAGGTCCTGGCTGCGCGCCGCGCGCGACGACTCCACCGCCGCCATCGGCAGCCCGAGCTCATGCTCGCCGCAGCGGACCACCAGCACGGGCGAGCTCCCCAGATCCGCGGGAAGGGTGAGGACGAACCGCGCGCCCTGCCCGGAGACGCTCTGCACCTCGACGTGCCCCTGGAGCGCCTGGATCTGGTTGCGGACCACGTCCAGTCCGACGCCGCGGCCGGAGTACTCCGTCGCCTCGGTGCGGGTGGAGAAGCCGGGGCGGAAGATCAGCTGGTGGAGCTGCGTTACCGAGAGATTCGCCAGCTCCTCGGCGGGGACCAGCGCGCGCCGCAGCGTGGCTTCGCGGATCTGCTCCACGTCCAGGCCCGCGCCGTCGTCGGCGACCTCGACGAAGAGCATGTTGCCCTGCTGCTCGACGCGGATGGTCAGCGATCCTTCGCGGTGCTTGCCCGCGGCCTCGCGCACGTCCGGCATCTCCAGGCCGTGATCCACCGCGTTGCGGACCAGGTGCACCAGCGGCCCGCGGAGCTGCTCGAGCACGCGCCGGTCCAGCGAAACCTCGGCGCCGGCCACCGACAGCTTCGCCTCTTTTCCCGTCGCCTTGCAGAGATCGCGGATCGCGCGGCGCAGCGGCTCGATCACCGTGCGCACCTGCATGGTGGAGATGGCCTTGAGGCCCTCTTCCATGGAGACCACGATGTCCGCGGCCTCCTCGCCGTCCGCGCCCAGCGATCGGCGCACCCCGAGCAGCACCGCGCGCGCGTCCGCCGTCTCCACCTGGATCCCCAACCGGTCGAGCTGGTGCACGGCCTTGTCGAGCTCGCGGCGCCGCTCCTCCATGCGCAAGCGGACCTCGCGGAGGCGCTCGACCTCGTGGAGCAGCGAGATCACCTGGCGCGTGCTCACCCTCCAGCTCTCGCCCTGGGTGTCGTCGTTTGCCGCGCTGGGCACCGGCACCGCGGTGTCGTCGTGGGGCGGCTGCGAGACGTTGGCGGCCAGCGTCTCCGCTGCGCTCTGAGGCTTGGCGGGCGCCGTCTTGCTGTCCTTCGCAGCCTTTGCCGCGGCAGGCTTCACCGGCTTCGCCGCCGCCGGCTTCACCGTCTCCAGCAGCGCGAAGCTCGCCTCCAGATCGGGCGGAGTGGCTTTCGCGGCAGTGGCCCGCAGCCGCGCGATCCACATGTCGAGGGATCTGAGCAGCGCGTCGGAGATCGGGGCCGGCAGCGGCTGGGCCGACCCGCGCAGGGGCAGGACCACGTCCTCCATCCGGTGGGCGAAGTCGGCCAGCTCGACGAGGCCGAGGGTCGCCGCGCTCCCCTTGAGCGTGTGCAGCCCCCGCGCCAGCTCGTCGAAGCTCGGGCCCTGGGCCGGAGACTTCTCCAGCTCCATCAGGCTGCGCGTCACCCGGTCGTAGATCTCCTGCGACTCGTCGACGAAACCTTCCAGGAGCTGCTCGAGAAGCGGGTCCATCATCGCTTCTCCTGGCCGTGGCGGCGGTCCATCAGCCGGAGCAGGTCGAGCAGGTTCACCTGGCGCATGCCGGGAAGAGTCAGCTCGCAGATCGCTCCGCTGGAGCGGGCGCGCGCCTCTTCCACCAGCGCGTGCGGCACGCCGATGGGCTTGGGAATGCGCTCGCAGTCCAGCGCGACGAGGTGGCCGAACCCCGGATCCACCACCAGCAGCACCGCCGGGTCCTCGCGCCACCCTCGCCCGCCGAGCAGCGAAGCGAGAGAGAGCGCGGTGACGATCTGGCCCTGGAAGCGGAGGATGCCGATCACGTGCGGAGGCGAGAGCGGCACCGCGGTGACCATCTTCAGCGGCACCGCTGCGCGCAGCACGTCGAGCGAGATCGCGTACATCTCCTCGCCCACCGGGAACTCGGCCACCCAAAGGACGTTCTCCTCGTCCGTTCCCACGGGCTTCTGGCGCGCACGCTCCGCCCGGCGGACCAGCAGCTCGGCCAGCTCCGGGGCGAGCCCGTTGCTCTCGCGCGCCTCGACCTTCATTCGAGCCCGGCGCGCGAGGAGCGCAGGAAGGTTTCCGCGGAGTCGCGGTAGAAGCTCACCGGCAGCGGCTCGGGTCCGGGGAGCAGGTCGTCGACGGGCAGCTTCTCCGTGCGCTTGAGCACTTCGCGCATCAGGGAGCTGGCGGCGGACTTCTCGCCGAGCCGCACGTGCAGCAGCGCGCGCTCGAGGATGCCGGGGACGTACTCCGGCACCTGCCGGGCGAGATCGTCCAGCTCCTTCTGCGCGCGCTTCCGCTCGCCGCGCTCGATGTGGACCAACGCGCGTAGGTGCAGCGCGACGGGCTCCGGAAGCGCGACGGGACGTACGTACGGGGTGGGCGGGTCCGGTTCGCGGACGCGGACCGGCGCCGGCCGTGGCGCGGGCCGCGCATCGGGGTGGCGGTAGATCTGCAGCTCCGACGGGCCGGCGCGCACCAGGCCCGGCGGAGGCTCGGAGAGGTCCATCGACCCGAAGAGCAGGGCGCCGCCCGGCTTCAAGGCGCGCGAGAGGTGGCGCACCGCCGTGCGCACCGCTTCGCGCGAGAAATAGACCAGCACATTGCGGCAGAAGATCAGATCGAACTGCCCGGACGGCTCGTCGAGGAGGTTGTGGGCGGCGAACGTGGTCACCGCGCGGACGCGGTCCTCGATCCGCACCCGCTCGCGCGCGGAGTCGCTGAAGAGGCGGTGCAGCAGCGGTCCCGAAGGCCGGCGCGACCAGGCGCCGTATTCGCCGACGCGGGCCGCGGCGAGATTCCGCTCCAGCAGATCGGTGCCCAGCACCTCCGCCGTCGAGGTCGCAGGCAAGAGCTCGAGCAGGCACGCCGCCACCGAGTACGCCTCCTCGCCGGTGGCGCAGCCTGCGCTCCAGGCGCGGACCGAGCTTCCCCCTCTGGCCTGCAGCTCCGGCAGGAAGCTCGCCGCCACCCAGCGGAAGTGCTCGGGGTGGCGGAAGAAGTACGTCTCGCCGACCGACACCGCCTGGCAGAGCGCGTGCACCACCGGGAGGTCGCGGCGCGCGGCGCGCCGCACCACTTCATCCGGCGTGCCGAGGACGGCGGCCGCGCGGCGGACCGCGTCCGGAAGGATGGCGTCGCGGGAGAACCCGGTCCACTCCGAGGCGCAGGCGATCAGCTGGTCGAGCGCGTGCTCGTCGAACCGCCTCATCGCGCCGCCTCCGCGCGCAGCCCGTCGACCAGCTTGCGGAGCAGCTCGCGGGAGACCAGCGCCCGGGGATCGATCAGCGGCAGCGCGCCTCGCGCGGTCTTCGCCACGCCGAGCAGCGCCTCGCGCAAGGCGCCGTGCTGGGAGCCGCCCAGCCGATCCGGCGGCGTCACGTCTCCCGCGGCGAGCTCTTCGGGATCGCGGACATCGTCCACGCAGAGGGCGAGGCGCGCGCCGTCGCGCTGCACCACCACCAGCTTGCGCTCGAGCACCGGCTGCGCGTGCTCGACGCCGAGCCGGCGCGCCAGGTCGAGCACCGCCACCGGCTCGCCGTGCAGCTCGAACATCTGGGAGAGGTAGGCAGGCCCGAGCGGGAGCGGCTTCGTCGCCGTCTGGTGCAGCACGTTGCGGACGCTCTCCAGCGGCAAGCCCAGCTCGATGGTTCCGACGGAGACGAAGAGCGCCGCGACGTTGCCGACGCGCGCCGCCGCCCGCGCCTCTTCCAGCACGCGCTCGACCAGCGGCAAGAGCTCCTGCGCGCGGACCGGCTTGGGCAGGAACGCCTTCGCGCCGTTGCGCAGGCAGGCCTGCGCCCGCCCCTTCTCGCTGGAGATGATGATCACCGGGATGCGCCGCAGCTCGGGGTCGTCCTGCAGGCGCGCCAGCACCTCGTCGCCGTCCATCTCCGGCATCGAGAGATCGAGGAGCACCGCCGCGGGACCCACTTGCTGCGCCTTGGCCAGCGCCTCGCGGCCGTTCAGCGCGGTGCTGATCGCGTAATGTCCGGAAAGCGCGGCCTTTTCGAACGCGAGCACGGCTTCGGAATCGTCGACCAGCAAGAGGTGCGGAAGGCTCACGGAGCCGCCTCCGGCAACGGCTCCATCGCAGTGCGCGGCAAGACGGTGCCCCCTCCAATCGGCGCCAGACGCGGAGCATTGTCCGCGACGGCAGCCGGATTCACAAACTTCTGTTCCTGCGCAGATCTAGGGAATCAGGACGATTTTCCCTACAACGCGATCGCTCGCCAGATCCTCGTGCGCCTTGCCGGCGTCGGCGAGCGGATACGTCTTCGCCAGGACCGGCCGCAGGTCGCCGCGCTCGAAGCGCGGGAGCACGCGCGCGATGAAGTCGGCCACCAGCCTGGCCTTCTGCTCGGCGCTGCGGCTGCGCAAGGTGGAGCCGAGCACGGTCAGGCGGCGCATGATCAGCGCGCTGAGATCGAGCGCGCCTTTGCCGCCGCCCATCGTCGAGATGCAGCAGAGCCTCCCGTGGAGCGCGAGCGCCGCGACGTTCGCTTCCAGGTAGGCGCCGCCCACCAGGTCGAAGATGAGGTCCGCCCCGCGGCCGCCCGACGCCGCGCGCACGGCTTCCGCAAGGCGCGAGGGGACCTGGTCGCGGGCCAGCACGTGCGTGGCGCCCAGCGCGCGGCAGGCATCGTGCTTTCCCGGCGACGCGGTGGCGAGGACCACGGAGGCGATGCCCCGGCAAATCTGCAGGGCGGCGCTGCCGACGCCGCTCGCCGCCGCGTGCACGACCACCACCTGTCCGGGCTGGAGCGCGCCGAGCGTCGCGAGGTTCAGCCAGGCCGTGAGGAACGCTTCCGGGATGGACGCCGCCTCCTCGAACGAGAGCCGGGCCGGAATCGGGATCGCCTGCGCCGCGGGCACCCGCGCCTTCTCGGCGTAGCCGCCGCCGCCGAGCAGCGCCATCACCCGGTCCCCACGCTTCCAGCTTCCCGCCGCGTGCTCCACTTCGCCGGCGATCTCCATGCCGATGGTTTCCGGATCGCCCGGCGGCGGCGGATAGCGGCCGAGGCGTTGCAACAGATCCGCCCGGTTCACGCCGGCGCCGCGGACCCGCACGATCAGATCGCCTTCGCGCGGCTGCGGATCCGCGATCTCGCCGACTTGCATTACTTCCGGGCCGCCGGGCTGCCTCACCACAATGGCGCGCATGCGCGTCTCTATATATGAAGGAGTCGCCGCATGCCCGCACTCCGCATCGTCGATGACCGCCAGCGTGAATTGATCTTCCTGCGCCCCCCGCGGCGCATCGTCTCGCTGGTGCCGAGCGACACGCTGAACGTGATCGCGCTCGGCGCCGGCGAGCGGCTGGTCGGGCGCACCCGTTACTGCGACGCTCCAGAGGCGGTGCCGCTGATCGGCGGAACCAAGGACGTGGACGTGGATGCGGTGGCGAGGCTTTCCCCCGACTTGATCCTCGCCAACCAGGAAGAGAACTCCCGGGCGCACCTGGAGGAGCTGGCGCAGCTTTCCCTGCCGGTGTTCGTCTCCTTCCCGAAGACGGTGGCGGAGGGTCTCTCGCACCTGGCCCGCCTGGCGAAGATCCTGGAGGTCGACGCGCGCGAGATGCTCCGCCGCGGATATGCGGCCGTCACCGAGGCGGAAGCGGCGCTGCGCACGCGGCCGGCTTTGCGCGCGTTCGTGCCCATCTGGATGGATCCGCTGATGACCATCAACGGGCAGACGTACATGAACGACGCGATCCGCCTGGGAGGTGGCGAGAACGTCTTCGCCGATCGGCAGCGGATGTATCCGCTCGCGGCCGATCTGGGGCAGGCGGTCCCCAGGCCGTCGGGCACGCGGGACACCCGATATCCTCGCGTGACGCTGGCGGAAGTGGTGGAGCGCGCCCCGGCGATCGTGCTCCTTCCCGACGAGCCGCACCCCTTCTCCGAGGAGGATGCGGAGGTGTTCCGGCAGGCGCTCCCGGCGGCCACGAAGGTGGTGCGCTGCGGCGGCCGCGATTTCTCCTGGTACGGCGCCCAGAGCGTCGAGGGCGTGCCGCGGCTGCAAGCCCTGATCGACTCGTTGAGATGAGGCGCGCCTTCCTGCTCGCGGCGCTCCTCTCCGCGCCTGCGTTCGCCTACAACGAGGCAGTCCATGCCTTCCTCACCCGGCATGCGCTGCCGCCCGATCAGCCGGTCGGGCCGCCCACCCAGGCGGACCTGGACGTGTTCCGCGCGCTGTTCTGGGTGCGCGCATCGGCGCATCCGGAGTTCGCGCGGCGCTTCCCGACCATCCACGAGTTCAGCGCCTGGGACTTCAAGCAGTTCCTCATGCTCGATCCCGAGGCCCGGGTGCACGGATTCGACCTCACCCCCGACGACGGTGCGGGAACCCTCCACCAGCTTCTCGCACGCGCGAGCCGCTGGCCGGACGACGACGAGCGCAACCGCCACCGCTACCTGCGCGACGGGCGCACGCACGAGATCGTCCGGGCGCCGGACGGCTCGCCGCTGCCGTACGATCCGGCGACCCTGGACTTCGGGAGCCTGAGCGGC
>JBGQLA010000108.1:0-12884 GCA_041499865.1 Deltaproteobacteria bacterium
ACACCGACTGCCCCGGCGCGAGCAACGCCGCGGCGATCTGCGGGAGGGTGGCGTTCTTCGATCCGGAGACCTGCACCTCGCCGGCGAGCGGCTTGCCTCCGGTGATCTCGATCGCGTCCATCAGGTCCCTTTCCCCACCACGTGCCGGTCGAGGCCGGCCAGGTCGCGCTCGACGCGCACCTGGACCAGCCCCGCATCCCGGAAGAGTCGCGCCACCGCTTCCCCTTGCGAGGGGTCAATCTCGGTGACGAACAGCCCGCCCGGGGCGAGCCAGTCCCGCACGGATGCGGCGATGCGGCGGATCACCGCCAGCCCGTCCTCGCCGGCGAACAGCGCGAGGTGCGGCTCGTGATCGACAACGTCGGATGCCAGCTTCCGGCCATCGAGTGTGGGCACATAGGGGGGGTTCGCAGCGATGGCATGGTAACGGATGCGGTCGGGGAAAGCCGCAAACAGATCTCCGCAGAAGACCCGGACGCGCCCGGGCGCGTGCTTCTCCGCGTTCCGCCGGGCGACGGCCGCGGCTTCCGGAGAGATCTCGACCAGGTCGACGCGCGCATCCGGCCGCTCGGCGGCGATGGAGATCCCCACGGCGCCCGAGCCGGAACAGAGGTCGGCGATGCGCGCCTCCCCTCCCACAGGCAGATGGTCCAGCACCATGCGCACCAGGAGCTCCGTCTCCGGCCGGGGGATGAACACGCCCGGCGCGACCTCGAACGGCCTGCCGTAGAACTCCTTCATCCCCAGGATGTACGCCACCGGCTCCCGCGCGGCGCGCCGCTGGATCAGCGGCTTGAATCGCGCCAGCTCGTCGGCGCCCACCGGCTTGTCCACGTCGATGTAGAGCCGCAGGCGGTCACACCCGAGCGCGTGCGCCAGGAGCAGCTCGGCGTCGAGGCGGGGATTCTCCACCCCCTTCTTCGCCAGCCACTCCCGGGCCCACTGCAAGAGCGAGCGCACCGTCCAGGTCCCGGTCATCCGGCCTTCTGCGCGGTGACGAGGCGTCGGCGCTGCAGAAGCTCCGCGACGGTCATCCCTGGGCCTGCTGCTGCCGCAGCGCTTCCGCCTGGAAGAAGGTCCGGCAGGCGACGATCACGTCGTCGATGTCCCCGTCCATCACCGCGCCCAGGTTGTGGCGGGTGTAGCCGATGCGGTGATCGGTGAGGCGATCCTGCGGAAAGTTGTAGGTGCGGATCTTCTCGCTGCGATCGCCGGTTCCCACCTGCGACTTCCGTTCCGCATCGCGCGCGTTGCGCTGCTTCTCCTGCTCCATCTCGTACAGCCGGGCCCGCAGCATCTTCAGGGCCATCGCCCGGTTCTTGAGCTGCGACTTCTCCTGCTGGCACTTCACCACCACCCCGCTGGGCTTGTGCGTCAGCCGCACCGCGGAGTCGGTGGTGTTGACGCTCTGGCCGCCCGCTCCGGTGGAGCGCATCACGTCCATCTGGATGTCGGCGGGGTTGATGTGGATGTCCACCTCCTCCGCCTCCGGCATCACCGAGACGGTGGCGGTGGAGGTATGGATGCGCCCCTGCGCTTCGGTGGCGGGCACCCGCTGCACGCGGTGCACGCCGGACTCGTACTTCAGGTAGCTGAAGACGCCCTCGCCCTCCACGGTGACGCTCGCGTCCTTGATCCCGCCCGCCGCGTTGTCGCTGGAGTCCATCAGGGTGTGCTTCCAGCCCTTCCGCTCCGCGTAGCGCAGGTACATGCGGAGCACCTCCGCGGCGAAGAGGCCCGCCTCGTCGCCGCCGGCGCCGGCGCGCACCTCGAGGATCACGCTGCGCTCGTCGTTCGGGTCTCGGGGGAGGAGGAGGATCTTCAGGCGTTCGTTGAGGATCGTCAGGCGCGCCTCGAGGGCCGGCAGCTCGCCGCGGGCCATCTCGCGCATCTCCGGATCGGCATCGCCGAGGTGCGCTCTCCAGTCCTCGGTCTCGGCCTTGACGCGCTTGTAGTCGCGGAACGTTTCCACCAAGGACTCGAGCTGCGCCCGCTCCCTCGCCACCTGCGAAAAACGGCCCCGGTCGCCGATCACCTCGGGATTTCCCAGGTCGGCGGTGAGGCGTTCGAATCTCTGTTCGATCTCCTGCAGCTTGTCTTCCACGACGGCGGCGCTCTCCGGAAGCCGCGGACCCTACCCGCGGCCCCGGCGGAAATCAACGCACTTCCCACCGGCGCCGGAAGCAGGTATTAGCCGCGTTTCCAATGGCCTTTTCAATCTCCGCCCATTCGACGAAACCCGCTACCTGCAAGGCCGATCTGCTCGCGCTGCTCGTGCGCGCAGGTGAGAGGCCCGCGGCCGTCGACGATGCGCTCGGCGGGCTTCTCTGGCGATGCGCGCGCGAGGAGGAGTTCACCGGCAAGGAAGGCCAGGTGGTCTCGCTCCACACGCACGGGAAGATCGGCGCGCAACGGGTGGCCGCGATCGGGATCGGCAAGGAGGAGGGCGCGGACCGCGCGCTCGAACAACTGCGGACCGCCGCGGCGCGCGCGGTGAAGCTGGCGAAGGCGGCCGGGGCGAAATCGCTGGCGCTGGCAGTCCCTTCCGGCACGGACGCCGCGGCCCTGCAGGCGCTCGCGGAAGGCGCATCGCTCGGCGCGTACGTCTTCGACCGGTACAAGCAGGAGAAGAAGCCGCTGAAGCTGTCCCGGGTGGAGCTGCTGGTGGAAGGCAAGCCCGGCCGCGCGATGACGGAGGCGGTCGCGCTCGGCGCCGAGATCGCAGCGGCGGTCTGCTCCGCGCGCGATCTGGTCAACGAGTCCCCGGGGCGCGCGACCCCATCGGCGCTGGCCGCGGCGGCGCGGAAAGTGGCGCAGGACGGGGGGCTGCGCTGCGAAGTGCTCGGCCGCGCCCGGATCGAGAAGCTGGGGATGAACCTCTTCCTCGGCGTCGCCCAAGGGAGCGCCGAGGAGCCGCAGCTGGTGCGCATCTCCTGGGACCCCCCGGGCGGCCGCGGCGGCAAGCCCGTCGCGCTGGTCGGCAAGGCGATCACCTTCGACTCCGGCGGGCTCTCGCTCAAGACCGCGCAGGGGATGGAGGACATGAAGACGGACATGGCGGGCGCGGCGGCCGTGATCGCGGCGATGCGCCTGGTGGCCGCGCTCAAGCCTTCCTTCCCGGTGCGCGGTTACTTCGGCGCCTGCGAGAACCTGCCCAGCGGCGCCGCCTACAAGCCCGGGGACGTCCTCGTGGGCAAGAACGGCACCAGCGTGGAGGTGCTGAACACCGACGCCGAGGGGCGGCTGGTGCTCGCCGACGTCCTCGCCTGGGCGGTGGAGGAGAAGCCCGCGGCGGTGATCGATCTGGCGACCCTGACCGGCGCCATCCTGGTCGCCCTCGGCCCCTGGATGGCGGGCCTCTTCAGCAACGACGACCAGCTCGCCGGCGAGCTGCTGGCGGCGGCGCGGGCCGCTGGCGAGCCGGTGTGGCGCATGCCGCTGCCCTCAGAGATGGAGGAGCTGATCAAGAGCCCCATCGCCGATCTCAAGAATACCGGTGGCCGCCACGGCGGATCGATCAACGCGGCGCTGTTCCTGCAGCACTTCGTGGGCAAGGTCCCTTGGGCGCATCTGGACATCGCGGGACCGGCGTCGGTGGACAAGGAACGGGGCTACAACGCGCGCGGCGGCACCGGCGCGGGCGTGCGGCTGCTGGCGGAGTGGATCCGGCGGCGCGACGGCTGAGGTCACTGCGCGAGCAATGCCGGGACCAGCGGCTGGCCCGGCCCCCCGCGCAGCTCCACCTTCCCACCCGGGAGGCAGACGTCGATCTCGCTGCGGATGCCGAACCGGCCCGGCAGGTAGATGCCCGGCTCGATCGAGAAGCAGGTGTCCGGCAGGTGGCGGCGGGTGTCGCGGGTCTCGAAGTCGTCGTTGTTCACGCCGTCTCCGTGCCCATGGTGATCGATGCTGTGGCCGGTGCGGTGGAGGAAGCGCTCCGCGAATCCGGCTTTCGCGATCACGCCCCGAGCCGCCGCGTCCACCTCCGCGCCGGTGGGCAGCTTGCCGAAATCCGCGCGCTGCCGGAGGAGCTGGACCGCCGCGTCGCGCGCCTCGAAGACGTAGCGGCCCATCCGCTGGATCTCCTCCGGCACGTTCTCGCCGAGGAAGTAGACACGGGTGAGATCGGCGTAGATCCCCGCGGGCGCGAGGCGAGCGCTGAAGTCCAGCAGCAGCAGGCTCCCGCGCCCGACCACCGCTCCTCCCTCGGGCGGCGGCGAGTAGTGCGGGTCGGCCGAGTGCGCGTCGGCCGCCACGCCGGGCCAGCCCTCCGGATCGAAGCCCTCCCCCGCCCAGCGGGCGCGCGCGAACTCCTGCAGCTCCCGCTCGGTGGCCGGCTTGTTCTCGCGCACGCGGCGCGCAGCCTCCTGCGCGACCGCTTCCAGATCCGCGCTGAGCAGCTCCGCCGCGCGCGCCTGCGACGCCAGCTCCTCGGGCGTGAGCGTGCTCTCCAGCTCCGCCACCAGGTCCGCGCTGGAGGCGATCTCCGGCCCCATCGATCGCACCAGCTCGAGGGTGCCGCCGTCGACCCGCGCCACCGTCGGGATCTCGTTGCGCGGCGAGTAGTCCATCGCCACCCGCCGGATCCCGCGCAGCAGCAGCCCCAGCTCGTGGTCGCGGATGCGCCACGAGGTGTAGGTCGTCACCCCTCCCGGCACACCGTCCAGGGCGTGCGGCTCGATGGCGTGGACCAGCTTCCGCGGCTGCCCCTGCGCCGGGATCAGGCAGTACCAGCGGCGGGTGCGCGCGCCGCCGGGATCGATCCCCAGCAGCCGGTAGGCGATCTCGTCCGAGCGGCGGAAGTCGAAGAAGAGCCACCCATCGAGCTTGTCTCGCTGCAGCGCCCGCTGGATGCGCGCCAGCCGCTGCGGCGTCAGCCCTTCGTACACCACCGGCCGGGCGGACGGCGGCGCCGGAGCGGCCACGCCCGCATCGGGCACGTTCTCGGGCGGCGGTGGCGTCGGGAGTTGCGCCAGAGCGGCGCAGAGAAGCGCGGCGATCACGGAGGACCTAGTCCTTGCCGGTGCTGCCGCGGAAGCCGTCGTCCCGATCGCGGAAGAGGACGTTGAAGGTGGTCAACGAGCCGTAGCAGCCGGTGATGTACCCCTGCAGATCCACCTTCTCCGCGTCGGTGAGCTTGCCGTTGGCGTTGATCTTCTGCTCCAGCACCCGCAGCCGATCGCGGATCATCACCACCTTGTGGAAGAGCGAGTCCAGCGGCAGCTCCTTCGCCTGCAGCGCGGGGTCCGCCGGCTTCAGCACCGCCACCCCGCCCTCCCACCTGGGCGCGAGCGTGGCGATGCCGCCGCCGCGCTCCTCGTCCATCGCTTCGCGGATCAGCGCCTTCAGCTCCTCTCGTGTCATCTCCACCTCTCCAACGGGGCCATCCGGAATCCTCGGCGGCCGCGGCGGCGGCTCGTCCCGCTCCCGGCGCGGCCGGGGGGCGCGGGCGATCTGCACCACCGGCGCGGGGCGCGCGCCTGCCCGCGGCGCGTACGCGTCGCAGACCGGCGCCGTGCAGGGGAACTCGCCGCGCTCGCTTCGCACCCTGCAGGTGCCGAGCAGGAGCCCGCGCCGCCCTTCGATCACCCGGTAAATGGCGCAGGCGCCACACACCGGCGCGAAGGTGCAGATCCGTCCGATCTCGGAGGGATCGGCCAGGCAATCCTCGACGTCGGGACAGTCTTCCAGCGGGACAGGCATCTTCATTCTCCGGCGAACACGACCCGGCCCTGGACGACGGTCGCGGCCACGGGCACCGATGGCAGCTCGTCGACGTGGACCGTCATCAGATCCCGCTTGAAGACGGTGAGATCCGCGTCGAAGCCTTCGCGGATGCAACCCCTTCGCCCCTCGGCAAATTCCGCCCAGGCGGCCCCGGCGGTAAAGGCGTGGAGCGCCTCGTCGCGACGCAGGCGCTGCTCGGGCATCCAGGCGCCGCCCTCTGTGGCCCGGCGGCCGATCGCCGCCCGGAGCCCTTCGCGCGGATCGATGCCCTCGATGGGGAAATCGCTGCCGAAGGCGAGCGGAGCGCCGGCATCTAGCGCTTGCCGCCAGGCGTACGCCCCGCGCTGGCGCTCCGTGCCGTGGCCGAGGCGTTCTTCGGCCCACCCCGCGTCGCTGGTCGCGTGGGTGGGCTGCATGGAGGCGATGGCGCCGGACCGCTTGAGCAGCGGCACGTCCCTCGGCCGGAGGATCTGGAGGTGCTCGGCGCGCGGGCGGAGCGCGCGCGGCACCTTGGCGAACGCCTCCAGAACCACGGCGCAGGCGCGGTCCCCGATGCAATGCACGCAGGGCTGGTATCCCGCGGCCGCCACCCGCGCGATCCGCTCCTCCAGCTCCCGCGGATCCGTCAGCCACAGCCCGGTGTTGCCGGAATCGTCCGCGTACGGCTCGAACATCGCCGCTCCGCGGCTTCCCAGCGCGCCATCGGCGAAGAGCTTGACGCTGCGGACGGAGAGGAAGCCGATGGAAGGCCGTTCGCGCCAGGCGCGCATCTGCTCGTCGAGCTCCGCCGCGGGCGCGTCGATCATCGCGTAGACGCGCACCGGCAGCTCGTCGCGCCCGGCGAGCCGCGCATACGCGGCGAGCAGATCCGGACCGGCGCTGGCGTCGTGCACCGCGGTGAGGCCGACCGCTGCCAGCGCGCGCAGCGAGCGCACCAGCAGTTCCTCGATCTCCCGCGCGCCGGGCCGGGGAATGGCGCGCCGGACCAGGTCCATCGCGGTGTCGATCAGCACGCCCGACGCCGTGCCGTCGGGTTCGCGGAGGATGCGCCCGCCGGGCGGGTCCGGCGTCGAAGGCCCGATTCCCGCGATCTGCAGCGCGTCCCGGTTGCACCAGAGCGCGTGTACGTCGACGCGGGAGAGCGCCGCCGGGTGCCCTTTCGTCGCCGCTTCGAGGAGCGCGGCCCCGGGGAACGCGCGGCCAGGCCAGAGGTTCTGGTCCCAGCCGCTGCCGCGGATCCAGGCGCCTTCCGGCACGGTCGCGGCGTAGCGCGCGACCCGCTCCGCGCACTCCTGCTCCGAGCGCGCGCCATCCAGCCGGACCTCGATCAGGGACCGGGCGTGGAGCAGGGGATGGCCATGCGCGTCGATCAGCCCCGGCACGGCGCACCCTTCTTCCAGCTCGATGTACCGGAGATCCTCCCGCGCCTCCCGCTCGCACTCCTCGCGCGAGCCCACCCGCGCGAAGCGGCCGTCGCGGATCAGCGCGGCGTCCGCGATGACCCGGCCGGGGTCCAGCGTATAAAGCCTTCCTTTGACCAGCAGATCCGACATTCTGAAACTTTCGGCCCCGAACGACGTTACATCATCTGCAATGGACGCGCGCCAGCACCTCGATGGCAGGCTCCTCGTCGCGCTCGCGGCGGCGGCGGTGGCGGGGATCCTCTTCTGGAACACCTGGCCGCTCTACCCGTTCAAGCTGCTGGTGGTGCTGATGCACGAGAGCGGCCATGCCGCGGCCACGCTGCTGGTGGGCGGCAGCGTCGACGCCATTCGCGTCAGCCCCGATCAGGGCGGCGTGACCCTCTCTCGCTTTCCGCCCTCGCTGCTGCGCGAGATCGTGATCTCCAGCGCCGGCTACGTCGGATCGGCGGTGTCCGCCTGCGTGCTCCTCTACCTGGCGGCGCGCACCCGGGAAGGACGGTGGCCGCTGATCGCGCTCGCCGGCTGGTGCGCCTTGGTCGCGGCGCTGTACGTGCGCGACGGCTTCACCCTCGCTTTCGTGGGCGCCTGCTCCCTCGCCCTCGGGCTGCTCGCGCGCTACGGGGCGGCCTGGCTGCGCCGGGCGGTGCTGGTGTTCCTGGCCGCCTTCTCCTCCTGCTACGCGCTCTACGACATCCGGGACGATCTGCTTCATCTCAGCTCCTGGTCCGGAGGCACCGACGCCGACGCGCTGGCGCGCGCCACGTTCATTCCGGCCATCGTCTGGGCAGTGGCCTGGGGCGCGCTCTCGATCGCCCTGGTCGTCCTCACCTTGCGGCGCGTCCTCGTCTCCTCGCACCGCGTCGCGCCCGCCGCGATGTAGGCTGCGCACGTGCCGCGGCCCTGGACCGTCCTTCCCCACCGCCCGATCGAGAAGCTCCAGGAGAACCTCTGGACCGTCGAGGCGGACCTGCCGCAGGGCCCGTTCAAGCGGCGGATGGGCATCGCCCGCCTCGGCGGCGGGCAGCTCGTGTTCCTCAATGCCGTCGCCCTCGACGAGCCGTCGATGAAGCAGATCGAATCGTGGGGCGAGCCGGCCTTCGCCATCGCGCCGAACGGGTTCCACCGCCTCGATCTGGGCGCGTACAAGGTCCGCTACCCGAAGCTGCGCGTGCTCGCCGGCCAGGGCGCCCGCAAGCGGGTTGGCGAGATCGCGCAGGTGGACGGATGGCTCGAGCTGTTGCCGGACGATCCCGGGCTGGTCATCGAGGAGGTCGCAGGCACGAAGATGGGCGACGTGGTGTGCACCGCCCGCGCCGCTTTCCGTGCGTCGCTCTGCTTTCCGGGGGATGTGCTGATGAATGCGCCGCCGGGGCGCGGAGTGCCCGGCCTGCTGGTGAGCGTCCTGGGATTCGCCGGCGACCTCCACGTGCCGCGCCTCATCCGCTGGGTCGGCGTCAGGGACCGCAAAGCGCTCAAGGCACACCTCGCGCGGCTCGCCGACACGCCGGGCCTCCAGCACCTCTTCACCTGTCATGGGCCGGTGATCTCGGTCGATCCGTCCGGTGCCCTACGCCGCGCGGCTCTGGCCCTCTGACGCGAAGCGCGGCCATGCCATACCTTCGCGCATGGCCACGAGGCGCAAGGTTCTGGCAACCCTGTGCGGAGGAATGTTCGCCATGGCGGCAAGAGGAGCGAAGAAGCAGGCGGGAGGCGCGCCGCCCGGGCCGGTGCCCACGGGCAAGTACAAGATCCCTTCGGATGCCCGCGCCCGGACGCGCGAGCTCGGGCGCACCGGCGTGCACGTCTCCATCCTCGGGCTCGGGGGGTATCACCTCGGGCTTCCCAACGACGAGCAGGAGAGCATCCGGATCGTGCGGCGGGCGCTCGACCACGGGCTGAACTTCCTCGACAACTGCTGGGACTACAACGACGGCAAGAGCGAGGAGCGGATGGGCAAGGCCCTGCGCGACGGCTACCGCGAGAAGGCCTTCCTCATGACCAAGCTGGACGGGCGCACGGCGAAGTCGGCGCTCGAGCAGCTCGAGCAGTCACTCAAGCGGCTGCAGACCTCGCAGATCGATCTGGTGCAGATCCACGAGGTGATCCGCGACGACGACCCGGAGCGGTGCTTCGCGAAAGGCGGCACCATCGAAGGGCTGCTCGAGGCGCGCAAGGCAGGCAAGCTGCGCTTCATCGGATTCACCGGGCACAAGGATCCGCGCATCCACCGCAAGATGATCGAGACGGCGCGGAGCCACGGCTTCCACTTCGACACCGTCCAGATGCCGCTCAACGTGCTGGACGCGCACTACCGCAGCTTCGAGAAGGAAGTGCTGCCCCTCGCACAGCAGGAAGGGATCGCCGTCCTGGGGATGAAGTCGATGGGGGCGGGGCTGATTCTCGAATCGGGCGCCGCCACGCCGGTGGACTGCCTGCGCTACGCGATGAGCGTGCCGGGCGTGAGCGTGACCATCACCGGATGCGACAGCGAGGGCGTCCTCGAGCAGGCGCTCTGGCTCGCCACCACCTTCGCGCCGATGGCGGACGGCGAGCGGAAGAAGCTGCTCGCGCGCACCGCGCCGTACGCGCAGGGAGGCAAGTGGGAGAAATTCAAGACCACGCAGGTGTTCGACGGGACCGAGCAGCACCGGCAGTGGCTGACCACCGCTAACCTCTAGGGCGCATGCGGTACGCCAGGAAGTCCGTGAGCGACGACAGCTTCTGGAAGTAGGGATTGCGCTCGCGCTCGCGCGCGATCGAGGAGACCGGCACGTCCCCGTAGTCGTGGCCGGGGTAGAGCCGCACCTCGGGCGGAAGCTGCGAGACCCGCCGCAGGCTCTCGAACATCTGCTCCGGATCGCCGCCCGCCAGATCGCAGCGGCCGCAGGCGTTGACGAACACCGTGTCTCCGGCGAACAGCCCTTCTCCCGCGTGCCAGCAGGTCGATCCCGGCGTGTGACCCGGCGTGTGCATCGCGCTGACGCGCAGCGGGCCCACCTCCACGGCGTCGCCGGCATCGACGGGGGTCACCTCACGCCTCACCTCGGGCGCGAGGCTGGGAACGTCCGCGCGGTGCGCGAACACGCGGATCCCGCTCCGCCCGAGCACGAACGGCACTCCGTTGACGTGGTCGAAATGGTGGTGGGAGACCAGCGCATGGGTGAGCGACCGGCCATCCTCTTCCGCGGCCCGGATGGCGGCGGCAACGTCCCACGCCGGGTCGACGATGGCCGTCTCGCGCGCCCCCTCCGCGCCGACCAGGTACACGAAATTTTCCATCGGGCCGAGCTTGAGCTGCCGCACGTAGAGCGCCATCACCAGCCTCCCCGGTTGGTCAGCACCACGATCTCGCCGCGGTGCCCGCGGGTCTTCGGATAGTAGAGGATCAGATCGCTGCGGCCCTTTCCGTCGAGATCGACGGCGTCCAGCACGCCGGCGGCGCGCACCTCGATGGTCTCTGCCGGCGTGGCAGCGAACTCGCCGCCTCCGAGCGCGGGGTAGATGTCCAGCTGCTCCTCGCCGGAGCCGAAGATCAGGTCCGGCTTGCCGTCGCCGGTGACGTCGGCGGTGAGGTTGATGGCCTGCAGATCCAGGTCGTCGGAGAGCGGGATGCGGAACTTCAGGTCCCGATTGGCGACCGGGTCGGCGGCGAACCTCCGCAGCTTCGCCTCGAAGGGGAAGAACTGGAAATCCACCCTCGCCGTCTTGGTCGTCAACATGCGGATGAGCGCGAACACGCCGAAGCTGGTGTACGGGACCACCAGGTCGGGGCGTCCGTCGCCGTTCAGATCGACGAGCTGGTTCTGGAACAGGGTCACTCCCTCGCTTTCCAGCACCTGGGCGGGCTCCCGCGAGAAGCCGTCCTTCCGCCCGAAGAACACGTAGCTGGTGCTGCGCGCGGAGGTGACGCCCTCGAACACCTGCTTGCGGACGATCAGATCGGCGTACCCGTCGCCGTCGAGATCCGCGACCAGCGTCGTCACCGAGGTCCCCCGCTCCCGGTGGTCGGCGGGCGTGCGCACGGCGAAGTCCCGGCTGAAATCGGGCTGGGGGTGGAAGGTGAACCCGGGACCCTGGCGGTAGATCGCCACCCGGTCCTCCTGGATGGCGAACACGTCGCGCAGGCCGTCTCCGTCGGCATCGAAGATGTGGAGGATGGGAAAGCCGTAGCGCACCTCGAGGGCCTCGTTCCGCCGCGCCCCGCCGCTCACCTCCATGTCGACTTCCATCTCCGCCGTCTTCTCGTACGCGCCGCCTGCGTTGCGGCGATAGATGGCCAGCGAGCCCAGGGACGGCACCAGGAGATCGTGGCTGGCCGGCCCCGAAAGATCCCGCACCAGGCGCACGCGCGGGAGCTCGCCGTTGATCGGCTGGTGGAACAGCGTCGGGCGCTCGACCAGCCTGCGGGGTGGAGCGGCGACGCGCCCGGCGAACGACTTCGCGTTCACCCCTCGGGGCGTCATCAGCAGGAGATCTTCCGCCGGTCCCGGGCCCACCACCCCGACGTCGTAGGCGCAGGCCTCCGTCTCGTCGACCGCCAGCATCAGATCCGGCCGCGGCGCGAACACGCCGGCGCGGTTCCAGAAGATCGCGAAGGAGCGCTTCTGGTATGGCGGGATCCCGGTCTTGTAGACCACGACCAGGTCCTTGCGCCCGTCGCCGTCCAGATCGGCCGCGACCACGGAGGCCACCTCGCCCTCGACGGCGAGCGCCTGGACATGAAAGCGCGGCGCCGCGGCGGCAGCGGCGAGCAGGACGATTGCGAGGAGCACGCGGGACAGCTTAGTTTATCGTCCGGTCCGGCGGGATAGCCGTGAGGCGAATGGCGCCCGAGAGACGGTCCACGACGCGACGGACCTCGCGCTCCTCGCCCTCCACCAGCGCCACCTGCTCTCCGTCCCGCGTCTCCACCCAGGCGCGGGCGCGGCCGCCGAGAGACGAGATGTGGACGCTCTCGATCTCTCCCGCCTTCAAGCGCAACCGGCGCGAGCGAAGCTCTTCGCCCTCGAACCGCCATCCCGCCAGTTCCGCCTGGACGAGCTGAACGACGAAAGCGACGGCCAACGCGGCGGTCGCCAGGCCGACGGCGCGGTGGCCTGCCCAGAGGTCGTACGCACCCCAGCCCACCGCCGCCAGCGCCAGCAGCACCGAGAGAATGCGCGCGGATCGTCTCCGGGTCAGACGGAAGCCAGGCCCGGGAGCAAGCGCCAGGTCGCGCCGGAAGGTGCCGCGCACGGTGGAGGCATTATCCTACCGGTACAGCGAAATGGAAGACCGGCGCCCACAGTCGATCCGGAGGACTTCATGAGCGCGAGCCCGTGCAGGGTTCTGATCATCGACGACGACGAGGATACCCGCGAGGCCTTGTCGGAGGCGCTGACGGACGCAGGCCTTCTCGTCGATGCGGTCGCAACGGGCGCTGCGGCGCTGCGGCGCATCGAGGAAGCCGGCGAGCCCGACGTGATCCTCCTCGACTTGCGCATGCCCGGGATGGACGGCGAGCAGTTCCTGGAGCGCACGCGCCAGGGCCGCGCGCGCGTGATCGTCCTCACCGGCGACGCTTCCGGGCGCGTCCTGCGGTTCGCCCGGGATGCGAAGCTGCTGGCGAAGCCGGTGGATCTCGACGCGCTCGAGGCGGCGGTGAAGGAAGCCTGCGCGGCGTAGCCGCCCTCACCTTCGCTCGCGCACGAAGCGCACCAGGTCGTCCATTCCCGGCCCGCTGCCGTCCGGCGG
>JBGQLA010000109.1:0-12862 GCA_041499865.1 Deltaproteobacteria bacterium
ATCAACTACCGCGCGGTGCGGCTGCTCCAGCCCGGCGGCCTGCTGGTGACCTGCTCCTGCTCGGGGAAGGTGACCCCCGAGCTTTTCGGCGAGGTGGTGGCCTGGGCTTCACAGGAAGCGAAGCGGCCGCTGCAGTTGCTGGAGAGGCGCGGCGCCTCGCGTGACCATCCGCCGCTCATCGGAGTCCCGGAGACGGACTACCTCAAAGCCTGGTTCCTGCTCGCTCCGTAAACCGCGGATCCGGTGGTGCGCACCAGAGTCCTGATCGCTCCATCCTTGCCGCCGGCTGGACGGGTGCCGCGCACGCAGCCGCGGAGGAGCCACGCGATTCCTCCTGGTACGGCTACCAGACCCTGCTGGTGGACGCCGCGGCGCTCACTGCCGGTGGGCTTGCCTGGTCACGGGCGGGAGAAGTCCATTCCGGGCTGCTGGCGGTGTGACTTGCCGGCGGACTTGAAAGCCCAAGGGGTTGCGAACTCGGGACCAGCATCCCGACCCTGTATCTTCCGGCCCGAGCTCCGCTCGGCCCGGCGTTACTTCGCCTGGGCGAACGACGGAGGCTGGCTGATGGGCTGCTTCTGCTTGCTGGCGGCGTCGAGGATCTGCTCGAACACGCGGCGCGGAGGGGTCCAGCCCCACTCCTGCTCGAGCATGGAGATCTTCTCCACCTCGCCGCGGATTCTCATCCATTCCTCTTCCGGGATGGCGCAGAAGGCCGCGACGCCATGCGGATCGAGCTGGGTTCCCGACACGCGCTGCATCTCCGCGATCGCCGCGGCGTGCGCCTGCGCCTTGCGGTACGGCCGGTCGCTGGTGATCGCGTCGTACGTGTCCGCCACCGCGAACAGCCGCGCCCCGAGGACGACCTGCTCCCCCTTGAGGCCGGAGGGATATCCGCGCCCGTCGTAGCGCTCCTGGTGCTGGAGGACGATCACGCTGGCGTCGCGGAGGAACTCGATGCGCTGGAGCAGCGCCCAGCCGAGCCGCGGATGCTCCTGCATCTCGTGCCACTCGTCCTGGTCGAGCGGCCCCGGCTTGAGCAGGACCGCGTCGCGCACGCCGATCTTGCCGATGTCGTGCAGGAGCGAGCCCATCTCGATGGTGCGCAGCTGGTGCGCGTCCTTCACGCCCATCTGCTCCGCGATCCGCCGGGTGAACCGGGAGACGCGCCGCGAGTGCCACTGGGTCTCGGTGTCGCGGTAGTCGAGCACCGCCACCATTCCGTCGAGCAGGTTGGTGGTCCGCTCGTCGACCAGCTGCTCGAGGCCCTTGTTCAGCGCCGCCAGCTCCGCGTTCTGCGACTGCACGATCGCGGTCAGCTGCCGGTTCTTCTCCCGCAGCGCGTAGGTGTCGAACGCCTGGCGCACCGTCCCCAGGAGCTCCACCCGGTTCCAGGGCTTGGCGAGGATGCGGAAGATCTCGCCGTTGTTGACCGCGTCGACGGCGGCGCTGAAATCGTGCGCGGCGGTGAGCAGGATGCGGATGGTCTCCGGCTGGAGCGCCTTTGCCTGGGCGAGGAACTCAGCCCCGGTCATCCCCGGCATCATGTAGTCGGCGGAGAGCACCTGGAAGGGCTTCTCCCGCAGGCGGTCGAGCGCCTCGGCGGGATCGGCGCAGGAGACGACCTCGTACCCCGCCGCCTCGAAGGTGCGTTGCAGTGCGTGCAGGATGGGCGCCTCGTCGTCGACGACGAGGAGGCGTTCGATCTCCGGCATTCGGCTCCCGCTCCGTTCCCGGCGGCAGCTTACCAGCAAGCGCCGGGGTCATGCTCCTATCGCCTGCAAGGCCGGGGCGGTGCAAGATGCGCACATGTCGGACATTCCCCTCCTGGTAGATCCACGATGGGTGCAGGCGCACCCGGAAGCGCGTCTCGTCGACCTTCGTTGGGCCGCGAAAGGGCCCCCGGGGCGGCAGAAGTACGAGGAAGGCCATCTGCCGGGGGCGGTCTTCGTCGATCTCGACCGCGACCTCTCGCGACCCGGCGGACCCGGACGGCATCCGTTCCCCGGCGAAGAGCAGTTCGCGCAGGTCCTCTCCCGGCTGGGGATCGGGCCGGACACGACGGTGGTGGTCTACGACGACGGGCACTCCTCCATCGCCGCGCGCTTCTGGTTCATGCTCCGCGCCTTCGGCCACGGCCTTGCCGCCGTGCTGGATGGCGGCGTGCGCGCCTGGACCGAAGCCGGCCTCCCGCTGGCGCGCGAGGAGCCGCGCATCCCTCCCGCGCCGCCGCGGAAGCTGGCGCTCGATCGCTCGCGGCTGGCGGACGTCTCCGAGGTGCAGGCGCGCAAGGCCGTGGTCCTCGACGCCCGGGCTCCGGAGCGCTACCGGGGAGAGGTGGAGCCGCTGGATCGCAAGGCGGGGCACATTCCGGGCGCCCTGAACGCGCCCTTCACCGCGAACCTGACGGCCGCGCAGCGCTTCCGGCCGCCGCAGGAGCTGCGGCAGCTCTACGAGAAGTACGGTTCGAACGTGATCGTCTCCTGTGGAAGCGGGGTCACCGCCTGCCATGACGCGCTGGCGATGGAGCTCGCGGGCCTTCCCCCTCCGCGCCTGTACGTCGGCTCGTTCAGCGGCTGGATCGAGGACCCCGCGCGTCCCATTGCAACGGGGCCCGAGCCGGGATAGCAGAGCGCGCCATGATCCTCGCTCTCGCCCTGCTGCTCCTGGCCGCGCCGGCCAATCCCGAACGCGCGGCCCTCGGCCGCATCACCGCGCAGGAGATCTCCGGCCATCTGCGCTTCCTCTCCGACGATCAGCTCGAAGGCCGCAAGCCCGGCCAGCCCGGCGACGAGCTGGCGATCAAGTATCTGGCGTCCCAGCTGGAAGCGTACGGGCTCAAGCCCGGCGGCGACGGCGGCAGCTTCTTCCAGGCGGTGCCGCTGATCGAGCTGCACGCCGAGGTGCCCACCGACATCCACTTCGCGGCGGGCGCCAAGGACCTGACGCTCCATGCCCTGGGCGGGAGCGCGGCCGACCTGGTTCTCGAGCCGAACGCGCACATCGACCGCGCGACGCTGAAGGATGCCCCGCTGGTCTTCGTCGGCTACGGCATCACCGCCCCGGAGTACGGCTGGGACGACTACAAGGACGCCGACGTGCGCGGCAAGGTGGTGGTGGTGATGAACTTCAACCCGCCGTTCAAGGGCAAGGGAGTGCGCCTCTGGTACGGCCGGTGGGACTACAAGTACATCAACGCGGTCAGGCACGGCGCGGCGGGCGCGCTGGTGATCCACACCACGCCGAGCGCGGGCTATCCCTGGCAAGTGCTCGCGAACCGCGCCGACGGCACGCACCAGGATCTGCCGCCGGGCGATGTCGAGCCGCGCGGCATGCAGTTCCAGGGCTGGATCACGGAAGCGGCCGCGATCAAGCTGGCGCAGCTCGGGGGGCAGGACCTGGATGCGCTGCGCACGTCCGCCGGGTCGCGCGATTTCCGCCCCCAGCCGCTCGGGGCCACGCTCGCGCTCGACATGCCGATCACCCGCCGGCAGATCCGCAGCGCGAACGTGATCGGCATCCTTCCCGGGACGGATGCCAGGCTGTCGCAGGAAGCGGTGCTCTACACGGCGCACCATGATCACCTCGGACACGGGCCGCCGGCGCCGGGCACGACCGACGGGATCTACAACGGCGCGCTGGACAACGCATCGGGGTGCGCGACGGTCCTCGCGATGGCGCAGGCGGCGACCTTTGCCCCGCCGAAGCGATCGCTGATCTTCGCCTTCGTCACCGCGGAAGAGCAGGGACTGCTCGGCTCGCGCTGGCTGGCGGGGCATCCGCCGATCCCCGCGAACCGCATCGCCGCCGACATCAACCTCGACAGCGTGAACGGGTGGGGCCGGACCACGGACGTCGGCGTGCTCGGGCTCGGCAAGTCCACCGCGGACGACGTCGTGCGCAAGGCCGCCGCCGAGCAGGGGCGGACCGTGCACGGGGATCCGTATCCGGACCGGGGAGCGTTCTACCGGTCCGACATGTTCTCGCTCGCCCGCGTGGGCGTGCCGCCGGTGGCGCTCAAGGGCGGGCCGAACTACGCGGGCCGTCCGCAGGGCTGGGGCGACGAGCAGCACCTGGAGTACGAGCGCAAGCACTACCACCAGCCGTCGGACGAGTACCACGGCGACTGGGACCTCTCCGGCGACGTGCAGGACGCGCAGCTGCAGCTCGCGGTGGGGTTGCGGATCGCGAACGCGCCGCAGATGCCGTCGTGGACGCCGGGGGACGAGTTTGCAAACTCCTCCCGCACCGGAGGTGCGGGAGGGGTCCGGTGAGGATCGAAAACGCCCGGTGCGAGGCGAGGCGCCGGTAAACCGGTACACGGCGCGGCCTGGAGCCGGCGGCTTACGGTTCTTGGGGGGCGTTCCCCGGGACATCCGCCTCGATGAACACGCGAAGCAGGTCGCGGTCCAGCTCGCCCCGCTTCGCCTCGTCGAGCAGGATGTCGTACGCCTTTTCCTTCTGCACCGCCCGCTTGTAAGGGCGGTCGCTGGCGGTGAGCGCGTCGTAGATGTCGCTGATCGTCATCATCCGCGTGGGGAGCGCGATCTCCGTCTCCTTCAGCGACCGCGGATAGCCGCGCCCCGTCAGCTTCTCGTGGTGGCCGTACGCGATGTCCGGCACGCGCCGCAGCGTCCGCGTCCAGGGGATCTGGGTGAGGAAGCGGTAGGTGTGCGTGACGTGCGACTCGATCTCCCGCCGCTCGTCCTCGGTGAGCGATCCCTTGCGGATGGAGAGCTTCACCACCTCGTTGTTCGAGAGGAACGGCCGGTGCTCGCCGGAGAACGGCCCGACGAAGGTGGCGCGGGCGATGTCGTGCAGCTTGTCGAAGGTGCCCTCGTGCAGCACGGTGGGACGGTTGCAGGAGACGACGAACTCGAACATGGAGGAGAGCTCGCGCTTGCGCGCCGCCAGGCGGCGGTCGATCTCCGCCAGCCGCTGCCGTGATTCATCGCCGGGGGAGCGGAGCAGCACCTTGACCTTGTCGCGCTCCGCCTGCAGCTCCTCCTGCACGTAGATGGTCTCGAAGCGGCCGCGCAGGTTCTCCAGCTCCAGGGGCTCCAGCTTGTTGGCCTTGACCAGCACGTTCTCGCGGACGCCGACCTTGCCGAAGTCGTGCAGCATCGCCGCGTACCGCAGCTCCTGCCGCTCCTGCGCATTGAGCGAGGAGCCTTTCCAGCGGCCGGCGGTCTTGCCGGCCCGCGGGAGCACGTCGCCGAGGCCCACCGAGAGCCGCGCCACCCGGCCGGAGTGGCCGGCGGTGGTGGGATCGCGCGCCTCGATGGCGACCACGCTGGCGCGAACGAAGCCTTCGAAGAGCTGCTCGATCTCGTGGTGCAGGAGCGCGTTGTTCACCGCGGCGGCGGCCTGGCCGCCCAAGGCGGAGAGGAGCTCCTCGTCCTCGTCGGTGAACGCCTTGCCGTCGAGCTTGTTCAGCGCCTGGAGGACGCCGACCACTTCGCCCTCCAGCGATCGCATGGGAACGCAGAGGATGGTGTTCGTGCGGTACCCGGTCTGCTTGTCGACGTTCTGGTTGAAGCGCGCATCCTTGTACGCGTCGGGGATGTTGATCGCGGCGTTTGTGCTGGCCACCGCGCCGGCGATGCCGCGGTCCATGGGGATGCGGATCTCCTTCATCCCCAGGCCCTGCGCGACCTTGGTCCACAGCTCGCCGCGCTCGCGATCGACGAGGAAGAGCGAGCAGCGATCCGCCTCCACCACCCGCGCGGCCGCCTGGACGATCAGGTTCAGCAGGCGATCGAGGTCGCGCTCCGCGACCAGCGCCTTGGCTGCGTCGAGGATCCCGCCGAGCTTCTCGACGCGCTGCTGAAGACGGTCCACCGGGCGAGCATAACATCCGCTCCGTTGGCGGGGTATGTGTGCGCGCTGCGCTCCCTTCACGGCAGGGTGAGCAGCCGGCGGGCCTCGTCCCACCTCTCCGGCTGCACGTACAAGCGCGCGAGCGTCGCCGCTTCCGCGTACCGCTCGTAGAGCGGCGTGTACTCGCCGATCGGGACCTCGCCGCGCGGCGAGCGGACCCAGAGCGTCGCCTCCTTGCCGTAGTGCGAGAGGACGCCGCGGCTGACGGTGACGAACGCGTCCACTCCTTCCGCCTGGAGCCGCTCCTGCATTCCGTGCAGCGCCTGGGCGCCTTCACCGGGCGCGTTTTCCATCAGCACGCGGTAGCCCTGGCGCCGCACCACCCGCCGCGCCCAGGGATTCTGCGAGGCGCGCAGCGCCGCGAGCAGCGTGACGTCGTCGTGCAGCAGGTACTCGTCCGGATCCGCGGGCAGCGCGTACTCCCCGCTCTCGCACCAGCGCTGCAGCAGCACCTCGTACCCGACCGAGGTGGAGTGGAAGTAGACGGAGAGGAACATGTGGTAGCGCGAGAGGAGGAAGTCCTCGAAGGCGAAGACGGCGCGGTGCTGCAGGGCGAGGTAGACTCGCTCCTCGCGCTGCACGACGGCGAGGTTCTGCACGATCCAGTCGGCGTCGAACTTGCCGTAGTTCACGCCGGTGAAGAAGGAGTCGCGCTGCAGGTAGTCCATGCGGTCCGCGTCCAGCTCGCCGGAGACCACCTGGCGGAGCACGGGGAGCAGATCGCGCCCGCCGCTCCGGTACGGATACGCGCCGGGCGGCGCCCTGCCGCAGATCAACCCGGCGATGTGCTCGGGCTCGATGCCGCGCGCCGAGAAGCGGCGGCGGATCTCGGCGGCGAGTCCGGAGTCGAGCACCAGCTTGAGGGTATAGTCCTCGTGGCCCGCGCGGCGCGGCGAGGGTTCCCGCGCCCAGGCGGCGACCCGGAGCTCGGACAGCGGCGGCATGATCCCTTCGCTGGCGTGCGAGAGCGGCGCGTGGCCGAGATCGTGGAAGAGGACCGCGAGGCGCAGCGTCTGCCGGAAGCGCGCCCGATCGTCCAGCTCCAGCTCGAGCTGCGGCGCGACCGCGTCGTACACCTTGGTGGCCATCGCCATCGCGCCCAGGCCGTGCGCGTACCGGGTGTGCGTCGCCCCGGGAAACGCCAGGTCCGCGAAGCCCAGCTGCTTGACGTTCCGCAGCCGCTGGTACTGCGGGCTGTCGATCAGCGCGCGCTCGTCGGAGGTGAGCTCGATCGCGCCGTGGATGGGATCGCGGATGTGCATCAGAACGGCAGCCCCGGGGTGCCGCGAGCTCCGCGCACGCCCTGCTCAGGCCCCGGCCTGGATGCGCGCCTCGTCGTCCGGCAGGCCCGCGTACCAGTCGCGCGGATACGTCCCGAACACGAAGTCCCAGAGCGGCGTGGTGATCCCGTAGCGCCGATCGGGCGTCTGGAAGTGATGCACCAGGTGATACTTGCGCAGCCACTTGCCGGCGGCGGAGGTGGGGGCGGCGTGGTGCAGGTAGTAGTGCGTCAGGTCGTACCAGACGTAGCCGGCGACCAGGCCCCCGAACCAGGCGTACTCGAGCGGGCCCATCCAGCGGAACGCGAACCACACCACGAGCGCGATCACCGCGGTCACCGTGGGCGGCATCACCAGCCGGTCCCGGTCCCACGGGTAGTCGTGGTGGATGCCGTGGATCAGGAACGACGCGTCGCGCTGGATCTCGGAGGCGGAGTCGGGCTCGAAGTGGAAGAGGAAGCGGTGGAGCAGGTACTCGAGCAACGTCCAGGAGAACACGCCCAGCGCCATCCAGCCGGCGATGGCGAGCGCGCCCTGCCGCGCCGAGGCGCGGTAGAGCATGTAGAGGGTGAACGGGCCCCAGATCGTCACCACGTGCCAAGGGCGGACGCGCGAAAGATATTTCTCCACCCAGGGGATGGTGAACATCAGCGGGCTGCCGTGGCGCGGCCGCTCGAGCTTGGGGTGGGGCGCGAGATAAAACATCGCGCCCGGTGTAAGGGATCGGGCAGATTCGCGCAAGGGAGTCGAAGTGACGAGCGTACGGCCGGCCGCCTCGGTGATCCTGGTCCGCGCAGACGGCGCGGTGCTCTGGGTCCGCCGCGGCGAGCAGCTCAGGTTCGCGGGCGGTTTCTACGCCTTTCCTGGTGGCCGCGTGGACGTGCAGGATTCCGCCGTCCCCCTGGACGGGGGCGAGGCGCTGGGGGCGGCGGAAGCGCCCTGCATCGTCGCGGCGGCCCGCGAGCTGTTCGAGGAGACCGGGGTACTGGCCGTGCCCGGCGCGGAACGTGTGCCGCTTGCGGAACGCAAGGAGATGCGCGAGGCGCTCGTGCGCCGTCCGGCGCCCGACGAGAAGGCGGCCTCGTTCGGCGATTTCCTCGCCCGGCACCGGCTGCGGATCGATGCGCGCTGGTACCTGCCGGCGGGCCGCTGGGTGACGCCGCCCGCGCTGCCCATCCGCTTCGACGCGCGCTTCTACCTCGTCGACCTGCCGCCCGGGGAGGTGGCCGAGATCTGGCCCGGCGAGCTGGCCGACGGAGAGTGGATCGCGCCGGAAGAGGCGTTGCGCCGATGGGAGGAGGGTTCGGCGCTGGTGCACCCTCCCGCCTGGCATACGCTGAAGGCGCTCGCGTGGGCGCGAGGACATCCGCGCGACGCCCTCCCGCTCCTCACGGCGCCGGAGAAGGCGCCCTGGAAGCTGCCGATCCGCGAGCACGTGGTGGAGCGGATCGAGTTCCAGCGCGGCCTGCTCGTGGTTCCGTTGCGCTCGCCCACCCTGCCCCCGGCCACGCACACCAACTGCCTCCTGCTCGGCGACAAGGAGCTGTGGGTGGTCGACCCTGGCTCGCCCTGGCCCGAGGAGCAGGCGATCCTGCGCGCGACGCTCGACACGCTGGCCGAGGAGGGCCGCAAGGCGGTGGGCGTGCTGTTGACGCACCACCACCTGGACCATACTTCCGGCGCCCAGGTGCTGGGGCTGCCGATCGCGGCCACGCGGGAGACGGCGGAGCGGATCGACTTCCCCGTCGATCGGGTGGTCGAAGACGGCGCGCGCTTCGAGGTGGGACCGCGCGGCTGGCGCGCGCTCCACCTGCCGGGCCACACCCGCGGGCACCTCTGCCTGATCGAGAAAGGCAGCGGCGCGGTGGTGGCGGGCGACCTGGTCGCCGGCGTCGGGACGGTGATCATCGATCCGCCGGAAGGCGACATGCAGGACTACCTGCGATCGCTGGATCGGTTGATCGGCGAGAAACCCGGGTGCCTCTATCCCGCGCACGGACCGGTGGTGCCCGGAGGCGTGGCCCGGCTCGAGCAGTACCGGGCGCACCGGCTGGAGCGCGAGGAGATGGTGCTCGGCTCCTTGCGCAAGGCAGGCAGGCCGGCGACGCCGGCGGATCTGGTGCCCGCCGCGTACCCGGACGTGCCGCCGGAGGTGTATCCGCTCGCGGAACGGAGCCTGCTCGCGCACTTGGAGAAGCTCGTGCGCGAGGGCCGTGCCGAGGAGCGCGCCGGCCGCTTCAGCGCGACATCCGCCGGATCGCCCTGAGGCCACGAAGGGACGCTACAGACCCGGCAGACGGAGCTGGTGGTGCTCGCGGATGGCCACCGCCTCGATGCCGAGCGCGCGGAGCGCCTGCGCCAGGTCCTCCGCATACCCGTCGATGGCGAGCACGCGCCGCGCACCCGAGGCGCGCGCGTACGCCACGAGCTCGTCGAAGCCGGCGTGATCCGCCAGCGGCAACGCCTCGTCGGCGGCGGCGATCCCGTCCACCGCGCGGCCGCTGAGAACGCAGATCCGATGGGGGCCGATCTGCAGGCGCCCGAGCCGCAGGGTGGGCGGAACGAGGATGACATCTCCTTCGTCGGCGAGGCGCACGAACGCGCCCAGCGCGGCCCCCTGCCTGGCGTAGACCTCGCAGGCGCGGAACGCCGTCGGGTGCAGGCGCACCGTGTGCCGCCCGCCCAGGAAGCGGACCACCTCCTGCGCCACACCGAGGGCTGCCCCGACGATCACCGGCGTCTTTCCCTCGCGCAGCGAGGCGTCGACAAAGCCCTCCAGCCTTTCCAGCACCTCCTGTCGCGGAGGGAACACGTACCGCGGGTGCCCGTACACGGCGCGGATGGCGAGCGTGTGGCAGCGAAGCTGCTCGAGCGGCTCGGCCGTCGAGGGCGCCCGCCGGCCCATGCCGCCGATGTCCCCCGCGTAGACCAGGTCGAGGCCGTCCGCCTCGCAGCGAACCTGCGCGCTTCCCAGCACGTGCCCCGCGGGATGGACGGTGAGCCGCAGCGAGCCCAGCGCGAACGACTGTCCGTACGTCGCGGGCAGCGCGGCGGTGCGGCGCAGGGCGCGCGGTTGCGCCGCTTCCAGCAGCTGGATGGTGGCGGCGGTCGCCACCATCCGCTCGGGCAGCACGGACGAAGCGCCCCGGGCGTGGGCGAGAAACCCGAGCGGCGGGCGTCCGCGGGGCTCGAGGTACAGGCCGTGCCCGCGCACGCGCAACCCGTTCGGTGCGCGCTCCACCTCGGGCGGTTCGAGCCTTCGCCTCACCCGCTGCGGTGTAGCAGCCGGGAGGACGTCCCGAAAGCCGGAATCACGATGGCGCTCGCGCCCGGGCGCGCAAGGCCGCGCCTGCCTCGCCGACGACGACCCCGAGCACGATCAGCGCTCCCCCGACGAACTCGCGCCGCGTCAGGCGCTCCCCGATCAGCAGCGCGGCCCAGAGCGCCGCGAACACCGGCTCCAGCGAGGAGATCAGCGCCACCCGCACCGGCGGGAGGATCCTCTGCGCCCAGGTCTGGATGCCGAACGCAAGCAAGGTGGCGAACGTGGCCAGGTACAGCAGCGCCAGCCACAGGCGGGCCCCGCCGGAGAAGTACTGCGTTTCCACGAAAGGGCCGGCGAGCGCCGCCACCGCGCCCGTGGTGGCGAGCTGCAGCAGCAGCAGGGGAAGGACGGGATACTTCGGAGCGATGCGGCCGAGCGCGACGATCTGGCCGGCGAAGATCAGCGCGCAGCCCAGCGTCAGGGCATCGCCGGCCGCGGTGGCCTGGTTGGCGTCGGACCAGGGCGAGGAGAGGGCGGTGATGCCGGTGAACGCGAGGAGCACGCCGATCAGCGCCGGCAGCGCGGGCCGTCTTCTGAAGAGGGCGAACTCGATCAGCGGCGTGAGCACCACCAGCGTGCCGGTGAGAAAGCCGCTACGCGATGCCGTGGTGCGCTGCAGGCCCTCGGTCTGGAGGAGAAAGCCCGCGCCGAGCAGCACGCCGGCGAAGATGCCGTCCCGGAGAAGCGGACCGCGCAGGCTGCGCAGTTGCGCGCGCCCCCCGGCCGTCGCCGCCATGGAGCCGAGCAGCAGCGCGGAGGCGATGGCCATGCGCACCGAGACCAGCAGAAGCGGCGTGGCCTTCGCGTCGGTGAGCAGCGAGCGGAGAACAGCGAAGCTGCTCCCCCACACCGCCATGATCAGCGTGAGCGACAGGTCAGCCAACGAAGTAGAACCCCATCCCCAGCACGGCGTAGACGGCGAGCAGGAACGCTCCCTCCAGCCAGTGCGTCTCTCCGTCGAGCGCGATCATCGCCAGCGCGATCACCGAGATCCCCAGCGCCACCACCTCGAGGCCCGAGAAGGCGAGGTCCATCGGCGCGCCCAGCAGGACCCCGGCGATCACCAGCACCGGCGCGACCAGGAGCGCGATCTGCTTGGAGGACTCCCAGGCGATCCCCAGCGCCACGTCCATGTCGCCGCGGTTCGCGAACATCAGCGCGGTCGAATGCTCGGCGGCGTTGCCCACGATGGCGACGATCACCACGCCCACGAACGTCTCCGGCAGGTGCAGGGCGGTGACGGTCCCGTTGAGGGCGCTCACCAGGATCTCGCTCGCCACCGCGGTCGCGGCCGCGGCGATCAGCAAGCGCCCGAGCTCGTAGGGGATCGAACGGTGGTGCGCAGGAGGGCGCGGTTTCGACGCCAAAGCTTCCGCGGGCGTCGCGTGCAGCTCCTCGCGGTTGGAGGCCATCGCCTCCCGGTGCGTGCGCAGCCCGAACCAGAGCGAAAGCGCGTACATGACGATGAGGACGGCGCAGATCTCCTCGGAGAGGAGGGCCGGATCGTAGCGCGGGTTCCCGCCCAGCGAGAGCAGCGTCGGCACCACCATCGCCACCACCGCGAGAAAGAGCGTCGCCACGCTGGAAGAGGCCGCCAGCCGGTTGAACCGCAGCCGGCTGAAGCGGATCCCGCCGGTGAGGATGCTGCCTCCGCCGACCAGCAGGAGGTTGGCGAGGATCGAGCCGGTGATGCTGCCCTTCACCAGCTCGACATGCCCGCGCCGCAGGGCGGCGATGCCGAGGATCAGCTCGGCGGCGTTGCCGAAGGTGGCGTTGAGCAGGCTGCCCGCGGCGGGGCCCATGCGCTCCGCCAGCCCCTCGGTGGCGTTGCCCATCGTGTTGGCCAGCGGGATCAGCGAAGCGCAGGCGACGAAGAAGACGATCGCGTCGTCGTGGACGAAGTGGTGCAGGAGCCAGGCGATGGGCAAGAGGAGCCAGCCGGCGCGCCAGAGCCATTTCGAGATCACCCGCGCAGAGTACACGCTTCGAAGTGGATCTGGCCGGCGCGCTCGCTGCGCACCACGCGGTGGCGGGCCTCGAGCACTTCCAGGTTCCCCATCACCTCGGAGAGGGTGAGATAGAGCTGGTGCTCGCGCGCGTGCGGGAACACCAGCGGCGCCAGCGCGGCGGGCGTGCGCGGACCCTCGCGCAGCAGCTCGACGATGCGGTCCTGCCGCTTCTCGTAGAAGGCGATCAGCCGGTCGATCACCTCCTGGTGCCCGGAGAACGGCTCGCAGTGCCCGGGCGCGATCACCGCCGCCGGCAGGGCGCGCGCGCGGCGGGCCGAATCGAGATAGGCGACCAGCGCCTTGTGCGTCGGCTCGGGCTGGCCTTCGAGATCGAGCAGCGGGTTCGGGGAGACGCGCTCGAGCAGGTG
>JBGQLA010000110.1:0-12853 GCA_041499865.1 Deltaproteobacteria bacterium
CGCGGCCCGCAGGTGATGAAGGGATACTGGCGCAACCCGGAGGCCACCCGGCGCGCGTTCCGCGACGGCTGGTTCCTCACCGGGGACATCGGCCGGATCGACGAAGAAGGCTATTTCAGCATCGAGGAGCGGAAGAAGGACATGCTCAAGGTGTCCGGCTTCAGCGTCTTTCCCGCCGAGGTGGAAGCGATCATGTATCGCCACCCCTCGATCGCGGAGGTCGGCGTCGTCGGCGTCGCCGATCCCTACCGCGGCGAGGATCCGCTGGCGTTCGTGGTGCTCAAGCCGGACGCGAAGGGCGCCGTCACCGAGGAGCAGATCGCCGAGTGGTGCAAGACCAACATGTCCGCCTACAAGGCGCCGCGGCACGTCCGCTTCGTCGATGCGTTGCCCAAGACCGCCACCGGGAAGGTGCTCAAGCGCGTCCTGCGCGACCAGGCCGCGGCGCCGAAAGGGAAGTGAGCCGTGAAAGCGCTGCTCTGCCGCGAGTACGGTCCGATCGACCGGCTGAAAGTGGAGGAGATCCCTTCCCCGCGGCCCGGCCCGAACGAAGTCGTCGTCGAGGTGAAGGCCAGCTCGCTGAACTTTCCCGACGCGCTGCTCGTGCAGGGCCTCTACCAGGTGAAGCCGCCTCTGCCGTTCTCGCCGGGAATGGAGCTGGCCGGGACCGTCAAGGAGGTGGGGACCGGCGTCCGCGGCATCCAGCCCGGCGATCGGGTCCTCGCTTCTCCCGGCCGCGGCGGATTCGCAGAGGAGTGCCTGGTCAGCGCGGACCGCGTCTCGCCGCTGCCTCCCGGGATGGACTTCGAGACCGGGTCGGCGTTCGTCCTCACCTACTGCACCTCGCTGCACGCCCTGCGGGATTGCGGCCATCTCCAGCCCGGCGAGACGCTGGTCGTGCTGGGCGCCGCGGGCGGCGTGGGCACCTCGGCCATCGAGATCGGCAAGACGATGGGGGCGAAGGTGATCGCGGCGGCCTCCAGCGAGGAGAAGCTCGCCTTCTGCAAGAAGCTCGGCGCCGACGAGACCATCGACTACGAGAAAGCCGACTTGCGCCAGCGCATCCTCGACCTCACAGGCGGCAAGGGCGCGGACCTCGTCTATGACCCGGTGGGGGGCGCACATACCGAGGCGGCGCTGCGCGCGACGGCCTGGCGCGGGCGCCTGCTGGTGATCGGATTCGCCTCCGGCGTCATCCCGGCGGTGAAGCTCAACCTGGCGCTCCTCAAGGAACGCTCGCTGGTGGGCGTCTACTGGGGCGACTGGACGCAGCACGATCCGCAGGGCCAGCAACGGAACGTCGTCCAACTCGCCGCCTGGTTCGCGGAAGGCCGGATCAAGCCCGCCATCAGCGAGCGCGTCTCGCTGGCCGAGGCCCCGGCCGCGATGACCCGGCTGGTGCAGCGCAAGGTGAAGGGCAAGGTCATCGTGGTGCCCGGCGCCTGAAATTTCGGGGACACAATCCGAATCTCCGACATGCGTTGAAAGACTGGCAACACGTACGCACATTTTGAAATGCGTATTGTGTCCCCGAATTAGCTATGGCTGTGCGGGGTCCACCAACTGCGCGAGCAGCCGCTCCAGCGAGCGCTGCAGCTTGCGGACGCGGCGCCGGGCCACGCCGCGGGAGATCAGTGCGCTGAGCAGGAGCCAGGCGGCGACGATGACCAGGCACGCCACTGCGTGCTGCGGCCCGAATCCTGCGCGGAGGCCGACCGCGAGCGCGACGAGCAGGGCGATGCCCGCGGGAAACGCGAGCAGGAGCGCGGCGATGGTCGCGATGGGCAGCCGGAGATCCTTCGCGTCGCCGCGCAGCTCGGCGCGCGAACGTTCTCCGGGCACCGCATAGACGCTGCTCTCGACGGCGGAACCGATCCACGCGGACGAGCCGCGCCAGTCGACCGCGCGCCCCAGCGCGTGATGCAGGCCCGCCGCCGGTTCCCATCGCGTCGCATGGGGCCCGCGCCGGACCGGCTCGAGCCCGCTCGCCTCCAGGCGCGCCGAGAGCCGTTGCTCGATCACCGCGGCGGGCTCCGCGAACGTCTGCTGCGCGACCGCCCGTGCCGTCCGGCCGCTTGCTTCGAGTCCCTGCTTCCGTTCCTGGCGTTCGAGCGCGCCTCCGTGCAGCTCGTCGATCGCTCGCTGGAGCGATTCCGGGCTGAGACCCGACTCCAAAGCGATCCGCTCGAGGTCCGCTGCATCGAGCCGCGGCTCGTCGGCAACGGCCGGGAGCGGCGCCCTGGTGTGCTCGCGATCCAACTCGGCGGCACGCCGGAGAACGACGCGGGTCTCTTCGGCGCCAAGCGGGGTCCGTGTTTTCGTCGCCAAACCGCCTCCTCGCCGGAAAGGATAACCGGGCTTTGCCGCATCGCATGGCGAGCGGACGGGCGCTGCGACGGACGCGGACGCGGGGCTAGGCGACCTCGAAAAGGCCCGCCGCGCCCATTCCGCCGCCGACGCACATGGTGACGACGACGTACTTCACCCGGCGGCGGCGGCCTTCGATGAGCGCGTGGCCGGCGAGGCGGGCGCCCGACATGCCGTAGGGATGGCCGATGGCGATGGCGCCGCCGTCGACGTTGAGGCGGTCGTCCGGGATGCCGAGGCGATCGCGGCAGTAGAGGACCTGGACGGCGAAGGCCTCGTTCAGCTCCCAGAGGCCGATGTCGTCGACCTTGAGTCCCGCCCGCTCCAGCAGCCTCGGCACCGCGAAGACCGGCCCGATGCCCATCTCGTCCGGCTCGCAGCCCGCCACCGCGAAGCCGCGGAAGATGCCCAGCGGACGCAGGCCGCGCTTTTCGGCGAGCTTCGCGTCCATCACCACGCAGGCGGAAGCGCCGTCGGAGAACTGGCTGGCGTTGCCGGCCGCTACCACGCCGCCGGGAACGGCGGGCTTGATCTTCGAGATGGCCTCGACCGTGGTGTCCGGGCGAATCCCTTCGTCGGCGGAGAGCGTCACCTCGCGCGTGGAGAGCCGGCCGGAGTCCTTGTCGGCGACGCCCATCAGCGTGGTGAACGGGACGATCTCGTCGGCGAACCTGCCGGCGGCCTGCGCCGCGGCGGCCCGCTGCTGGCTGCGCGCGCCGTACTCGTCCTGCTTCTCGCGCGGGATGCGGCACCTCTTGGCGACGTTCTCGGCCGTCTCCAGCATGCTGATGTAGATGGCCGGCTTGTGCTCGAGCAGCCAGGGATCCTGGAACATGTGCCGGTTCAGCTCCTGCTGGACGCAGGAGATCGACTCCAGGCCGCCGGCCACCATCACCGGCACGCGGTCGACGATCACCCGCTGCGCCGCGATGGCGATGGCCTGCAGCCCCGAGGAACAGAAGCGGTTCACGGTGGTGCCCGCGGTGGTGACGGGCAGCCCGGCGCGGAGCGCGATCTGCCGGGCCACGTTTCCCCCGGTGGTGCCCTCCGGCAGCGCGCAGCCCATGATCACGTCTTCCACTTCGGACGGATCGATCTTCGCCCGCTCCACCGCCGCCTGGACGACGTGGCCGCCGAGGGTGGCGCCGTGGGTCATGTTGAGGGCGCCGCGCCAGGACCTGGCGAGGCCGGTGCGGGCGGTCGAGACGATCACTGCGTCGGTCATGGGACGCTCCCGGATGCGCTGAACGATTTGCCTTCTGCCGCGAGCTTCGCCAGGAGCGGCGCCGGCTCCCACGCCGAAGGATCGCCGTGCGGATTCTTCGCCAGGCGGCGCATGGCGCGCACCACGTTGTAGAGGCCGAGCGAGTCGGCGTAGTGCATGGGGCCGCCGCGGTACGGCGGGAAGCCGTAGCCGGTGAGGTACACGACGTCGATGTCGGACGCGCGCTGGGCGATCCCCTCCTCGAGGATCTTCGCCCCTTCGTTGACCAGCGCGAGGATGCAGCGCTCGACGATCTCCTCGCCGGAGATCTTCCGGCGCTCGAGGCCCATCTCGCGGGAGGCGGAGACGATCAGCTCGTCCACCACGGGGTCCGGGATGGCGTCGCGCCGCCCCGGTTCGTACCGGTACCAGCCCGCGGAGGTCTTCTGCCCGAAGCGGCCCATCTCGCAGAGCCGGTCCGCGATCACCTGCCGCCGCGCGCCGGGATGCTCGGCGTAGCGGCGCTTGCGGATGAACCAGCTCACGTCGCCTCCCGCGAGGTCCGCCATGCGGAAGGGGCCCATCGCCATCCCGAACTTCTCCAGCGCGGCGTCGACCTGCTTCGGCAGCGCTCCCTCCTCGATGACGAGGAGCGCCTGCTCGATGTACCGCGCCAGCATGCGGTTGCCGATGAAGCCGTCGCACACGCCGGAGACGACGCCGGTCTTGCCCAGCTTCTTCGCCAGGCCGAGGACGGTGGCGAGGACGTCCTTCCCGGTGGCGCGGCCGCGCACGATCTCCAGCAGCTTCATCACGTTCGCGGGGCTGAAGAAGTGCGTGCCGATCACGTCCGCGGGCCGGCGGGTGAACGCGGCGATCTTGTCCAGGTCCAGCGTCGAGGTGTTGCTGGCGAGGATGGCGCCCTTCTTCATCACCTCGTCGAGCTGGTGGAAGACGCCTTCCTTCACCGAGAGCTCCTCGAACACCGCCTCGATGACGATGTCGGCGTCCGCGATTTCAGCGTAGGAGAGGGTGGGCTGGATGAGCCCCATCCGCTCCGCCACCTGCGCGGCGCTGAGCTTGCCCTTCTTCGCGCTCGCCTCGTAGTTCTTGCGGATGGTGGCGAGGCCCTTGTCGAGCGCCTCCTGCTTCACCTCCAGGAGCCGCACCGGGATCCCGGCGTTCGCGAAGCACATCGCGATGCCGCCGCCCATGGTGCCGGCGCCGATCACCGCGCCGGAGCGGATGGGGCGGGTGGGCGTACCCTCGGGGATGTCGGGGACCTTCGAAGCGGCGCGCTCCGCGAGGAACGCGTGCCGGAGCGCCTTCGACTCCGGCGTGTTCACCAGCTCGATGAAGAGCTGCCGCTCGATCAGCGATCCCTCGTCGAACGGCTTGGTCGAGGCGGCGACCGCGTCGACGCACTTGAGCGGCGCCGGATAGCCCTTGGCGACGGCGGCGACGGTGTTGCGCGCGAACTGCACGAAGGCTTCGGCGTCCGGGTGGGCGACAGGGCGCTCGCGCAGGAGGGGGAGCGGCCGCTGCGCCGCGACGCGGCCGGCGAAAGCGACCGCACCGGCGAGGAGGTCGCCCTCGATCACCTCGTCGAAGAGGCCCGCCTTCGCCAGCTTCTCCGCCGGCATCGAGGCGCCGGAGACGATCAGGTTCAGCGCCGTCTCCAGGCCGACCGCGCGGGGCAACCGCTGTGTGCCACCGGCGCCGGGAAGGAGCCCGAGCTTCACCTCGGGGAGCGAAACCTGCGTTCCGGGCGCGGCGACCCGGTAATGGCAGCCGAGCGCCAGTTCCAGGCCGCCGCCCATCGCCACGCCGTGCACGGCGGCGACCACCGGTTTCGCGCTCCGCTCGACCTCCCGGATCACCGTGGGAAGGATGGGCTCGAGCATGGGAGCGCCCAGCTCGTTGATGTCCGCGCCGGCCGAGAAGGACTTGCCGGCCCCCACGAGGACCACGGCGGAAATGCCCGCGTCCGCGTTCGCCCGATCGAGCCCGGCCAGGATTCCCGCGCGCACCGCGTACGCCAGTCCGTTCACCGGCGGGTTGTCGAGCCGGATCACCGCCACTGCGCCTCGGGTCGTGTACTCCGCGCCGCTCATGTGCCCTCCGCCGCATGCTCCGCGCTGGCGCGCTCCGCCCGCGGGCCGGCAAAGCCGTCCCGCTCCGCCTGCGCGCTCGCCGCGATGAACTGCTCCAGGTGATGCCCGGTGTCGCCCAGTTGCATCTCCAGGGCGGTCAGCCGCCGGAAGAGATGGCTCACCGCCGTCTCGTCGCTCACGCCCATGCCGCCGTGAAGCTGCACCGCCTGCTGGCCGACGAAGCGGCAGGCATTCCCCACCACCACCTTTGCGGCCGACAGCGCGCGCCGCCGTTCGCGGCCGGCCGGCTCCGCGGCGCGCATGGCGGCCAGATAGCTCATCGAGCGCGCCTGCTCGACGTGGATGAGCATGTCCGCCATCCGGTGCTGCAGCGCCTGGAAGCTCCCGATGGGCACGCCGAACTGTTTGCGGGTCTTCGTGTACTCGACGGTGGTGTCCAGCGTCGCCTGCAGCGCGCCGGCGGCCTCCGCGCAGATCGCGGCGATCCCGAGATCGAAGGCGCCCGCGAGCGCGGGGAAGGCGCGGCCCTCTTCTCCAACCAGAGCGCCGGGAGCATCGGCCAGCACGACCTCGGCGGCGCAGGGACCGTCCAGGGTGCGATACGGCGTCAGCGAGACTCCGCTCCCCGCGCGCGGCACCGCGAAGACCGAGATGCCGGCTGTCTCGTCCGGGCCGCCCGAGGTGCGGGCCGAGACGAGGAGGAGGTCCGCAGCCGGAGCGTGCAGCACCACCGACTTTCGCCCATTCAGCACCCAGGAGCCGCCGCCGCGACGCGCCCCGGTGGTGACGTGCCGCAGATCGTAGCGCGCACCGGCCTCGAAGTGCGCGAGCACGGCGATCCGCTCGCCGCTCGCCATGCCCGGCAGCAGCTCCTCGCGCTGCTGGGCGGAGCCGAGCTCGCGGATCAGCGCGGTGGCGATGATCGCGGAGGAGACGTACGGTTCGAGCAGCATCGCCCTGCCCATCGCGGTGAGGGTGAGGAGCGTCTCCACGACCGCCGGAGCCATTCCGCCCTGTTCCTCGGGGACCTGGAGCGCGAGCAGGCCGAGGTCCGCGAGCTTCGACCACACCTCCCGGCTCCAGCCCGGCGAAGAGTCGAGGATCTTCCGGCGCGTCTCGAAATCGTACTGCTCGCCGAGGAAGCGCTGGACCATGTCGCCGAGCTGCTGCTGCTCCGGCGTGGGAGTGAACCGCATGAGGAGCTCCTACAGCCCGAGAATGGTCTGGGCGATGATGTTCTTCTGGATCTCGTTCGAGCCGCCGTAGATCGACGTCTTGCGCAAATTCAGGTACGCGGCGGCGAGCGGCGCCGCATAGGCGGGGCCGACCGATGCGCCGCTGGATCCGTCGCGCCTCGCCTCCCGGCGGAAGGGCAGGGCCCAGGGGCCGACCGCCTGCATCATCAGCTCCGAGATGGCCTGCTGGATCTCCGTGCCCTTGATCTTGAGCAGCGACGCCTCGGCGCCCGGGGCCCGGCGCTCGGCCTCCGCGGCGAGCACGCGCAGGTTGGTGATCTCCAGGGCCATCAGGTCGATCTCCACCTGCGCCACCCGCGCGGCGAACGCCGGATCCGCCAGCAGCGGCCGCCCGTCCTTGCGCTCCTCGGCCGCGATGCGCTTGAGCCGCGCCAGCTCGCGCTTCGAGGCGCCGACGCCGGCGATGTTGGTGCGCTCGTGGCCGAGGAGGAACTTCGCGTACGTCCAGCCGCCGTTCTCCTCGCCGACCAGGTTCTCGAAGGGGACCTCGACGTCCTCCAGCCAGACCTCGTTCACCTCCTGCGAGCCGTCGAGCAGCGTGATGGGCCGGACGGTCACGCCGCGCGTCTTCATGTCGATGAGCAGGAAGGAGATGCCGGCCTGCTTCTTCGCCGTCGGGTTCGTGCGGACCAGGCAGAAGATCCAGTTGGCGTGCTGGGCCAGCGTGATCCAGGTCTTCTGGCCGTTGACCAGGTAGTGATCGCCCTTGCGCTCCGCGCGCGTCTTGACCGACGCCAGGTCGGAGCCGGAGCCGGGCTCCGAATACCCCTGCGCCCACCAGTCCTCGCCCGAGAGGATGCGCGGCAGGAATCGCTTCTGCTGCGCTGCGTTGCCGAAGCGCATGATCACCGGCCCGACCATCTTCAGGCCGAAGGGCAGCAGGCGGGGCGCTCCGGCCGCCGCGCTCTCCTCCTCGAAGATGTACTGCCGGATGGGATCCCAACCGGTGCCGCCGAACTCCTTGGGCCAGTTCGGCCCGCCCCAGCCTCGCCGGTGGAGGGCCTGCTGCCAGCGCAACGTGTCGTCGCGCGACACTTCGAATCCCTCGAGCACCTTCCGCCGGGTGTCGGCCGCAATGCTGGTGGTCAGGAACGCCCGCACTTCATCGCGAAAGGCCAGCTCCTCGGGGCTGAAGGTCAGGTCCATGCGGGCTTGGCTCCTTGCGCGAATCGTTTCGCTATGCGAAACTACGTTTCATGCCACGAGTTCGACCTAACACGGCAAAAACGGATGTGGCAAGCGTTCCCGACCGCAAGTTCGTCGGCGCCCTCGGGCGGGGACTCGACGTGCTCCGCTGCTTCGGCCCGCGCGACCGCTGGCTGGCGAACCAGGAGATCGCCGCCCGGACCGGACTGGCCAGGCCCACCGTCTCGCGCCTGGTCTATACGTTGACCCAGCTCGGCTTCCTCCGCGACTCGCAAACGCCGCGCAGGTATGCGCTGGGCAGCGCGGCCGTGAGCCTCGGCTACTCCGCCCTGTCGCAGATCGACATCCGCCGCACCGCCCGCCCCTTGCTCCACGCGCTCTCGCAGCAGACCAACGGCTCGGTGCACCTGGCGATCAACGACGACCTGCACATGCAGGTGGTCGACACGTACTGGCACTCCGCCGCCTTCGTCATCGACATCGGCTCGCGGGTCAACATCGTCACCACCTCGCTGGGGCGCGCCTACGTCTGCGCGCTGCCGCCCGAGGAGCGCAAGGCGATCCTCGAGCAGATCCGCTTGCGCCGTCCCGGGGACTGGCCGCTCGCGCGGCGGCGCTTCGAAGAGGCCTTTCGCGACTACGAGCAGTACGGCTTCTGCCTCGGCATGGGCGACTGGCGGCGCGACGTCAACGCGGTGGCCGCCCCGTTCGATCCCCGGGACGGCACCAAGCCGGTGGTCGTCGGCTGCAGCGGCGCCGCCTTCCAGCTCGGACCCGACTTGCTCAAGCGCGACATCGGTCCGCGGCTGCTCGCGCTGGTCGGCAACCTGCGCTCGTCGCTGCACCCCGAGTGAGCGCGCGGACGGCCTCGAGTCCAGTCCGCGCCCAGCTATCCGGCGATCATCAGGGCGTCGGCGCCCAGATGGAGCACTTGTGATCGGCGGCGAACCCCGTCTCCACGGCAGGCGTCGGCGGAACCAGGGACAGCATCTGGTCGGAGGTGGCGACGTACGCGGGCCAGAGCGGCGTCCCCAGCCAGTTCGGGTCTCCCATCCGGGCGAAGTTCGTCCAGTAGGCCGCCATAACCGTGGAGAGCTTTGCCTGATCGGGCGTCAACGCGGGATGCGGGATGTCCGAGCGCAGGTTGAAGAGGTACTGGATCTCCGAGGCATGCGCCGACCCATACGGGAAGCTGACCGGCGGCAGGAAGAGCTGGGGCGCGTTCTCGTCGTTGAATTCGTACGCGTGGACTCGCACGAACTGCGAGAGGAGCCGCACCGCCTTGCGCGAGTTGCAGGCGAAGATCGAGTCGGTGCCCAGCGCCGAGAACGCGAGGTCGGTGCTCGGATAGCTCGCGACGGGATAGAAGGATCCTAGGAACGCTGCCGTTCCGAGCGACACGCCCAGCGTTCCCGCGATCACGGGGATGTATTGCGCAGGCGTGAGCGGCCCAGTGACCAGATCGAAGTCCAGCGCGACGAACAACCGCCACTCGTCGTGGTTGGAGCCTTCCATCACCGGCACCCGGTTGAACTGACCCGACGTGAACGCCGCGCCGACGGTCTGAGTCAGGACCTTGCCGTCCACGTCCGGCACCACGCTCGCGGTATTCGTGGCCGCGAGAGCGCTGAGCAGCGTCGGCACCGAAGCGGCGCGAAGGCACGCGGAAGTCTGGTCGGTGCACCCGGCGAGGTTCGCCACCGCCGTCCCCAACGCTTCCGCCTGCGCGAGCGACGGCTGGTTGAGCGCGTACGCGCCGCTCTCGACGATGGCGCGCTGGAAGAGCCCCGCGGAGAGCGGGGATGCGAGGTGCGAGTGGACGCTGAGCCCGCCCGCCGATTCGCCGAAGATGGTCACCCGCCGCGGATCTCCGCCGAAGCGGGAGATGTTGCGCTGCACCCAGCGCAGCGCCGCCTGCTGGTCCATCAGGCCGTAGTTGCCCGAGTGATCGCCAGCCTCGGCGCTCAGCGCGGGATGCGCCAGAAAGCCGAGCACGCCGAGCCGGTAGTTGACGGTGACGACGATGACGCCCCGGTCGACCAGCCGGACGGGATCGTAGTCGTCGCTTTCCCCGACGAGCAGCGCGCCGCCGTGGAACCACACCATCACCGGAAGCCGATCGGCGGCGTCGTCGTCGTCGTCGTCGCGATCCGCGTCGCCGCCATGGTCGCCGCGGGCAGGCGTGAAGACGTTCAGATAGAGGCAATCCTCGGTGTTGCTGGCGAGCCCGAACGACGAGGCGCCCTGGGGGCAGTGATTCGCGAACTTCGTCGCGTCGCGCACGCCGTGCCAGCGGGCTAGCGGCTGCGGCGGCTGCCAGCGCAGGGCGCCTACCGGCGGCGCGGCATAGGGAATGCCGAGGTACCGATCGATTCCGCCCGAGAGCTCGCCGCGGACGGGGCCCTCCTTCGTCACCACCACTGGCGCTTTCGGCGCCGCCCTGGCGGCGGAAGCCGCGAGGACGATCGCGGCGATCGCGAGACTGCGGATCAGACCCGATGAGGTGTCGCTGCGCATGATTTGGTTTTCCCCCGGCCGTTTCGCGGTGCGAAACACGATTACGCGCATGATCGAATGCGGGCGGAGCCTAGCGGAAAGGGCCGGGTGAATGAAAGCCATTCCCCCGCGACTTTTGCGCGCAGGGCGCCGTACCGCTATGAGCATGCCGCGGAGAGGAGCGCGGGCGATGACGGGAGCGGAAGCGATCTTGCGGACGGCGGCCGCCGCGGGCGTCGAGGTCTGCTTCGCGAACCCGGGCACGACGGAGATGGCGCTGGTGAAGGCTCTCGACGCCGTCACCTCCGTCCGCCCGGTGCTGGGGCTCTTCGAAGGCGTGTGCAGCGGCGCGGCGGACGGATACGCGCGCATGAGCGGGCGGCCGGCGCTCAACCTCTTCCATCTCGGCCCCGGGTTCGCGAACGCGATCGCCAACCTCCACAACGCGCGGCGCGCGCGGTCGCCGGTCGTGAACCTGGTGGGCGATCAGGCGACGTGGCATCGCGATGCCGACGCGCCGCTCACCTCGGACATCGCCTCGCTCGCGCGCCCTGTCTCGCGGTGGGTTCGCGAGTCGCGGGCGGCGGCGCAGGTGGCGCAGGACGCGGCGGAAGCGATCGCGGCGGCCCGCGAGCCGCCCGGCGGTGTCGCCACGCTCATCGTTCCCGCGGACTGCCAGGCGGCCGAGGTGCCGGGTCCCGCGCAGGTCCTTCCGCCCGCGCCGGCGCGCCAGGTGCGCGGCGAGGCCGTCGATCGCGTCGCGGCAGCGCTGCGCGCCGAAAAGAGCGCCGCCCTCCATCTCGGCGGGCGCGCGTTGAGCGCGCGCGGCCAGATCGCGGCGGGGCGCATCGCCGGGGCGAGCGGATGCCGCGTCTTCTCCGAGTGCTTCCCGGCGCGGTTCGAGCGCGGTGCAGGGTTGCCGAAAGTGGACCGGCTTCCCTATTTCCCCGAGCGGGTCACGTCGTTCCTGGAAGGACTGCAAGTGATCGTGCTCGCCGCCGCCACCGAGCCCGTCGCGTTCTTCGGCTATCCGGGAATGCCGAGCCGCCTGACTCCGGAGGGCTGCGCGCTCTTGACGCTGGCGGCGCCGGAAGAGGACGCCGAGGCCGCGCTCGAGGCGGTGGCCGACGCGCTCGGCGCCGCCGCCGCCGCGCCGGCGTCCACGCGGCAACGGCCGCCGATGCCTTCAGGAGGGCTGACGCCCGACGCGGTGGGTACGATGCTTGCGCTGCTGCAGCCGGAGGGCGCGATCGTGGTCGATGAATCCGCCACCACCGGGCTGGGCTATTTCCCGGCGGCGGCGACGGCGCCGCGGCATTCGTGGCTCACGCTGACCGGCGGGTCGATCGGCATGGGCCCTGCCTGCGCCGCCGGCGCGGCCATCGCCTGCCCGGAGCGGACGGTGATCAACTTCCAGGGAGACGGCGGCGCGATGTACACGCTGCAGTCGCTGTGGACGCAGGCGCGCGAGCAGCTGCACGTGGTCACGCTGATCTGCGCGAACCGCGCCTACCGCATCCTCCAGGTGGAATCGGCGCGCGCCGGCGCTTCCGCCGCCGGCCCGCGGGCGCTGTCGCTGACCGAGCTGTCGCGCCCACCGCTCGACTGGGTCCGGCTCGCGGGCGGCATGGGAGTGCCCGCGTCGCGCGCCGACTCCATCGACTCGCTCCGCGACGCCTTGTCCCGCGCGCTCGCCGCGGCCGGCCCCCATCTGGTCGAAGTCGCGCTGTGAGGAGCCCGATGTCCCTCGTTCCCTGTTACCGCGGCAGCGTCAACGCCTGGGAGTGCGACGAGAACGATCACCTGAACGTCCGCTTCTACCTGGCGAAAGCCAACCAGGGGCTCCCCTTCGTGCTGGAAGCGATCGGGCTCCCGGCGCTTCTGCTGGAGAAGAAGGGTGCGCGTCCGCGCATCCGCGCCCAGCACGTCCGCTTCCTCAAGGAGGCGCGGCCTGCGACGCCGCTGACCGTCCACGCGGGGCTGGCGGCGAGCGATGCCCACAAGCTCACGCTGTACGGAGAGGTCCGCCACAGCCTGAGCGGCGAGGTGATGGCGACGCTGCTCACGGAGGTCGACTTCGTCGGCGCGGACGGAGCGCCGCGCGCGCTGTCGCCGTCGCAGGATGCGCCGCGCTGCACGGTCCCGGAGCACGGGGCGCCGCGCGGCATCGACGCGCGGGCAGAGCCGATCCGGCCCGATGACGCAAGCGTGGCGGAGATGGGCTTCGTCGAGATCGGCCGCGGCGCGATCGCGCCGTGGGAGTGCGATCC
>JBGQLA010000111.1:0-12691 GCA_041499865.1 Deltaproteobacteria bacterium
ATGCGCCGCGGCCACCGAAAGCGACGCGCCAGCGCGACCGTGACCCCAGCCGTGCGGCAGGCTCACCACGCCGCGGGCCATCTCGTCGGTCAGGCCGACCGGCGCTTCGACTGCGCCGGCGCGCGAGGTCACCCGGGCCCGCTCGCCGGCGACCAGGCCTCGCGCCGCGGCGTCCTCGGGATGGATGAGGAGCGTCCATCCCGGCGGACCTTTCACCAACCGCAGGCTGTTGTGCATCCAGGAGTTGTTGCTGCGCAGCATGCGCCGCCCGATCAGCACCAGCCCATCGGGAGCAGGCGGCCGCGTCAGAGTCGCTTCCAGCCGGTCCAGAGCGCGCAGGTAGATCGCCGGCGCCAGCTGCATCCGCCGTGTCCCGAGCCGCGCCGCGAGCTGTGGCCGCAGCGGCCCGAGGTCGATGCCGTGCGGGCTCGCCAGGAGCTTCCGGAGCGACAGCTTGTGCGGTCCGAACCGGAGCAGCAGATCGAGCAGCCTCCGCTCCCCGAGCAGCCGCATCGCCCGGAGCGTGGCGGTCCGGCGGATCCCGCCCCGCCCACCGCCGTGGCGGAGGATGCTGAGCGCCAGATCGAGCAGCACGTTGAAGTCGCCACGCACGCCCGGCGGCGGCGGCACCAGCGCCTTCACGTACCGCGCGGCATTGCGCACCGCCAGCGCGTAGAAAATCAGATCGTAGTGATCGCGCTCGAATCCGAAGCTGGTGGGCAGGATGAGGTTCGCGTGCCGCGTGGTCTCGTTGCGGTACAGGTCGATCGAGACCATGTACTCGAGTCCGGAGAGCGCGCGATCGAGGCGCGCGCCGTTGGGAGTGGAGAGCACCGGGTTGCCGGCGACGGTGACGAGCGCGCGGATGCGGCCCTCGCCTTCCGTCTCCATCTCCTCCGCCATCGTCGCGACCGGCAGCTCGCCGCCGAACTCGGGCAGGCCGCGGACCCGGCTCTTCCAGAGCCCGAAGTGGCCGCGGTCATTCATCCGCGAAGAGAGTCCGACGATGTCCGCGGCGGGCATGGTGAACATGAACCCGCCCTCGCGGTCGAGGTTCCCGGTGACCGCGTTGAGGGCGATCAGCAGCCAGGAAGCGAGCGCGCCGAACTCCTGCGTGCTGGCGCCGACGCGCCCGTAGGCGACGGCCGACGGCGCCGAGGCGAAGGCGCGGGCCAGCTCGCGGATGGTCCCGGCGGGGATGCCGGTGCTGCTCGCGACGCGCGCGGGCGGAAAGCGCGCGGCGGCCTCGCGCAGGAGCGGGAGCCCGTCGGCCTGCAATGGCGGACGCTCCCGGCGTTCCTCGAAGATCACCTGGAGCAGCGCGAGCAGGAGGAGCGCATCGGTGCCCGGACGGATGGGCAAGTGCTGGTCGGCGATCGCGGCCGTCTCGGTGCGCCGCGGGTCGACCACCACCAGCTTGCCCCCGCGCTCGCGCAACCCGGCGAGCCGCCGCGAGATGCCGCCCGCCGTCATCAGGCTGCCGTTCGAGGCGAGCGGGTTCGCGCCCAGCATGAGGAAGAAGCTGGTGCGATCGACGTCGGGGATCGGGAGCAGGAACTGGTGCCCGAACATCTGCAGCGCGGCGAGCATCTGCGGAAGCTGATCGACCGAGGTCGCGGAGAAGCGCGCCCGCGTTCCCAGCGCCCGCGAGAAGAAGGGCACGCCGAGGAAGGCGGAATAGGAGTGCACGGTGGGATTGCCCAGGTACACGCCCACCGCGCCACGCCCATGCTTTCGCTGCACCTCGGCGATGCGCGCGCCGGCCTCCTCGAGCGCGGCCTTCCAGGAGATCGGCTCCCACCGGTTGCCGGCGCGGCGCTGCGGCTCGCGGATGCGATCCGGATCGTCCTGCACGTCGGGGATGGCGGCGGCCTTGGGACAGATATGGCCGCGGCTGAAGGGATCGTCGGGATCGCCGCGGACGGCGCGCACGGACCCACCGTCCATCTCGACCGCGAGCCCGCACACCGCCTCGCAGAGCATGCAGGTGTGGAGGTGTGCCATCGGCGGCGTTGTAGCACCTTCCGACGTGGCTGGCCGTTCGGCTGCACGCCTGCGACCCTGGTCCGTCGGCCTCAGGACGGCGAGCCCGCCAAGCCGTCGAAGAATTCCACGGCGCCCGAGCCGAGATCGTAGACGGCGCCCACCACCGCGAGGCCGCGCTCAGCGATCATCCGCTCGACGATCTCCGAGCCGTGGCGCAGATGGTTGGCCGAGGCCCGCACGTTGGCGCGGATGGACACGCGCATCAGCTCGTCGGGCTGGTTGGCCAGCCCGGTCTGGAGCAGCGGCTCGATCGCGGGCCGGATCCGGTCGACGATCGACATCAGCCCGCGGGACCCCGGCTTGGCGCGGTTCAGCAGCACGTCCAGCGTCGCGCCCACGCCGCCGCAGGAGGTGTGGCCGAGCACGACCACGAGCGGAGTCTCGAACCTCTCGACGGCGAACTCCACGCTGCCCACCTGCGAGGGCGCGACCACGTTGCCGGCGACCCGGATCACGAACAGGTCGCCCAGGCCCTGATCGAAGATGATCTCGGCGGGAACGCGCGAGTCCGAGCACCCGAGGATCACCGCGAACGGGTTCTGGCCGTGCACGAAGTCCGCCCGCCGCACCTGGCTGAGGATGGGCTCCGCCCCGCGCACGTTGTTGAGGAAGCGCGCGTTGCCCTGCCTGAGCTTCTCCAGCGCTTCCATGGCGTTCATGGCGGCCCCTTTATCCGATGGGGCCACCCGGCGCATCCCGAAAGAAGCGACGACGTGCATCACCGGGCAGCCGGCAGCGCGGCCCGAATGCGCCGCGCCGGCCGCCTTCAGGGCCGTACGGTGCGGGGATCCGAAGGATGGCGGAGCCGCATCACGAACACCATGCGGACCCACGCGTCCGACCCGTCCTCCTGATCGATGTGGCCCAGCTCCGCGGAGTACTGACTCGCCTGCGTCAGCGCTCCCGAGCAGGGATCGAGCGTTCCGTCGGCGATCTGCTGCAGCGCGACGCGGATGGCATCGGCGTTGGCGGGAACCCTCAGCGAACACTCCACGGCCTGAGCGTTGCGCTGCTCGACGTCCTGTCCGCATGCGGCTGCGAGAGCGGTCAGGACGGGAATCACGATCTTCCACTTCGCTTTCATGGCATCCCCCTGGGTCGGGCGGTTGGACTGCTCGCAGCCAGCTAAAGCAGTCCGCATGCCGGACGGAGATGGGCGCAAACGCCCCTGGCGGCCGGGCCGCGAGCGATCGCGACGTAGCGCCACCGCGGCGCCACTCACGCTCAGCGGCTCGTGTTCACCAGCGGCAGGAAGAGGGGACCCGGTCCTCGTCGACCGCCCGCTTGTGGAAGATGGCGAAGAAGTAGACGGCGGCCGTCGTCGCCCGGACCGGTCCTCGCAGCGCGGACCAGAGCCGGACGGGGCGCGAGGCCGCATCGCCGCCCCGGAGCGCCACGTGCGCGCAGCCGATCAGCAGCAGGCCATCCACCAGCAGCGCGAGCACGGAGTGGTTTGCCGCCGACGGGAGATCGAGGGCGATCAGGGAGGCGTGCGACAGCGCAAAGACGGCGATCGCCCAGAGACGGCCCGGGAAGACCAGGAGCAGGATCACGAACGGATGGATCGGCAGTCCCGCCAGCGGCCGAGCCTCGAGATGATGCAGCGCGGCCGCGGCGGCCCAGAGCATCGAGAAGAGCCCGAGTGGGCTGGTTCCGCGCACGGCCCGGCTTCCTAGAGCCGCCGCTTCAAGAGCGGTGTCGGGGGATCCAGTACGCCCCCGTTCTGGCAGCAGGCCGGGGCGTGCACCATCTGCTGCGCCTGGACCCACGCGGAGCGGGCCGCGTCGATCAGCTTCATCGATGCCAGCCGCACCACCGGATCGCTGCGCACCCAGCGCACCGCGAGCTCGCCGGTCTGCGCGTCCATCCGCGCCACTTCGGCGCGGCCGAGGTCGGAGGGGAAGGGCGCCACATTGCCCATGATGCGCAATTCGACGGTCGCCCCTTGCCGCAGCGGCATCGCGCCCACGCGCGGGGCGGTGGCGCCGAGGATGCGCGCTCCGCCCATGCTCACGTCCATCATCCGCGCCAGGAAGGCGTGCCGGCCCTGCTTCACCTCGATCAAGAGGTCGCAGGTGACGCGCTGGTGCTGGCGCATCCCCAGCGCGGTGGCCCCGCGTTCCAGGCGCCTGGCAAGCTTCGCGTCGGGGAACTCGATCCAGGCGCCGATCTGGCCGCCTTCGCCGTTCACCCGGCCGAGGACTGATCCGCGCAGGGTGCTCACCTGCTCGCTGCTGGCCAGCGAGAACTCGACGATCACGCGTTCGGCGCCGACCAGGCGGGCGGCGGGCTCGCGGAAGAAGAACACCGTGCGGCCCTCGACGACGTGGAGGTGCTTCTGCAGCTGAGGCACCTCGCCGAAGCGGACCTTCAACAGCGTCGCGGGCTTCTCCACGGGCCGAGCCTACGGCGGGTCCGCCGGTTGTTCAATCCGGGCGCCTCAGAGCGCCCGGCCGGCCAGGTCCGCATGGGGGGCGGCGACGATCTCCACTCCGGCGAGCAGACCCTCTCCCGCGGCCTGCGTGGCCGCGAGCACGGCGGCCTCGACGGAGTGCAGATCGCCCCGCACCACGAACCAGCCTTTTCCGCCGATCCCCCGGGCAAGATGGAGAAATTGAAGCCGCACCGCCGCCGCCTTGCAGGCCGCGTCGGCGGCGCGCAGCGCGGCCGCCACCGAGACCAGCTCGACGATGCCCGCGGGGTCGGAGCGGGCGGCGTGCGCGAACCCGCGGGCTCCGGCGCGGATCGCAGGGAGCACCTCGGCGTGCGCCTGCGGCAACAGCAGCTTGTCGACCAGGAGCTCGCCGGCGGCGGCGGCGCCGGCGGCCGCCGACTCCTCCACCTCCGCGACACCTCCCGCGAACAGGACCAGGTACTTCCCGGGGCTGACGGGGCCGCACTCGAGAAGCTCCACGGCGGCGCGCTTGGCCACGGCATCCGCCACGACCACGCCCCGCGCGAGCGACGACACCTCCAGCAGCGCGAGCGCGTCAGACAATGCGGAACTTGTCCTTGAGCGTGCAGCGCCGCTCGCGGGTGAAGGTGCGCGCCGTGGTCAGGCCGTCGCCCGACGACCCGGCGATGGTCCACGCCGTGTAGCCCTCGCCGCCCACACCCAGCCCGGCGTACGAAGGCGCGTTCTTCACGAACAGCGAGGTGTTCACCGCTCGCGCCATCTGGTGGAGGTTGTCGATGCTGCGGGAGTGCATCACCGCGGTGTGGAAGAACCCGTGCTCCGCCTTCACCGCCTCGGCGATGGCGGCGCCCACGTCCTGCACGCGCACCATCGGGAGCACCGGCATGAGCAACTCGAGCTGCACGAACGGGTGCGATGCCGCAACCTCCGCCAGCAGCAGCGGCGGATCGCCCTCCACCCGGATCCCGGCGGCCTCGGCGATCCGGCGGGCGTCCTTGCCGACGAAGTCGCGGTTCACCTGCCCGTCGCGGCCGACGATGGTCTTCTCCAGCCGGCCCAGCGCCGCGCCGTCCACCTCGAAGGCGCCGTTGCGCAGCATCTCCCGCTTGAGGGCGTCCGCGATGGAGCGGACGGCGAAGAGCTCCTTCTCCACGATGCAGATGATGTTGTTGTCCATCGCCGCGCCGAGGACCACGTCGCGGCCGGCCTGCGCCAGGTCGGCGGTCTCGTCCACCACCACCGGCGGATTCCCCGGGCCGGCGCAGACGGCGCGCTTGCCGCAGCGCATCGCCTCCTTCACCACCGCGCCGCCGCCGGTCACCACCACCATCTGGATGCCCGGGTGCTTCATCAGCGCCTGGGCGCTCCCGATCGTCGGGTCGGCAACGCAGGCCACCACGTTCGCAGGCCCGCCGTTCGCCACGATCGCTTCGTTCATCCAGCCGATCACCGCGCGGGAGATCTGCTTCGCCGCCGGGTGCACGTTGAACACCGCGCTGTTGCCGGCGGCGATCATCCCGATCGCGTTGTTGATGATGGTCTCGGTCGGGTTGGTGGAAGGCGTGACCGACAGGAGGGTCCCGAACGGCGCTCGTTCGTGGAGGGTGAGGCCGTCGTCGCCGCTGAACGCCTGCGTCTCCAGGATCTCGAGCCCCGGCGTCTTCTCGATGGCGACGCGGTTCTTGACGATCTTGTGCTCGACCCTTCCCAGCCCCGTCTCGGCGACCGCCCGCCGGGCAATCTCCTCGAGGTGGCCAAGGCAGGCCCTTCGCACCGCGCCGATGCAGGCGCCCCGCGTCTCCAGCGACGTCTCCCGCCATCGGGCGTAGGCCTCGTTCGCCGCCGCCACCGCGCGATCCGGATCGTCGAAGACGCCCGGCGCGGAGCCGCGCAGCTGCGCCGGAGCGGCCGGCCGCGTCTCGCCGGCGCGCAGCTTCTCCACCACCTTGTCGACGAGGCGTTCGATCTGGTCGGGAGGCAGCATTTACTTGGTGTAGGTCTGCCGGCCTTCGTGCTCGATGGAGTCGACGATGGCCATGATGGTGGCGTCGACCGGCCGATCCTTCGTCACCTGCGTCTGCCGCGCCGAGGAACCGCTGGCATAGAGCACCACCTCCCCGACGCCAGCCCCGACCGCGTCGATGGCCACCACCAAGGAGCCGGTGGCCTTTCCCTCCACGTCGGCGCCGCGGACCAGCAACAGCTTCAACCCCAGGAGCTCCTGCTCCTTGTTGGTCGAGACCACCGTGCCGACCACGCGCCCGATCAGCATCGCCTCTCTCCGGGCTAGCGCTTGGTGGTGGCCGGAGGGTTGCCGGCGCCCAGCTCGCGGCGGGCCTCGTCGCCGCGGCCGAGCGGCAGCGCCAGGTCGATGTTCGCGTGCGGCCGGGGGATCACGTGCACGCTGACCAACTGGCCCACGCGCTCGGCGCCGCGCGCGCCGGCCTCGGTGGCGGCCTTCACCGCCGCCACGTCTCCGCGCACGATGGCGGTGACGTAGCCGCCGCCGATCTTCTCGTAACCGACCAGCTCCACCTTCGCGGCCTTGACCATCGCGTCGGCGGCTTCGACCATTCCCACGAAGCCCTTGGTCTCGATCATCCCCAGCGCGTCTGACATGCACTCTCCCGCTCGGAAACGTTGAGCGGCGATAGCACGCCGGGCGGAACGGTGGCAATCGGAGGCGGAGGCGCTCCCTACATCCGGTAGCCCACCACCACCTGCGTGGTGAAGGCGAAATCCGTCGGACTCGCCGAGTACGTGTAGAACTGCGGGCCGAACTTCCCGCTCAGTCCGACGAGGAGGTTCTTGTCGACGAAGTACTCCACCCCGATCCCGAACTGCGGCCCGATCTCGAAGAACGCGGTGTGGGTCCAGTTCACCGCCAGGGTCAGGCCCGCCGTCGCCGCGAGGCGCAGCTCGGGCGTCGCCTGGATGCCGAGGACGCCACTGACCGGGAAGCGGGTCATGAAGTCGCTGGTCCCGTTCCGGGTGTAGAGCCGCAGCCCGGGCTCGATCTGCAGGAGCAGGGAGATTTTCCCGCTGCGGCTGACCACCAGCCGGAAGGGCAGGTCGGCGCCGGCGCCGAACACGGTGTTCGTGGTGTTCTCGAAGCCGTAGAGCAGGTCGACCTTGATCGCGAGGTCGCTGCGGTCCGAGGTGCCGTGCAGGTACGAGAAGCTCGCCCCTGGCCAGCCCAGCTCGAGGCCGATGGCGTCCCGGTCGGGGCTCACGGTCTCCCCGGTCACCACGGACCAGTGGCCGGGAGCGCCGGGCCCGGCATTGGGAAGGTCGGCGGCGGCGGCGAACGAGGTGAGCAGCGATCCAGCAGCGAACAGCGCGCAGGTGCGCGTCATGCGGTGCCTCCAGGGAGATGAGAGCGCGCGGACTCTATCGCTCAAGACCGCGCGTCGCTACGAACTTCCTTCCCGCTGATCGCCTGCAGCGCAGCCGTCGCGGCGGCCGCGGCGCTGTCGATCTGCGCCTCGTCGCCGGCCATGTAGAGCCGGCCGAACGCGCCGAAGGGAGTGACGTCGATCAGGCGCACGTCCGCCGCCTTCTCCGCCTCGTTCGCCGCAAGCACCGCGTACGCGGCGGGCTCCGTCTCCAGGATGAAGAGCGACTGGCCGGGCTCGATCATCGAGCCGAAGCGGATCTTGTCGATGATCATCGCGTGCATCGGCTCGATGGCCCGGATGATGGTGTTCGAGACCACCTTCGGCTTCGCCCGGTCCTCCTCCTTCGCCCCGAGATGGCGAAGGACGGCGTCGCCGGCGGAGCGCACCTCTCCCTTGTCCTCGTGGTGCACCTCCAGCATCCCGAACGCGCGCTCCACCACCAGCGTCGCCGGATGCACAGAGGTGTTCTTCAACGCGGCGTCGATCGCCTGGTGGATGGCCATCCCGGGCGCGATCTCGACGAACAGCGAGGCCACGTAGGGAACGGGGAAATATCCCCGGCAGGTGGTGCAGATGTGGGCGGCGAGCTGCGGCTGCAGCGAATCGAGGAAGACGTAGGCGCGAAGCTGGCTCTGGGACATGGGAGCGGCCCCGGTTAGCACGTCGCGATCGGGTGAGCAATCGGGTCTGGTGCGCTCCTGCGATCACCGGCTACAGTGCGCAGCCCATGGCCGCCTTTCGCTCCAGCGCGCGCACCGACATCGGGCGCAAGCGCAAGCACAACGAGGACTCGTTCCTCGCCGACGACGCGCTCGGGCTCTACATCGTCGCCGACGGGATGGGCGGGCACGCCGCGGGCGAGGTGGCCAGCGCGCAGGCGATCAAGTCCATCCACGAGGCGCTGATCGAGGGCAAGCCGCTGCTGGAAGGCTTCGCCCGCACTCCCACCGTCGAGGCCCGCGAGCAGGTCGCGCAGCTGATGGAGAAGGCCATCCTCAAGGCCAGCGCCGACATCTATGCGACGGCGGGCACGGACCTGGGCAAGCGGGGCATGGGCACCACGGTGGTGGCGCTCCTGGTCGCGGGAAAGAAAGCGGTGGTCGGGCACGTCGGCGACAGCCGCGTGTACCTGCACCGCAACGGGCGCGCCCACCAGCTCACCGAGGACCACACCTTCATCCAGGAGCAGATCAAGCGGGGCCTGATCACCCGCGAGCAGGCGGGCAGCGGCGAGAACAGGAACGTGATCACCCGCGCGGTGGGCATCCAGCCGCAGGTGGCGGTGGACACGCTCGTCGCCGACATCCTGCCCGGCGATCTCTTCGTCCTCTGCTCCGACGGCCTGCACGGATACCTGCCCGACGAGGAGCTCGCGCAGGTGTTCGAGCAGGACCGGACGAAGCTCGCGGACCTGCTGGTCGATCTCGCCCTGGAGCGCGGCGGCAAGGACAACGTCACCGCCGTCTGCGTCTCGGTGGAGAACGGCGGGGACGCCGCCGAGGCGAACGAGGTGGAAGGGAAGACGGAGACGCTGCGCCGGATCCCGCTCTTCCAGCACATGACCTACAAGGAGCTGCTCGCGCTGCTCGGCATCGCGCGCGGGCGCCAGTTCGAGAAGGGCCAGCACATCATCAACGAGGGAGAGGGCGGGAACGAGATGTTCGTCCTCTTCCGCGGCAAGGTGGACGTGCTGAAGAGCGGGCACCGGATCGCGCAGCTCAGCGGCGGAGGGCACTTCGGCGAGATGGGGCTGGTCGATCGCGCGCCGCGCAGCGCCACGGTGATCGCGGCGGAGGACACCTCGGCCATCTCCATCGATCGGGACAGCCTGCTCAAGCTGATGCGGCGCGAGTCGCTGCTCGCCATCAAGCTGCTCTGGAGCTTCGCGCAGGTGATGAGCGAGCGGCTGCGCAGCACCAACGAGGCGCTCACCGCGGTGAAGCTGGAGCTGGACGAGCTGCGCAATCCGACCACAAAGTCCGGGCCCCAGACGTACAAGCAATGAGCGCGCTCCGGCTCACGCTCCCCCTCCTCCTGCTCTCGACCGCGTGCCCCACAACGCCGATCATCTCCGGCCCGCCGCCGGATCCGGGAGCGCTCTACATCCAGGCGAAGAAGGCCCACGGCGTTCCGGAGACGCTCTCCTGCGACGCCAAGGCCTTCGTCGAAGCCCCCGAGAACGGCGGCCGGTACGCGCTGCACATCTCGGTGAGGCGGCCGGCGTCCATCCGCATGGAGGCGATCACCCCGATCGGCGATCCCGCCGCCGTTCTGGTCGCGGACCAGGGGGCGTTCGCGCTGCTCGATCTGCGCAACAACGTCTTCTACCGCGGGCCCTCGACGCCGGAGAACCTGAGCCGCCTGATCCCGGCGCCCCTGCGCGACGACGAGATCGTCTCGCTGATCACCGGCGACATCCCCGAGTTGCCGGACTCGCGGCCGGACGGCGCGGCGCGGCACGGCGATGGGTACCGGCTGGTGATCGTTTCCCCGCGAATGCGGCAGGAAGTGCTGCTGGGCAGCGACCTGCGGGTGGTGGAGGTGCGCCGCTTCGATGCGCGCGATCACCTGCTCTGGTCGGCCGGCCTCGACGAGCACGAGGACGCGTCCGGCGCCCAGGTGCCGCGGCTGCTGCATCTGGATGCGCCGCCGGGCAGGATCAAGGTCGACCTGCGGCTGCGGAACGTGCTCGCGGGAAAACCGCCCCCGTCCGGCGCGTTTCTCCTCGGAGTTCCGCCTGGAATGCGCGTCGAAGAAGTGCAATGATCGGGTAAATACAGGAAGTTGCTGCTACCTCGCACGTTCCACTAGGATGTGGGCATGCGGATCAAGATCGGCGACCTGCTCGTCAAGGCAGGCGTGATCACCGAGCTGCAGCTCAAGGCCGCGCTGGCCGAGCAGCAGCAGTGGGGCGGCAAGCTCGGGGACATCCTCGTCCGCATGGAGTTCCTCACCGAGGAGGTCCTGGTCCGCGCCCTCTCGAAACAGACCGGGATCGCCCGCGCCGACCTCACCGGCGAAGGCGACAAGGGCGCGCTCTCGGTGGTCCCGGCGGATACCGCGGAGGAGTTCGGCCTGGTCCCGGTGGGGCTCAAGGACCAGGGGCGGACGCTGGTGGTGGCGATGAGCGATCCGCTGAACATCAGCGCCACCGATCACCTGGTGTCGCTCACCGGCGGGCGGAAGATCGAGACCCAGCTCGCGGGAGCGAGCGCCATCCGCCACGCCATCTCCCGCTGGTATCGCGGCGAGGAACTGCTCGCCGGCGACACCGAGCAGTCCGGGCGCATGCGGATCATCAACAACGCCGGGAACACGGTGGTCGGGTTCGAGACCACCCGGAACCTCGCCAAGACCGTGGCCGCGAAGGCCGCGCGTCAGCCCGCCCCGTCTCCGGCGCGCCAGAGCGCGGTGGAGGTGCTGCGCGGCGTGGAGGAGACGCAGCGCCGGTCGGTGGCCGCGCTGAAGGCGATGGTGGAGCTGCTGATCGAGAAGGGTGTCTTTTCCCGCGACGAGTACCTCGCCCGCGTGAAGCGGTAAGGACGGAGACCATGCCGCCGCGCAAGCGACTTGGACAGCTGCTCACCGAACTGAAAGTGATCGACGATCACCAGCTGCAGAGCGCGCTGGGCCACCAGCGGCAATGGGGCGGCAAGCTGGGCGCCATCCTCGTGCAGAAGGGCTTCTGCGGCGAGGAGCAGCTGGTCTCGGCGCTCGCCCAGCACCTGAACATGGAGCGGGTGAAGCTGGGCGAGACGAAGATCGATCCCCGCGCGGTGAAGCTCGTCAGCAAGCAGATCGCCGAGAAGCTGCACGTCTTTCCCTACCACGTGAGCGGCGCGGGCCGGAGCGAGGTGATCTCCATCGCCATGAGCGATCCCACCGATCTCTCGGCGGTGGATCAGCTCGCGTTCCACACCGGCAAGCGCATCAAGCCGCTGCTCGCCTCCGACGGCGAGATCGTCTCCGCCATCCAGGCGAACTACGGCGCGACCGAGGTAAAGAAGGAGGCCACCGACAAGGTGGCGCGTCCGCCTGGATCGCCTGCCGCCGCAGCGGGAGCCGCCGCCGTCGCGGGGTTCCCGAAGCGGATCGAGCCGCAGCCCGCCGGTGTGGCTGCGCCGCCCGCGCCGCGGCCCTCGCCGTTCGCACCCCCCACTCCCGTTCCGCCGGCGAAGCCTGCGTCGCCGCCGCAGAAGACCGAGCAGGCTCCGCACGCCGAAGCGGCGGCTGCTGCTCCACCGGTTCCGCTCGCGCCGGTCGCGGTCGATTTGCCCGAGGACGACGCCGACGACATGGGCCTGGAGCCGATCGCGGCGCACTCGCAGTTCGGGGATGTGGTCGCCGGCCAGGAAGAGGTCGCCGGCGAGGGCAGCGCGGCCGACACGATCGAAGGGCTGGTCTCCGCCAGCCTCGCGCACGAAGGAGCGGAGCAGGCTGGCAACGCGTCGGACCTGCAGCCCACGGCGGAAGGCGCGCCGTCGCAAGCGACGGGCGGCGCAACCTGGGACGAGCCGGCGCGGGACGTTCTCGCGGATGCGGCACCTGCCGAAGCCGGGTGGCCGCAGTTGGAGCGCGCGGCGCCCGAGGAGCAGGGCTGGGGGACTCCGCTCAAGACGGACGAAGCGAGCTGGGCCGTCGCGCAGCCGGCCGGTGAGGTTCCGAGCGCGTGGCCGTCCTCGACGCCCGGGGATGGCTGGAGCATGGAGGAGCCCTCCACCAGCGCCGGATGGTCGACCGCGGAAGGCGGGCAGCCCTGGAGCGCCGAAGGCGGCGCGGCGGCCGAGGAAGAGCCGCCGAGCGAGGCGCTTCCCACCGACGCGATCCTCGG
>JBGQLA010000112.1:0-12576 GCA_041499865.1 Deltaproteobacteria bacterium
CTCCGCGCCGGTGGCCCGGCGACGCGGCGGGGCGCCGGCTGGCGGCCGCGGCGGGGGCGCTTCTCGGCACGCTGGCGATCGGGATGTTGCTGGCCCCGGCCCTGCCAGCCTTGGGTCCGCTGCGCGAAGGCCCCGCGGCGCTGGAAGCGAAGATCCCGCTCGGCTGGCGGCGCGCGGCGAGCTCGCTCACCACCGTCTCGTATTCGAACGGCCTCACCGGCGCGTTCCGCAGCTCGGCGACGCTGGTCCAGGCTCCCGCATGCCGCGGGCGCGAGTGCGCCTGCGACCGCGTGGTGCGGACCGCGATCGAGGACGATCTCTGGCGGCTCGGGGACCTCGGCCACTTCAAGCAGCTTCAGCTCGGCCAGCCGTCCGCGATGCGCGGCGTCCCCGGCGGCCTGCGCGTCGACGGGACCATCGACGGCGAGTACGGCCAGGCGGAGGTGAGCGCCGCCTGCATGCAGCGGGAGAATTCGCCCGTCGCGCTGGTCGTCCTGCAGCCCGCGGGCGGAAGCACCTCGCTGATCGAGCGCATGGCGGCGACGTTTTCCTGGCCTCGAAAGAAGCGCTGAGCTTGCCGCTCGCGCCCCTGCGTGTTACGGGCGCGGGACTCGATGGCGCGAACGCAGACAGCCCTCGAAACGCCGCCGCCCGCCGCCGACTGGGGCGACACGCTTCCGAGGTTCATGCGCGAGATCCCCTGGCTGCGGTGGCTCGGGCCGCTGAGCGCCGAGCGCCGCCTCGCGATCGGATTCACCGCGCTCGCCGCGTTCCTCTTCGTGCCCTGGCTGGGCGCGACGGGGTTCTGGGATCCCTGGGAGCCGCACTACGGCGAGGCGGCGCGGGAGATGATCGCCCGCGGCGACTACATCCATCCCTGGTGGGAATCGACCTGGTTCTTCTCCAAGCCCGCCCTCGACCTCTGGCTGATGGCCTCCGGCATGCTGGTGGCGAACACCAACGGCCCGGACCGCTGGACCGGCATCTACACCGAATGGTGCGTGCGGCTGCCGTACGCCGCCATCACCGCGCTCGGCGCGGTGCTGCTGTTCATCATGGCGAACCGGCTCCTCAGCCGGCGCAGCGCCGTGCTGGGGACGCTGGCCATCCTCACCAGCCCGCTCTTCGTGTTCCTCGCTCGCCAGGCCGTGCCGGACCCGGTGTTCGTCGGCCTCCTCGAAGGGGCGATGGCCTGCCTGATGATCGTGCTGTTCGTGGACGAGGAACCCAACGATGGCTGGGCCGCGGCGTTCTATTGCTTCGTCGGGTTCGCCACGCTCTCCAAGGGTCTGCTCGGCTTCGCCCTCCCCGGAGCGGTGGCGTTCTTCTACTGCGTGGTCACCGGCGAATGGTATCGCCTCCGCCGCCTGCACATCGCCGCCGGATCGCTGATCGTCCTCGCCATCTGCGCCCCCTGGTACGGCACCATGTTCGCCTTCGACGGGCGCGACGACGAGGGCAAGACGTTCTTCGAGCGGTTCATCGTCCACGATCATTTCAAGCGCCTCGCCCTCGGCGTCCACACCACCACGCCCGGCGGGACGTTCACCTACTTCGTGGAGCAGATCGGCTACGACTGCTTCCCCTGGGTGTTCGCATTCCCGGGCGCCGCCGCCGTCCTCGCCCGGGTGCGGCTGCGGCCGCAGAGCGCACGCGACCGGGCGATGCTCTTCCTGCTCTTCTGGTTCCTGATCGGCTTCGCGGTGTTCGCGTTCTCCGTTACCAAGTTCCATCACTACGCGCTCCCCGTCCTCGCGCCGCTGCTCTTCTTCTGCGCGATCTGGCTGGAGCAGGTGCTCGCCGACGGGCTGCGGGCACACGCGGGCACGCTCTTCGCCGGTGGCCTGCTGTACGCTCTGGTGGCGCACGATCTGGCGATGACGCCCAAGCACCTCACCGACATGTTCGTCTACAACTACGACCGGCCGTACCCGGACCGGGAGACGAACCCGCGCCAGATCTTCGCGGTGCTCTTCTACGCCGCAGCGGCGGTGGCGATCTCGCCGTGGCTCTTCGACCGCCTGGTGCAGCTCTGGCTGTGGCTGCGCGCATTGCGCTCGCCAGAGAGGCGCCGCGAGCTTCGCGCCCGCCGGCGGGAGCGCATGGCGGGGGGGCCGCTGACCGCTCCAGAGTCCCCGCAGGACCGCAACGTCGCGGTCTTCGCGCTGGTTGCCCTGGCGCTCGGCTTCGCGGTGTTCTGCGGCTGGTTCCACTGGCGGCGGCTCTCGCCGCACTGGACGCAGCGCGACCTCTTCTGGGAGTACTACCACCAGAGCACACCGGACGAGCCCATCGCCGCATACCAGATGAACTGGCGCGGAGAGACGTTCTACTCGCGCAACACAGTGCGGCAGGTGGGCCGGCCCGGAGCGCCGAACACCACCCTCGCCGAGTTCATGAACGGCCCCGGGCAGCGGAAGTGGTTCCTGGTCGAGCAGTCGCGCGTCAACGGGTTGCGCCAGGCGCTGGGCACGGCCCGCATGAAGGTGGTGGAATCGCGCAACAACAAGTTCGCGCTCGCGGTGGTCGAGAGGCCGGACGAGAAGCAGCAGCAGGCTCCCGAGGTCCAGCCCGACAAGGCCACCGGCCCGATGGGCGCGCCCCCCTGACATGCCCGCCATCCTTCTCGTCGACGACGAGCCCGCCATCCGTGAGAGCCTCGCCTACGCGCTGCGCCGCGACGGATTCGACGTGTCCGAGGCCGCTTCGCTGCGCGAGGCGCGCCCTCTGGCGGCCGAGGCCGATCTGGTGATCCTCGATCTCGTGCTGCCGGACGGGAACGGACTCGACTTCCTCCGCTCGCTGCGCGTGCGCAGCGACGTTCCCGTCATCGTCCTCACCAGCCGCGACGAAGAGACCGATCGGGTGGTCGGGCTGGAGCTCGGGGCCGACGACTACGTGCTCAAGCCTTTTTCCCCGCGCGAGGTCGCGGCTCGCGTCCGCGCCGTGCTGCGCCGCGCGGCCAAGGCGGCGCCGCAGGCGGAAGAGACGGCGCTGCGGGTGGGAACGCTGTCGCTCGACCCGCGCACGCGCAAGGCTTCGGTCGGCGAGCAGGAGCTGGCGCTTTCCCGGACCGAGTTCAACCTCCTGGCGCTCTTCCTCCGCAGCCCGGGGCGTGTCTTCGAGCGCAGCCAGATCCTCGACTCCGTGTGGGGGAGCGACGTGGTGGTGGGCGACCGGACCGTCGACGTGCACGTGAAGGCGCTGCGCCGGAAGCTGGAAGAGGCGGGAGGGGACCCGCGCGTCTTGGAGACGGTGCGCGGGGTGGGATACCGTCTGCGCGATGGGTAGGCCGGAGCTGCTGCTCGCGCTCGCGCTGCTCTTCCTCATCGGGGTCGGTGCAACGGTCGCGCGCCTCCTCGAGGCGAGGCGCACCGGGCTGTCCTTGCGGCTTCAGGTGTTCATTCCCCTGGCGGCGACCACGCTCCTGCTCTCGGCGATGTTCGCGGTGATCGTGATCGACCGCTTCACCGCCCGCGCTTCGCTCTTCGCCATCCGCGCCGCCGAGGACGAGGCGCGCGCCATCGCCGAGCTGGCGGCGCGCACTCCCTCCGATGCGCTCCGGCCGATCCTGCAGGCGTTCACCCGCAGCGCGATCGATACGGACGTGGCGCTGCTCGATGCGCAAGGGCGCGTGGTGCTCGAGTCCGGCGATGCGCACATCGGCGTGGCGCGCGTGTCGGCCGAGGCGCCGGTGGCGGGCGGCGGCCGCGTGCGCGTCCGCAAGGCGACCTTCGGGATGGTGCAGCTGATGAGCGACGTCGCTGCCAAGGTGGCGCTGCTCGCCCTGATGTTCGCGGTGGCCTCGGCGGCGCTGGCGATGGTGATCGGGGGCGCGGTAGCGGGACCCATCGAGCGGCTCACGCGGGCCGCCGAGCGGGTCGCGGCCGGCGAGCGGCAGGCGCCGCTCCCCGAGCCGCGCGGGAGGGAAGTGCGCGCGCTGACGCACGCCCTGGAGTCGATGCGCCGCGAGCTGGAGGAGCGGCACGCGCTGGAGACGTTCGTGGCGGACGTGTCGCACGAGCTGAAGAACCCGGTGGCCGCCATCCGGGCGAGCGCGGAGGTGCTTACCGAGGGCGCCGCCGACGACCCGACGACCGCGCGTCGCTTCGCGCTTCGAATCCGCGAGAGCGCCGACAAGCTGCAGCAGCTCACCCTAGACCTGCTCTCGCTGGCCCGGCTCGAGGCGCGGGGCATCGAGCCCAAGGACCACCCCGTGGACCTGAGCGCGATCGCGCGGGAGGCGGTCGACGCCCAGGGTCCCACCGCCACGGCGCGCAAGGTCCGACTCGAGCTTCACGCCAGCGCCCCCACGCCGGTGCGCGGCGATCCGGTCTGGCTGCGCCGCGCGCTGGAGAACCTGGTCGGGAATGCCGTGCAGCACTCCCCCGAAGGCGAACGCGTCGAGCTGGAGATCAGCTCCGGACCGCTCTGCGTGGCGGAGGTGCGCGATCACGGACCCGGAGTGGACCCGGCGATCCGCGATCGCCTCTTCGAGCGCTTCGCCACCACCCGCCACGGCGCCGGCGGCACCGGCCTCGGCCTCGCCATCGTCCGCGCCGTGGCCGAGCTCCACGGCGGCCACGCCGAGCTCCGCGAAACCGGCCCCCGCGGCTCCGTCTTCACCCTCTCCCTCCCCCGCGCCTGATTCGGGGACACAATGGGGAGTTTCGGGGACACAATACGAAATTCCTGTTTTTGCGCGGCGTGCGGGCAACAGAGTTATTTCGTATTGTGTCCCCGAAACTCAGTCCCCGAAGTTCATTGCTTCTTCTTGCGGCGCTTCTTCTTGTCGCCCTGCATGTACTTGTAGTCGGGCTTGGGCGCGGGCGGCGGCGCGTCCGGCGCCGAGTACCGGAGGCGCTCGTCGGCGGCGGCCGCCAGCGCGGCAGGGTCGAGTCGCTGTAGCCCGGCAGCGTTTGCAGCTTCCAGGGCGGTGAGGGACCTGCCTCCGGAGAGCACCTGCTTCAGCGCCGGCTGCGGCGTCTTCCACCAGCTCGGGCCGAAGGCGCGCTCGAGTTGGGCCGCGAGCACGGCGCCGAGCAGCGAGGGCGCGGTTCGGGTGAAGGTGTCGGCCTCCAGCGCCCACCTTCCGGCGTCCTCGTCCGAGAGGACGCAGAAGAGGGCGCGCTGGACCAGCCCGCGATAGAGCGCCGCCTGGGCTTCCGCTGTCCGCGAGCCCTGGCGCCGGCGAATCTCGAACAGCGCCATCGCCGCCGCGCGCCGCGCCGAGAGCAGCCGGCGCGTCGCTTCGGTGTGCACCATGTCGTCGAGCGGCTCGCCGCGGAGCTCGGTCGTGCCGCGCAGCCACTCCGGCGTGCCCGCGAGCGCCTCGAAGAGCAGCGCGACCGCTTCCGCTGCCGACCCGTCGCCGAGCTGCGCCAGCTCCCAGCGGGAGACGGAGGTGAGCGCGCCGGCCGCGGCGCGCGCGCCTTCGTGCAACGTGGCCCGCTGCTCCTCGAACCCGCCGGCGGGGCGGAGCGAGAGCCGGACGTCGTCGGGAGGATCGACGAGAAGCGCGAGCGGCCGCGCTCCCTTGGATGGCGACGGCTCCGCATCGAGGCGCAGGCTGGCGGGCGGAGCCACCCCGGCCTGCGCCAGCGAGTCGCGCGTGCTCGGCCACGCCTTGCCGGCCGTGAACTGCGGATCGGCGAACGATGTGCGCGCCAACCGGGGGAGATCGCCGCGGCGGACCCGGTCCCCGGGAATGCCGAGGTTGCGGACCGCCGCCGCCGCGACGGCCCGCGCTCCCACCTGCTCGGTGGCCGCAAGCGTCGCCTCCGCAAGGCGCTCGAGGTCCGCCACGGACATCCCGTGCGTGCTCTCTTCGACCGCCGCCCAGCTTCCCAGTCCGAGTGCGCCGATGGCCTCCTCGATGGCCACGTCCCGGGCGACCGCCAGCGGCGCCAGCGGTTGCGCCGCCTTCGCCTCCGAGAGCGCGATGGCGGCGCGCCTCTGCGCGCTCGGCTCGTCCCGGAGCAGGTGATCGAGGTCGCGCTCGCCTAGCGTCGCGCGAGCTTCTCCCGGCGCGGCGAACGCGAGCTGCGCCCGGGCGCGCTCCAGCGCGTCGATCTCCGCCCCGGCCTCGCGCGAGATCGCCAGCGTGGCGAGCTGCTGGGAGAGCAGGCGCAACGCGCGCGCATCGTCGCCGGACGCGCGCGCCGCGGCGGAGTTCACGATCTCGATGGCGTCGCCCTGTGACAGCCGCGCATGCGCAGCGAGCGCGCTCGCGGGCAACGGCCCGGCCCCCGTCGTCCAGCGCGTCCAGAGCAGCTCCGCCTCCGCGCGGAGCAGCGCATGCGTCTCGTCGGAGATCTGCCTGGCCGTCTCGCCGCCGGAGCGGGAGGAGGGTGGATTCGGTTGCGCACGACGCCCGAGCGGCGCACTGCTGGCGTGCCCGCAGCCGAGGGCGAGCATCAGGACGAGGAGGACCCGCACCCGGGTTCACTCGCACCGAACCGCCGCTCCGGCAAGCATTTTGCGCTATGTAGCAGCCGTGCCCGCAACCGCCGACATGGCCCGCGCCCGCTCGGCGCTCGCGCGCAAGCTGCGCGACGCGCTCGAGCAGCGCGGCTACGTCGAAGTGGAGACGCCGATCGCGGTCCCGTTCGCCGGCCAGGAGCCGCACCTGCGGCCGTTCGAGACCACCTTCACGCCCGATCCGCCGGTCCCGCCCTCCGGGGTCGAAGGCGCGCGCCGGCTGCACCTGCACACCAGCCCGGAGTACGCGATGAAGCGGCTGCTCGCGCGTGAGGGCTTCTCGCGCTGCTACCAGCTTGCGCGCGTGTTCCGCGACGGCGAGGTCTCGCGGACCCACAACCCCGAGTTCACCCTGCTCGAGTTCTATGCCTCTCCGGGGAGCGCCGGCACGATCATGGCGGATCTCGAGCAGCTGATCTTCGCCTGCGCCGTCGAGGCGCCCGCGCGCAAGGGCCACGGCCGCGGCTCGGGGAAGATCTCGCTGCGCCCGCCCTTCGAGCGGCTCACCTGCCGCGAGGCGTTCACGCGGTACGCCGGCTTCGACCCGCTTTCCCTCGACGCGGCGGCGTTCGCCCAGGCCGCGCGCGCCTGCGGCGTGCGCCCTGCCGTAGACGCCGGTTGGGACGACCTGTTCACGCAGGTGCTGCTGGAAAAGGTGGAGCCGGCCCTCGGCATCGAGCGGCCGACATTCCTGACCGAGTATCCGGCATCGCAGGCTGCGCTCGCGCGCCTCAGCCCGGCCGACCCGGGCGTGGCGGAGCGCTTCGAGCTGTATGCCGGTGGACTCGAGCTCGCGAACGGCTGGTCCGAGCTGTCCGACGCGCGCGAGCAACGCCGGCGGCTGGAACAAGAGCAGGCGGAGCGGAAGCGGCTGGACCGCGACGTCTTCCCGCTCGATGAGAAGTTCCTGGCAGCCCTCGATCGGATCGGCGAGTCCGGCGGCGTGGCCGTCGGCTTCGATCGGCTGCTGATGCTGCTCATCGGTGCGCGCACCATCGCCGAGGTGCTGCTCTTCCCAGCGGCCGAGGAGTACGGCGAGGCGCGGAGGCCGCGGTGATCGTCCTCCGCTTCCTGCGCACGGTGCTCGGCTGGGCGTGGATCTTCACGGACACCATGCTCTGCGCGGTGAGGATCGGGATCCACGGCGAGTCTGAAGCCTCCGAGCGCGTCCTGCACGGCTGGGCCCGCCGCTTCCTCCGCGTCACCGGCGCGCGGGTGGCGGCCGCCCGCCAGGCGCAGCTGGACCGCGGCCGCTCCTACGTCTTCGTCTCCAACCACACCTCGAACCTCGACGTCGCTGCCATCATCTCCGTGGTCGATCACCCGCTGCGCTTCATCGCCAAGCAAGAGCTGAAGAAGATCCCCCTCTTCGGCTGGGGGGCGAGGCGGATGGGGCACGTGTTCATCGACCGGAAGGACCGGGGCGGGGCGACGAGGGCGATCCGGGGCCGGATCGGGCGCGGCCTGCGCGGTGTGTCCCTGTTCTTCTTCGCCGAAGGCACGCGCGCCGTCGCCGACGAGCTGCTGCCGTTCAAGAAGGGCGCGGCCGTGGCAGCGATCGAGAACGGACTCGACTCCGTCCCCATCGCGGTGGCGGGAGCGCGCGCGGTGCTCAAGCCCAAGGGGTTCGCGCTCTTCCAGCCGGGCCCGGTCGCGGTGGTCGTGGGCGCGCCGATCCCCGCCGCGGGCCACACGCTGGAGCGGCGTGCCGAGCTGGTGGCGGAGCAGCGCGCAGCGGTGGGCCGCGCGCTCGACGAGGCGCGCGCGCTGCTCGGGGGAGCGGCTACACCACGCGCAGGATCAGGCACTTGAGATAGCGCGTCTCGGGAACGCCGAGCAGGGTGGGATGATCCTTCGCCGCCCCGCGCCGCTCGATCACTTGCACGCTGCGCTTCGCGTCCGCCGCCGCCTGCACCACGGTGCGCTCGAACGTCGCGTCGTCGACGTGGTACGAGCAACTGCACGTGATCAGCACGCCGAAGCGCGAGAGCAGGTGGAACGCGCGCAGGTTGATCTCCTTGTAGCCGCGCAGAGCCGCGTCCAGCGAGCTCTTCGTCTTCGCGAACGCGGGCGGATCGAGGACGATGGTGTCGTACCGCTCGCCGGCCTCGCTCTCGGCGCGGAGCAGATCGAACGCGTTCGCTACCTTGAACTCGACGTTCGTCGCCCCGTTGCTCGCTGCGCTCTCGCGGCCCTGCGCCGCGGCCTGCTCGCTGATGTCCACCGCGGTGACGTGCTCCGCCGCCCGGGCAAGCTGCAGCGCAAAGGCGCCGCCGTAGGTGAAGCAGTCCAGCGCGCGGCCGCGCGCGTACCGGCCCGCTTCGATGCGGTTCTCCCCCTGGTCGAGGAACGCCCCGGTCTTCTGCCCGCCGAGCAGATCCGCGACCAGCTTCACCTCGCCTTCGAGGAACTGCACCGGCCCGGGGTCTTCACCGCGGAGCATGCCTTTGCGCTGCTCCAGGCCTTCGTGGGCGCGCACGCGGACGTCGTTGCGCTCGACTATCGCGCGCGGCTTCACCACCTTCTCCAGCAATCCCGCGAACAGATCGCGGCGCGCGTCGGTCGCCTCGATCAGCGTCTGCACGCTCAGGCAGTCCCCGTACCGATCGACGATCAGCCCGGGAAGAAGGTCGGCTTCCGCGTGCACCAGCCGCGTCGCGCGCCGCCGTTCCGGATCCGGCCGCAGCCTCTCGCGCAGCGCCACGGCCTGCTCGAGGCGAACGGTAAAGAACTCCTCGTCGATGGGGTCGTCCTCGCGGGTGAGCAGGCGGACCGCGATCTGGCTCTTCGACCCGTAGAATGCCTTCCCCACGAAACGCCCGCGCTCGTCGGCCAGGCGCACCACCTCGCCGCCGGCCAGCGTCCCCGGCGCCGCGATGTCCGAGCGGTAGACCCAGATGTGCCCCTGCGTGAGCCGCTCGACGCCTCGCTTCGAGAGGACCACGGTCGGCTCGCCGGAGGTGCCGCCCCCGACGTCGCCGATCACCGGCGCGGGCCGATGCGTGCGCCGCCGCGGCGCGGACGCCGCGCGAGGACGGACGTCGCGCACCGAGCGCGAGCCTTGCTTCAGGCGCTGAAGACGGCGCGCCTCTTTCGGTGAGCGGGGTGGCTCGGCCAAGGGGATCTCCCGGAGCAGGGAGGCGGCACTCTACACGCGCAAACTGCGCGACGTGCAAGCGCCGCTCACCAAGGCTCGAATCGGAACGAGCGCCCGTCCACCGGACGCGGCTGGCGCCGCAGGATGTGATCGAGGGTAGCTGACCCTTACATCGTGCCGGCGGACTCGACCGAGATCATGAAACCGTTCCGGTCCTTGTACTTGTAGTCATAGCCGTGGCCCTTGTAGTGGTGCTCGCTCTTGGCGAGCTCGAAGCCCTTGTTCTTCTGCGCTCCCCAGTAGGCCACGTTCTGCAGGACGCTCTGCTGGCCGTCCGGCCCTTTGACGCCCTTCAGCACCACCTCACCCTCTCCTGCGCCCAGTTTCGCGTGACCGTCAACGCCGTTCCTTTCCCAGAGGATGGGAGCGACGGCGGTTTCCATCTTCGACCACTTCACCGGATAGATCTTCCCCATCAGGAACTTGATCGCTTCCTGCTGCTTCGGCGTAACGGCGGTGTCGAACGTCATCACGGCGCCCTTCATCACGCCTTTGGAGAAATCTCCGCCGAGGTTGCCGGAGAGCCAGACCTTGGCGCCGTCGACGCTCACGTCGCCGACATGGCCCTCGCTGATCCGGATGGCGTTGTTGAACTCACAGTGATGACCTCCCTCCGGCTCGCTGTTGAAATAACAGGGGCAGAAGAGATGACAGGAGCAGGCTTCGATGTAATCCGCCTTGATGCTCCAGGACTGCTTGTCCGCAGCGTTCACCACGGAGAAGCCGACGAAAGAGCCGACCACCAGCGCGCATCTCCAGAGTTTCAAGGCTATCCCCCGAACTGCTCGCGCAATTCAAACGTGTTCAACGATTCATCCTGGGTGTGTCCGGCCGATTTCACTCCCTGAGACGACGGAAGAACACGGCCGAAGGCCTATTCCTACACCGATCGGGTGGGTTGGACAAGCGACGCTTGTCAGGTCGCATCGGCGCCGGCTTCCTTCGTTCGACGGCCCGTCCTATCGTCTCCCTTGGCCCGAGGAGGCCGACGGAGAACGACATGGCGTCCGCAGGCAAGCTCGGAATCCTGGTTGGCGGTGGACCGGCTCCCGGGATCAACAGCGTCATCGGCGCGGCGACGATCCGCAGCCTGCTCGAGGGCGTGGAGGTGGTGGGGATCCGGGACGGGTTCGACCGGATCATGCGCGGCGTTCCCGACCCCGCCATGCCGCTCGCCATGGAGAAGGTGAGCCGGCTGCACTTCCGCGGCGGGTCGCTCCTGGGGATCTCGCGGGCGAATCCCACCAAGGATCCGAAGCACATGGAGGCTGCGCGCGACGCGCTGCGCAGGCTGGGCATCACCATGCTGATCACCATCGGCGGCGACGACACTGCGTTCTCGTCGATGAAGCTCTCGGAAGCGGCGGGGGGAAACCTGCGCGTCGTGCACGTCCCGAAGACCATCGACAACGACCTCGACCTGCCGCCGCACATCGATACGTTCGGGTTCCAGACCGCGCGCCACCTCGGCGTCGAGCTGGTGAAGAACCTCATGGTCGACGCCTACACCACCTCGCGCTGGTACATCGTGGTCTCGATGGGCCGGAAGGCGGGCCACCTTGCGCTGGGGATCGGCAAGTCCGTCGGCGCGACCGTCACCCTGATCAGCGAGGAGTTCGCGGAGAACATGCCGCTGCGGCTCCTCGTCGACACGCTGGCGATGTCGGTGATCAAGCGCCTGGCCATGGGCCGGCGCGACGGCGTCGCGGTGGTGGCGGAGGGGCTGGTCCTGAGCATCGATCCCAAGGACCTCGCCGGCCTCGACGACGTGGAGCGCGACGAGCACGGGCACGTGCGACTCGCGGAGGTGGACATCGGCGAGATCCTCAAGCGGCAGGTCTCCGCGCGGCTCGCTTCCCTCGGGGTGAAGACGACGCTGGTCTCGAAGAACATCGGCTACGAGCTGCGCTGCGCGGACCCCATCCCCTACGACATGGAGTACACGCGCGATCTCGGCTACTGCGCCGCCAAGTACCTGCTCTCCGGCGGGGACAAGGCGATGGTCTCCATGCAGGGCGGGCGGTTCGTGCCGGTGCCGTTCCAGGAGCTGATCGATCCGAAGACGGGCCGCGCGCGCGTGCGGCTGGTCGACATCCACTCCGACCGGTACGCGATCGCGCGCCGGTACATGATCCGGCTGCGCCGCGACGACTTCGAGGACGCCGAGCTGGTGGAGAAGATGGCGGCGACCATCAAGATGACGCCGCAGGAGCTGCGCAAGCACTTCGAGTACCTGGTGGAGAGCGAGCCGCCTCCGCTGGACTTCTCCACCTGAGCGCCGGAATTTTTGACGGCAAGCGGGGGCGCAGGCATCACCAAAGGATGCGCCGCTGCCTCGCGGTCCTGATCCTCCTCGGCGCGTCGGCGGCCCGCGCCGACGACGTCAACTTCCGCCCCTACATCGTCGGCAGCCGCGCGGCGGGCATGGGCGGCGCGTTCACCGCCTTGTCCGACGACGGCTCGGGCCCGTACTACAACCCGGGCGGGCTCGCCTTCGTGCGCCGCTCGCAGGTGTCGCTCTCCGGCTCCGTCTACGGCGTGGTCAGCGGCAGCAACGCCGACGCGCTCGGCGACGGCCACGACTTCACGTACCGCGACCTGAACATCTTCCCGGTCGCGACCTCGGTGGTGTGGAAGCTGGGCGAGGAGGGCAGGCCGGAAGGCGACGGCTCGGCTCTGGCGCTGAGCGTGTTCGTGCCCGATGCCTTCCGGACCAACGACCGCGACAAGCTCGGCTCCAGCCAGAACGCGTTCTTCGTCTCCAACGAAGACCAGACGGTGTGGGCGGGCGCGACGTGGGCCCGGCGCTGGGGAAGATTCGGCGTCGGCGTCAGCGGCTTTCTCCTCTTCGGCACCTCGCTGACGCAGCTCGAGCTGACGGCGGTGGATCCCGCGGACTCCAGCAAGTTCGCGACCATCACCTCGCGCGTCGACCACAC
>JBGQLA010000113.1:0-12570 GCA_041499865.1 Deltaproteobacteria bacterium
CCTCGCCGTCGCCCCCTACCACGGCCGCATCTACGTCGGCAGCGAGAAGGTCGCCGGCCAGACCCTGGGGCCGGGCACCGTGCTCCCGCAATTGCTCCACGGCGGTCCGGGCCACGCCGGCGGCGGCGAGGAGTTGGGCGGCCTCCGCGGCCTCCAGCTCTACTCGCAACGGGTGGCCGTGCAGGGCGACCGCGCCCTCCTCGACTCCATCGCTCCGGCCCCCGAGGCGCAGAAGGCCTGACGGCCGCACCACCACGCGCGGCGCCGCATCCGCAGCGAAGCTAAAGAGTACCCGAGTCGCAGCAACGAGCCGGGGTGGGTTGTCCTCTTTTTTTCGACCCTCCGCACCCGCCCATAACACTGTTAGGGAGTGGGGAGTCGGAACAGGCTGGAACCGGCCGGAACAGGGTGGAACACCGTTACGCGCCACTCAGGTCCGCCCGGACTACCGCCCGGCTTAACAGTGTTATGCGCGACTGACAGAGAGATGTTTTTGAGATGGGGATCACCCCCGGCGAACGCGCTTTGCGCCGGCAAGCGGCCGATGCGGCATGTCAGATGGTCTTGCTAGCGTGGACCGATGGACGCGGATTCAGGTCCGATGGACGCCGATTCAGGTCCGACGGAGGCGGAGGCGCGAGCGCAGCTGCCGACTTCGCTCCGGATGCTCGTGGAAGGACGGGACCTGTACGGATCGGAAGGTCCCGCCGGCCTGTCCATGCGCCGCCTCGCGAACAGGGTCGGGGTCGCGTTGCCCGAGCTGTACAGGCACTATCCGTCTCGCGACCGGCTGGTCAGCGCCATCGCCGCGCACGCGTGGTTCTCCTTCAACTACGATCTGAGGAGGCACGAGGACCTGGAACCGGCACGAGCCCGGCTCAATGCCATGACCCACGATGCGCTCGACTTCGCGCTCGCGAATCCGCACCTCTGGCAGCTGATGTTCGCGCGCAGGGTCGAGGAGTCCGCCGGATCGGAGATCGTGCTGCGCCGGGTCGCCGAGACCCTCTGGAGCGCACGCCGGGAAGAAGCGATCCGCGATGATACGCTGCCACCGACGCGCTATGCACGGGGCTGGTTGGCCCTCGTCTTCGGATGCGCAACCCTGCACCGGGTCGGCTTCTACGACGACGGTGAGCTCCGCACCACCTGCATGTGGTCCGCCGGACGGGTCCTCGGGCTCGCCTGACGGCTACTGCGCGGCGTGCCAGATCGAGAACAGCGGTCCGGCTTCGGCCGCGAAGCTCTCGTGCCGCGGACGCCAGTCGAGATCGTTGCGCGCCTTCTCGCTGGAGACCTGCTGGTCGAGCATCAGCGCTTCCTGGTACGGCGATCCGTCGGGCTGCTGCGGCTGCACCTTCCCGTCCTTGCCCGCCGCGCGCGACGCCGCCTCAGCGATCTCCCGCTGCGTCAGCCGCGAGGCGTCGGCCGCGTAGTAGACCGATCCCGCCAGCCCGCGCTCGACCAGCCGCACGTACAGCTCGGCGAGATCGTCGAGATGCACCAGCGGCCAGTGATTCTCGCCGGGACCGACGGTGTGCGCCGCCCCGTGCTTCAGCGCGGTCCCGAAGAACATCGCGGGGATGCCGCCCCGCGCTCCTCCGTAGACGATGCCCGGCCGCACGACGATGGAGCGGATCCCGTCCTTCGCCATCCCCAGCGCCGCCTGCTCGTGCGGCGGCCGCCAGGCGACCGCGCGCGCGGGCTGCAGCGGCGTGCTCTCGTCGGCGACGCCCTCGGTCGAGCCCTGGACCCAGCAGCCGCTCGTGTAGATGAAGGTGGCGCCCACCTGCCCGTGCAGCAGATCTCGCGCGCTGGCGATGGTCTTGCGATCGAGCTCCGGCCCCTGCGCCGTCCAGTCCTGCGCCACGTGCACGAAGGCGGCGCGGCCCCACGCCCCGCCCGCGTAGCCGGCCGGGTTGCCGAGCTCACCGACGGCGAGTTTCACGCCGGCCTTCTTCAGAGGCTCTCCCTTGGCCTCCGAGCGGACGAGCGCGAGCACGTCGTGGCCGGCCTTCTTCAACGCGAGCGCAACTGCCGATCCGATGTACCCGCTGCCGCCCGTGAGGAAGACCTTCATGCACCCTCCGATAGGAGCGCCCTGTGTACGCCGTGCGCAGCGGCGCGCCAAGAGCAAACGTGAGCTGCGTATTCAACTTCGCACCGCCACCCCTCGTACGCGGCGAGATGTGGGTGTAAGGAGTACCTTGGTCAAGTCCAAGTGGCAGGAATGTTTCAGGTTTGTGACCTAACGCGCCGCAGCGGTGAGCGGCCTCACGTTTGCTATCTACCAATCCCAATGGGCAACGTCGAGCGTCTTCCAGTCCGCAGCTCCGAACGGGTCGCGGTCCTCTTGAACGCGAACGCGCGCAGCGTCTCCGACGGCCTCAAGCGCGAGCTCGAGAACTTCGTCCCGCCCGAGGACCTCTACTACTCGCGCTGCTTCGAGGACGCACGCTCCATCGCCCGGCAGGTGCTCGACAAGGGTTACCGCACGGTGCTCACCGGCGGCGGCGACGGCACGTTCGTCGGGTACGTGAACTGCCTCTTCGAGCAGGCCCGGCAGCCCGGCGCGACCTTCGCGGGCGGCGCCTTCAAGCTCGCCCCAATCCCCGCGCATGCCCTCGACCTGCCGCGCATAGGGGTCCTCAAGCTCGGCACCGGCAACGCGGTGGCCGACTTCGCCGGCGCCAGCGGCCGCCGCCTCGGCGTGGTCGAGGACATCCTGCGCACGCGCTCCGGCGAGGTGTCCATCGCGCGGCCCCTGCACCTGATCGCGCACAAAGGAAAGCGCGCCCCCTTCGCCGGCCTGGGCATCGACGCGGCGCTGCTCAACGACTACGTCAGCCTCAAGCACAGGTTCGGGCCGGGGGGGTTCGGGTACTTCTGCTCCATCGTCGGCAAGACCCTCCCCAGCTACCTGCTCCAGCGCGGCGTCCCCAACGTGGAAGTGGTGAACCTGGGCGGCCGCGCGCAGCAGATCGGTCCCGACGGCAAGCGCGTCGGCCGCGACATCGACAGCGGGGAAATCATCTACCGCGGCCCCTGCAAGTTCGCCGCGGGCTCCACCGTGCCGAACTTCGGCTTCGGCTTCCAGGCATTCCCGTTCGCGCTGCGCGCGCCGGGCCGGTTCCAACTCCGCCTCACCGCCCTCAGCGTTCCCAGGGTCCTCGCCAACCTGCGCACGCTCTGGCGCGGCGGACCGCCGCCCGCCGGCGTCCTCGACTTCCACTGCGACAAGGTGCTGATCAAGTTCGACCGCGAGATGCCGCTACAAGTGGGCGGCGACGCCGAGGGCTACCGCCGCGAGGTGGTGCTGGAGATGGCGGAGCGGCCGCTCGACCTGCTCGACTTCCGCGCCCGCGGCTGACCCCGGCGGCCGCGGGCCGCTCAGTCTTTGGCCAGCGAATCCATGTAGCGGTCGATCCGCTCGCGGAAACCGTCCGTCGCGTCGATGAACTGCACGCCGACGCCCGCCATCCTGCCGCCGACCGCGAGCTGCCGGTGCACCACGATACCGTTCGTGCTCACCGGCGCGGGATCGTTCGGCAGCTGCAGCTCCACCTGGACGTGGGTGTCCAGCGGCGGCGGATCGTCGGTCTGGATGAAGATGCCACCGCGGCTGATGTTGCTGGCGTGCTCGAGCACGAAGTCGCGCTCGGAGCGGAACCCGACCGCGAGCGTCACCTGGTGGCGGGGAAACCCGCGGTGGTTGCCGTCCGCCTGATCCCGGTCGGAGAGCAGGTGCGAGATGCGCATGCGCGCCTGCGGGTCGACGACGATGAAGTCGGCCCAGAAGCCCGCGTCGCCCGGGGTGCCGGCCTTGGCGCGCGCTACCCGCCCGATGGCGACTTCGGGCACCGAGGTGTTGGGAAGGTACAGCGCCATGGAGACGCGGGCCCCGACCTGCGGCGGCGCCAGCGAGCGCACGGCGATCCCGAGTGCGCTCAGCTCGCGCGAGGTGGTCTGGACCGCGACCCCCTCCGACACGTACCGCACCGGGAACACGAAGTTCGTGGAAGGCATTCAGGGAGACCGTTCAAGGGGCGTGCCGCGAATCGATACCGTGCTTCCGCCCGCTTACAGGGAGAGAGAAGAATTCCGGGGGCCAGAACGCGGGCCTCCGGCCAGAAATCCAGCCGCTCACAAAACGTTCGAGGCGAGCTCGGCCAGCGCCGAACGCTCACCTTTGGTCAGGGTGATGTGTCCGGCCAGCCGCTCGTGCTTGAACTTGTTCACCACGTGCACCAGGCCGTTGCTGGTCGAGTCCACGTACGGGTTGTCGATCTGGTACGGGTCGCCGGTGAGGACGATCTTGGTGTTGTCCCCCACCCGGGTGATGATCGTCTTCACCTCGTGCGGCGTCAGGTTCTGCGCTTCGTCCACCACGATGTACTGGTTGGGGATGCTGCGCCCGCGGATGTAGGTGAGCGGCTCGATGGCCACCAGGCCGAGGTCGATCAGCTCGCGGTAGCTGCGCCCCGCCTTCTTGTCCGCCCGCGAGATCCCCATCAGGAATTCCACGTTGTCGTAGATGGGCTGCATCCACGGATTCAGCTTCTCCTCCACGGTGCCGGGCAGGAAGCCGATGTCCTTGCCGAGGGGAAACACCGGCCGGCTCACCAGCATCTTCTGGTAGACCTGCTCCTCCATCGTCTTCTGCAGGCCGGCGGCGATGGCGAGGAGCGTCTTGCCGGTGCCCGCCTTGCCCACGATGGTCACCAGCTTGATCTCGTCGTTGAGCAGGAGGTCGAGGGCGAAGCTCTGCTCCTTGTTGCGCGGCCGCAGGCCCCAGGCGCCCTCCTTCAGCGACTTGAGCAGCGGGACGAAGCGGCCCTTCTGCGCGTTGTACTTGCTCAGCGCCGTGTGGTTCGGCGCCTGACGGTCCTTGAGCAGCGCGAACTCGTTCGGGTAGACGCCGTTGATGCCGTCCGGCAGCGGCAATTCCCCGTGCGCGTAGAAGGCGTCGATGTCGCCCTTCCCCACCTCCAGCTCGCGCACCCCCATGTAGACCTCGGGGTTCTCGATCTTGTCGTTCTCGTAGTCCTCGGTGACCAGCCCCAGCGCGTCCGCGCGGATGCGCAGGTTGATGTCCTTGGTGACGAACACGCAGCGCAGATTGGGCTCGCGCTCTTTTACGTCCATGGCCAGGGCGAGGATCCGGTTGTCCGCCACGTGCTGGTTCATCAGCTCGCGGGGCAGCTCCCGCTGGGTGAAGAGCACGCGCAGGGTCCCGCCGCTCTCCAGCGGCACCCCCTCGGTCAGGCTTCCGTTCTCTTCCCGGAAGGCGTCCAGATCGCGCGAGACCTGGCGCGCGTTGCGCCCCAGCTCGGAGAGATCGCGCTTGAACTTGTCGATCTCCTCGACGACGTAGATGGGGATGATGACGTTGTTGTCTTTGAACTGGAAGAGAGCCCGCGGATCGTGGAGCAAGACGTTGGTGTCGAGGACGTAGTTCTTTCTCAACCTGGGCTCCCGGGAAGCCCGAAGCGTAGATCGCGCTGCCCCCCGGGGGAAGCAGGATTTGCGGCGGAAACGCGGTTTCTTCCCGCCTTCTTGGCGCGGTAGAGCGCCTTGTCTGCCGCCTCCAGCAACGCCTCCGCCGCCTCGCCCGCACCGGGCCAGGTGGCGACCCCGATGCTGACCGTCACTTGCAGGTTGCCCTGCTCGCCCCGGTGCGTCGCGGACCCCACCGCCTTGCGGATGCGTTCGGCGATGGCGTGCGCCCCGCGCGGGTCGGTTTCCGGCAGGATCAGCGCCATCTCCTCGCCCCCGTAGCGGGCGACGATGTCCGTCTCCCGCGCCTGCGTCTGCAGAAGCTTGGCCACGCCGCGCAGCACCGCGTCGCCCGCCGGATGGCCGTGCGTGTCGTTCACCTTCTTGAAGTGGTCGATATCCACCATCAGGAGCGAGATCGGGCGGTTGTACCGCTGCGCTTCCCGGAGGCGGCCCTGAAGCTGCGCGTTGAGAGTGCGCCGGTTGAGCAGCCCGGTGAGGCCGTCGGTGGTGGCCAGCCGCTCCGACTGCTCGTACAGGCGGGTGCGCACCAGCGCCTGCGCGGCCTGCAGCGCCAGCATCGAGAGCTCCTTCTGGGACGTTTCCGGCAGCCCGCCGGCGGCGCGCGATCCGCAGACCAGCGTCCCCACCACGCTCTCGCCGGTCCGGAGCGGGAAGATCTTCAGCGCGGAGAGCCCGCGGACCACCGTCCCCGAATCGAAGATCTGCACCCGGTCCATCGAGCCGAGGGGCCGCCCCGGCAATGCCGCCCCGAGCTTGACCACGTTGCTCACCAGGCCGGCATCCTCGGGAAAGGAGAGATCGCGCAGGGCGGAGGCGGCGTCCCCCTCGACCGCGGCGACGCGGTGCCGCCGATCCTCCGCCAGGGTGATGGCGCAGAGATCGAGGGCGGGGCACATCTGCCGCGCCTGGGCCACCGCGACCTCCGCCGCCTGCTGCAAGGTGGTGGTCTTGTTCAGCTCCTCCAGGGCGCGGAAGAAGCGCGCCTTCTCCTCCTTCTCCCGGCGGACGGCGCCGAGCAGCCGTTCGGCCTCGATGGCGCGGGTGACCTCGCGCGCCAGCGCCGTGAGGACCTGCTGCTCCTCGGGGGAAAACGGGGTCGCGCGATCCGCGGCCAGCGCGCCGATCAGCGCGCCACCGCTCTGCTGCAGCGGAGCGCCGCAGAAGGAAGGGACCGGAGCGCGCTCCTGGTAATACGTGAGCTGCGCGGCGCCGTCCTCGAGCCGCACCGCGTGCTGCGAGGAGAGCACCGCCCCGAGCGCCCCTTCGCGCGCGGAGAGCGGCCCGCGGAAGAGCCGGTCGCTCTGCGAGGCGCACTCGCGCAGGCGCACGCTCTCGCCGTCGGGCGCGAGGAGGAAGACGGCGACGGTGTGGGGCCTGAGCGCGGCCTCGGCGACCGCGAGCGCGCCGCGGAGCACCTCGTCGATCTCCGCCACACCGGCCAGCAGGTGGCGCTCGGCCGCGTCCGGCGGATCGGAGGAGACCGCGACCAGGCGAAGCTCCCTGGCGCGGACCTCCGCGTCCGCGACGCGCCTGCGCACCGCGAGGCCCTCCGCGCGCCGCGCCGCCGCGAGCCGCGCCCCGAGCAGCGCGTGGTAGAGGGTCGCGAACAGCGCCGCGAACGAGGCATGGGCGAGGAACTGGGGCCACTGCGGGGTGAGCGCCGCGTCGAGCGCGAGCAGCGCGGCCAGCAGCGGAATGGCGAACGGGAGCGGCAGCGCCAGCACGTAGGCGGCGGCGAGCAGGTACATGAGAGGCTGCAGCGGCGGGGCGAGCTGCGAGAGCGCCAGCACCGCGATGGCGCAGAGAAGCCCGTCCTCCAGCCGGTGCCAGGGCTTGCGCTGGCCCGACAATCCCCAGCGGGCGGCGGCGCCGATGCCGCTGGCGAAGAGCAGCGCCCAGGGAACGGGGTGCAAGCCTGCGAAGGCGCCGCTGAGCAGCAGGATGCACAGCGCGGCGGCCGCCGCGGGGAGCGCCGCCAGGGCCACCCATCTGCGCGCTCTGCCGATTCGCGGCGGCATGGTTCACTCGAACTTGAAGAGCACTTCGTCCTGGCGCACGAACCCCAGCTGTTCGCGCGCGGCCTTTTCCAGCGCGAGGGGTTGGAGCGGAGGAGACAGCTCGCGCACGGTCTTGAGCAGGCGCGCGTTCTCCGCGCGCAGATCGCGGTTCTGCTGCTGCTGCCGCTCGATGTCGGCGCGCAGGCGCTCCAAGCGCCGCATCCCCTTGGGATCCGCAAGCGACATCGCGCTCATGCCGAGCGACGCCACCAGCGCGCCCAGCACCAGCTTCTTGCGGGAGGAGAGCTGCCCCGGCATCTGCGGCCGACGCTACACCGGGACCGACGCCAGGCAAGAAAACGTCAGCGCGACTCGAACGCCTGCTCCAGGTCGTCCATCAAGAGATCGTAGACGCGGCCGGAGACCTCTTCCAGGAACTCCTCGCCGTCGGCCGGCGCGTCCTTGCCCGCGGCCTCGTCGCCGCGGCTGCGGGTCCGCTTCGCGGTGGAGATGCCGGCAGGCGCCGCGGCGCCCTCGCCTTCGGCGGCGAGCCGGAAATCCGGCGGCGGACGGCCCAGGTTCAGCGTCTCCATCGAAGGGCCGCGCGGCTCGTCGGGCGCCGGGCGGCGGACGTCCAGCAGCGGGCCGAGTGCTTTCTTCGCGTTCCCCATCCATCGATCCGCGGTCTTCACGGCGCCGCCGACCACCTCCGCCTCGTCCTCCACCCACCCGGCGGCGGCGCCGGCCTTCGCGGCGAAGCCGGCGAGGCCGTGCAGACCCAGATCGCCGAGGAACTTCTCGGCGCTGCCCGCGAAGCCCTGCACCTTCTCCGCGGCGCGCCCGCTCCCTTCCGCCCAGCCGCCCACGCGCTCGGCGAACCCCTCCAGCTGCTCGAACAGCTCCGCGAAGAAGCCGGGCTTCCGCTCACGCTCCGGGCCGCCGCTGCCGGGATGCGGGGAGCCCACCATGGCGCCCTCCGCGGGGAGGAAGGCCGCGAACACGCCGGAGAAGACCCTCGCCCCTTCGCCCGAGCCGATCCAGGTGTCGGGCGCGAGGGAATCGAGCTCCTCGAAGTCCGGCGGATCGATCGTGGGATCGCGATCCCCTGCGGCTTCCAGCGCCCGGTGGAGCAGGTCGTGACCCTGGCGGAGGAGCTCCTCGCCCTCGCGCGCGACGCCCAGCGCATCCCGCAGCTTCTCGTGTCCTTGACCCAGCCCCGCGCCGATCTGCTGCGCCAGCTTGCCCAGCGCGGTGTCCTCTCCCAGCGCTCCGCCGAGGCGGCCGGCGAATTCCGCAACCTTCGCCAGGCCTGAGTCGACCTTCTGGCCGATGCCGATCCCCTTGCCCACCGCCGTCTCGATCTGCTCCAGCCCGGAGTCGGCGCGCCTGGCCAGCCGCAACGCCTTCTTCATCGGCCTCGCCGCGGGCGCGCGCGCGATGGTCAGGCTGGAGAGCGTCACCGCCAGACGCTGCGCGACCGCGTCGTCGCGCCGCCGATCGCGCTCCAGCAGCAGCTGGAGCGGCTCCACCTCGAACCGGCTGGCGGCGCTCGCCAAGTCCCGACTCCCCCGAACAGGCCAACGGCTGGAACAGTTTATCCGGGCGGGGGAGCGAACTTCAAGGCTTCGGAGAACCCTGCAGGAACTGGAGGATTTGCGCGCGCTCCTCCGGAATGAGGTGCGTCTTCTTCTCCGCCTGCATCTTGTCGAGGACCGCGGGCCAGTCCTTGCGCTGGCCGGGCTCGAAGGCCCGATGGCAGGAGGTGCACTTCGCGCGGTAGAGGAGCTCCTCCTCCGACAACGGCCTCGACCGCGCGGAAGTGCACGCCGCCGCCAGGAGGAGCGCCACCCGCCAATTCACAGATTGATCCCCAGCACCGAGCGGACGAAGGTGGCGCCGGAGGAATCGCCGATGCCGAATCCGGCGCCGAGCTGCAGCCACAGCTTGCTGGAGGCCCAGGAGACGGACGGACCCACGAAGTAGCTCCCGTCGGTCACTCCGCCCACGGTCTCCTGGATGGTCCAGAACTCCGCGCCCAGCCGGAGCTGCGGGATCACCTCGTAGCGCGCACCCGCGTCGATCTCCCAGAGGTGCCCCTCGCCCGCGTGGAACAGCTTCTGCTCCGCGACCAGGTTGGCGACGAGGGCGAACTGCCCGAAGTCCTTTTCCAGGATCACTTTCTCCTCGGTCTCCCAGGGCGCCGTGAAATCCGCCGGCCGCTCCACCTCCAGGTACACCTCGATGTCGACGGGCAGGACGTTCTTCTCGAACAGCCGGTAGCGCGTCTCCAGCCTCCAGGAATCGAAGCGAAACGCCGCGCCCGGCGCCTGCGCGAAGACGTGGTAGAGGGCCACGTCCCAGTGATCGGTGAGCCCGTACTCCAGCTCGATCCGGTGCACCGTCGTGGCCTGGTCGAAGCCGCCGAACCTGGGCGCCTCGACCTCGTTCCAGATCTCCAACTCCAGATTTCCCTGCGGCTGGGTCATGTACTCGTACGCCCGGATCAGCGTGCGCCGGTCCGCGCGCGCCTCTGGAGCGGAGAGGGCGGCGGCGAGGACGGCGCTGAGAGCGAGTTTGATTCTCATTCTCAACTGCGGGCGGAGGAGCATCGTTCGTCTCGATTCCGGACGGGTTCAGCGCGGCCGGCTGGGGTGGGACTGCTGCTGGTTGCAGCGGGCGCAGAGCCCGTACAGCTCCAGCTTGTGGTGGGTGACGGTGAAGCCGTGGTCCTCGGCCACCCGGTCCTGGAGCTCCTCGATGCGCTCGTTCTCGAACTCGACGATGTTGCCGCAGGAGGTGCAGATCAGGTGGTCGTGGTGGTGCCGGTCCAGCGCCGCCTCGTAGCGGGTCTGTCCGCCCTCGAAGTGGCGGGCCGAGGCCAGTCCGGCGTCGGTGAGGATCTTCATCGTCCGGTAGACGGTGGCGGCCCCGATGCTGGGGTCGCGCTGCTTGGCCTTCTCCACCAGCTCCTCCACCGAGAGGTGGCCCGCCTGGGAGAAGAAGGCGTCGACGATCAGGTCGCGCTGCCGGGTGGCCTTCAGCCCGCGCGCCGCGATCCAGCTGGAGAGGCGCTCGCGGGCGGCGGCGGCGGTGGGCGGCTTTCGTGGCAGAGCGCGTTTCATTTTGAAATTGATTCTCAGTCTCGAAATAGACTACCGGGCCGCCAGCGTGCCGTCAAGCGCCCGACCGGCGCGCCGTCTCAGCGCAGCCAGCCGCGGCTGCGCGCCAGCTCCCGCCACGCCTCCGGGCTGGCGCCGGCATCGCTCTTCAGAAGCCGCACCAGCGCCGCATGCGCCCGCTCCCGCACCGCCGCGTCGGCGTCATCGAGGCGGTCGATCATCTCCCGCGCATACCGCCCGTCCTCGCCGCGGTACCCCGCCAGCTCCACCGCGACGGCGCGCACCCGCGGGTCGGGCGAGGCCATCAGCGCCGGAAGCTCGTCCAGCTGCGAAGGCGCCGTGACCCGGTGGCGCGCGGACGGCAGCAGCAGCACCCAGATCAGCGCGCCGAGGCCCACCTGGAAGAGGCCCATCGCCGCCGGGTACTTCTTTGCCCGCATCAGGGCGAAGCGGTAGACGGCGAAGATGGCGAGGAAGATGCCGAACAGGGTGGGCGCGACGCTCTGCGTCCAGGGCGGCAGGGTCCGCCCGGCCACCGATCCGCCGGACCAGAAGGTGAAGAGCGCCGAGAGGACCAGCAGCGCATAGAGCGCCGGCCGCAATACCTGCACGAAGGCCAGCCCGGCGCGAACGCGGAGGCGGCGTGGATCGGCGGCGCTCTCGCCCACGCCGGGGTCTTTAACCCGATGCAGCCCCGGCGTCCAGAATGACCGCGATGCGGTTCAAGCCCTTGTTGGCCTGCTCGTAGCGGCCGTCGGAAAAGGCGGAGGTCACGTCCTTGAGCAGCTTCTCCACCTCCGAGCGCTGCGCTTCCGACAGCCTGGCGGCGCCGCGCGCGCCCTGCAGGCGGGTGATCTTCGATTCGACGAAGCGCTGGTCGACGCGCAGCTTCGCCACCGCCTTGTTCAGATCGGTGAGCAGGTCCATCGCCCGCACGAAGTCGCGCTGGCGGCGGGCGACGAAGACCTCCGCGTTCAGCGGCTGGTCCTCGGGCGGGAGATCGCTGATCAGGATCCCGCGCGCATCCAGGTCCGCGAGCAGCTTCTTGTGCTTCTGCTCCACCGCCAGCGCCTTCGGCACCTGCTTGCGGTCGCGGTACTCGGGCGGCGGCCCCTGCCGCTCGAACGCCGCCACCGCCTTCTCCCGCAGGGCCACGTCCTTCATCCGCTGGGCGAGGTCGCGCTCCACCGTGGCCAGCATTCCCTCGCGCTCGGCGACCTTCGCTTCGCGGGAAGCGACGGCGGCGGCGCGCGCCTCCAGCGCCGACTGCGCGGCGCGGTGCACGTCGGCGTCGACGGCGCGCTTCTTCGCCTCCACCTCGATCTTCTGCGCCTGCAGCGCCGAGACCCGCACCCCGAGCTGTCCTTCCAGGGCCTGCGACTGGCGCAGCTCCTCCTCCAGGCGGCGCCTCTGCTCGGCGTCGGCCGCGGCCTTGAGGCCGCGGGCCAGCTCGGCGATGCGCTGGTCGAGCTGCGACTTGTCCTTCTGCAGCGACTCCTCGCGCTCGCGCAGCGACTTCTCCTGCTGCTCGAGCTCGCGGCGGTCGCCCTGGACGACGATGGTGAGCTCGTCGGGCGTGCCGGCCTTGTCGTCGTCGCAGGCGGCGAGCGCGAGAAGCAGCGCCGCGGCGATTCCCCTCTTCACGCGGCCTCCGTGGCGAGGGCCTTGGCGCGCCGGATCTCCCAGAGGGGGACCGGCTTCGTCTTGCCCTTCAGCTTCACCGGCTCGCGCGGCGCCGCCTCCACCTCGGCGGCCACCTTGTCGTAGACGGGCTGCGAGACCAGCACCTCGCCGGCCCGGGCCTGCGACTCCAGCCGCTGCGCCAGGTTCACCGCGTCGCCGATCACCGTGTACTCGAGCCGGTTGGCCGCGCCCAGGTTTCCGGCCACCGCCTCGCCGGCGTTGATCCCGATCCCCAGCCCGACGGTGGTGAG
>JBGQLA010000114.1:0-12544 GCA_041499865.1 Deltaproteobacteria bacterium
CCCGCCAGCCCGCTCCCGGAGCAGGCGCACGCCAGGGCGATTGCAACGGCCTAGGCCGGCGCATATCCTCCGCCGCCCTCGATGACCGACCCGGCCCAGAAAAGCGTCCTCTCCAACGGCCTGCGGGTGGTGACGGTGGAGCTGCCGCACCTGCACACCGGCATGATCGCCGCCTACGTCCGGGCCGGATCGCGGCACGAGAACCCGGCCCAGAACGGCGTCTCCCACTTCCTCGAGCACCTGTTCTTCCGCGGCAGCGAGGGATACCCCGAGGGGCGGGCGATGAACGCCCTGGTCGAGGACTGCGGCGGCTCCCTGAACGGCGTCACCACCCGCGACCACGGCTACTACTTCTCGCCGGTGCATCCGGAGCGGCTGGAGGTGCCGCTGGCGGTGATGGCGGACATGCTGGCGCGGCCGCTGCTCAAGGAGATCGAGATCGAGCGCGAGGTGATCCTGGAGGAGATCCTCGACGAGGTCGACGAGAAGGGCCGCGACATCGACATCGACAACCTCTCCAAGCGCGCGCTCTTTCCCGACCACCCGCTGGGAATGAAGATCGCCGGAACGCGGGAGACGGTGGGCGCGCTGACCGAGGACCACCTGCGCGCCCAGCACGCGCGGGCGTACGGCGCGCGCAACATCGTGCTGGCGGCTTCCGGACCGCTGCGGCACCGGGAAGTGGTGGAGCTGGCGGAGAAGCACTTCGGCCGGCTCGGGCCGGGCGACCCGCTCGGCGACGGCGCCCTCAACGGCACCCCGCGGGGACCGCAGCTCGTCGCCGCCGACCATACAGAGTCCCAGATGGAGCTGCAGGTCTCCTTCCGCGGCCCTCCGGAGGAGCATCGCGACTTCCCGGTGCTGCGGGTGATCAAGCGCGTGCTGGACGACGGGCTCGCCTCGCGCCTGCAGATGCAGATGGTGGAGCAGAAGGCCTTGGCATACGCGGTCGGCGCCGGGATGGATGGCTTCACCGACTGCTCCGTCTTCGAGGTTGGCTGCGCCTGCGCGCCGCGCAAGGCGCCCGCGGCGCTGGCGGAAATGCTGCACATCCTCGCCGCGCTCCGGGACGAGGGCGTGCCGGAGGAGGAGCTGCTGCGGGCGAAGAAGAAGTCCCGCCTCTCGCTGGAGTTCTCGCTCGATGCGCCCGCGGAGATGATCGGATGGTTCGGCGCCGGCGAGCTGCTCCATCCTCCCGCCGAGCCGTTCGAGACCTGGCTCTCGCGGATCGAGGCCGTGACCGCGGCGGACGTACGTCGGGTGGCCGGCGCGATCTTCCGCCGGGAGAACCTGGTCGCCTGCGCGGTCGGGCCGCTCCCCGGCGTGGAGAAGAAACTGCGGGCCGCGGTTGAAAGCACGCTGTGACCGATCCGCTGGGTGGAATCTCGCACGACCCCTTGCCGGAGTCCGCGCCGGAGCCCAAGGCCTTCGTGCGCCCGCCCCGGTCGACGACCTGGGCGCTGTTGGTCGTCCTCGGCATCGCCTTCGTCGCGGAAGGGCTGGTCGGCGGAGATCCCGCCGTGGAGAGCAGCGTCGCCCTCTTCCGCCTGGGAGCGCTGTACACGCCCGCGGTGCGGGACGGCGATTTCTGGCGCATCGGTTCCTACGCCCTGCTCCACATCGGATGGATCCACCTCCTGGTCAATGCGTACGCTCTCTGGATCCTCGCCCCGCAGCTGGAGATGGCCTTCGGCTCGAACCTGACGCTCGGACTGTTCTCGGCGACGGCGATCGCGGGCGGAGCGGCCAGCTTCGCCTGGAGCCTCCACACCGGTGCGGCGCGCCTCGCCGCCGGCGCCTCTGGCGGGCTGTTCGGGCTCTTCGGAGCGACCGTCGCCCTCTACCTGCGGGTCCGCAAGAACCTCCCGGAGCCGGTCCGGCGCAGCATCATGCGCGCTATCGGAATCAATCTCCTGATCAACCTCGCGATCGCATTCAAGGCTCCCGTGGACAACGCCGCCCACCTCGGCGGCCTCGTCTCCGGAGTCCTGCTCGGGCTGGTGGCGCCGGCGGTCCGTGGCGAGCGCCAGCCCTGGCACGGGGTGGCCCGCGCCGGGCTGCTCGCGGCGGCGATCGCTCTCGCTTGCATGGAAGGAGCGGCGGTGGCGCGCGCCGTGAAGCCCCCCACCCGCACCCTGCGCGGCCCCGGCGTCGAGGCACAGGTGCCGTCCCTGGTCGTCCCCATGAAGCCCGGGGTCGCCTATCTGCCCGGAGTGGTGGAGGTGCACGTGCGCCGCGAGGACGCGCCCCTCCAGATCGCGCCCGGAGAGGACGCGGTGCGGATGGGCGACCGCACCTGGCTGCGGCACCGGTCTTCGGAGAACGGCGTGGACAGCGCCGTCTACGCGGCCGCCGATGGCCGCGGCACGCTGGTGATCGAGTTCGCCTGTGACGACCCGGTCTGCCGGGGTGCCGCGGGCGAGGCGATGGTTCTGCAGATCGCCCGGACAGCCCGATCCGTCCAGTGAAAGTCAAGCCTGTTTTCGCGCGCCTGCGGTGGTACTTTTGCCGCATGCGGGAGTTCCTCTACCGGCTGGTGCAGCGCCTCCAGGAGAAGGCGCGCCCGCTCTCGCGCAACAAGCACTTCCACGCCTTCGCCGGGGAGGCGCGCCGGGCGCTGCGCATCGACCGGCACCTGCGCGACCTCGCGCAGCACCTCGAGCTCCTGCGCGGCCGGGGCGAACGCCCGCGGGTGCGCGCGCTGGCAGGCGGATCGGTGCAGCTGGTGCTGAAACATCCCACCCTCGCCGTGGTCCGGACCGCGACGCTCTCCCCGGAAGAGGTGGAGCTGCTCGTGCGCACCCCCGCGGGGGCCTGGGCACTCGGCCAGGACGACCTGGCGGACGCACCGGCAGGACCCGCCGTAAAGCGGGGTTAGCTGCCCGACAGACGCGCAGGCGGGCGTAAGGCGAAGTGGGAGTCCGCCCCCTTGAATCGCGCTGCGGCGTGTTCCTATCCTCAGATGCTACCGGAAAGCTTCGCGGCTGTTCGGGGGCAAGGCAGTGCGGTTGCACCAAGGCGCCCGCTCGGGGGCCGCTTGCGAAAGGCAGAACCGGAATGGCGACAGGTACAGTGAAGTGGTTCAACGACGCAAAGGGCTACGGCTTCATCACACCCGACGGAGGTGGCAAGGACGTCTTCGTCCACCACACTGCGGTCCAGATGGAAGGGTTTCGCAGCCTCGCGGAGGGCCAGAAGGTCGAATACGAGGTGACGGAGGGCCCCAAGGGGCCGCAGGCCGCGAACGTGCGGAAGGTCTGAGGACAGCTCCCGCGACACATCCCCGCAACCGCCTCGCAGGGCACCGGCCGGGCGGTTTCGTTTTTGCGCGCTACTTCAGGTACCAGAGGAAATTCAGGCGCAGGCCGTAGGTGCTGGAGATGTCGTGCGGCTGGCTCGGGCGGTTGGGGATCTGGTGCCAGTTGACGAACAGCTCGGGGCTGAGCGCGAACCACGGGGTGATCCGCGCGTCGTAGGAGAGGCCGCCGGCCAGCGCGAGCCCGGTCGCGGACGAGGAGGTCGAGTAGTACCCGTCGCTGTAGTCGACGCCGCCGACGCCGACCCCGAGGTTCAGGTTGAGGCCGTTTCCTGCGCGATCCCCCACCAGGACCGTCTGCCCGCGGATGGTGAACATCCAGGAGGCGAAGTCGGAGCTCTGCGGGTACCGCCCGGCATCCACGGCGAAGTCCATGAAGAGCTGGAACCGATCGGAGAAGCCGTAGCCGAGGCGGAAGTCGAGGTCGAATGCGCCGGTGCGCCCCGCGCCCTGGTTGGACAGGTAGGCGGAGCCGCCGCCGAGCCCGAAGGAGAGCAGCAGCCCTTCGCGGGCTTGCATCTGGCGCTGGCGGTACGGGCTCCACGCGTCGTCGCGCGTACGCTGCGGCCAGGTCGGCTCACGCGGGGGAGGCACGGCCGCTTCCAGCGCCGCGGCCTGCATCCCGATGGCGACGGTGTTGAGGAAGATGTCGAACAGCACCAGCCCGGAATCGACCGACGCCTGCGCCGTGCTCGAAGGATTCCCGTGCGTGGCGCTGCCGCGCGTGCCCGCCTCTTCCGCGCGAAGCGGCAGGGCGACGGCGAGCAGGAGAGCGAGCGCTGGGAAGGCAGTCTTCATCGCTGGATGGACCTCGCCGCGGGCGGCGCGGCCACGCATTTTATAACCGCGCGCCCCAGCGACCGCCTCCTGCGGCCAGCTGCCCGCAGCCTGCCGCGACGTCCTGTCCGCCGGAGTAGCGGATCCCGAAGGGCATCCGGGCGGCGGCGAGCACGTCGAGGAAGGCGGAGCGCGCCTCCGGCGAGGAGCGGCGGAACCCTCCGGTGTCGCCGTTCACGTCGATCAGGTCGACCTTCACCAAGGAGCGGTCGAGCAGGGCCGCGAGCGCGCGCGCATCCCCCGGCGAATCGTTGACGCCGCCGAGCAGCACGTACTCGACGAGGACGCGGGTGCGGCGGGCGCGCGCGTGGTCGTGCAGCGCCGCCACCAGCTCCGCCGTCGGGTGCATCTCCTCGATGGGCATCAGCGGCAGCCGCTGGCGCGGGACCGCGTGCGTCAGCGAGACCGCGAGCCGGAACTTGTGACCCTCGGCGGTGAAGCGCCGGATCTGGGGAACGATCCCCGCGGTGGAGATGGTGATCGAGCGCGCGTCGATGGAGCCGCCGCAGGGGTGGCTGAGGATGCGCGCGGCCCGGATCACTTCCTCGTAGTTGAGGAACGGCTCGCCCATGCCCATGAAGACCACGCCGCGCACCGGCCGGTCCGCCTCGGCGCGCACCGCGAGGATCTGCCCGACGATCTCCGCGGCGTCGAGGTTGCGGCGGAAGCCGAGCGCGCCGGTGGCGCAGAAGGCGCAGGCCAGCGCGCATCCGGCCTGCGAGGAGACGCAGACGATGTACTTCTTCTCCTTTCCCGCGTAGGCGCTGGTGTCCGCGCCGGGCGCCTCGCAGGGGATGGGGATGCGGACCGCCTCGATGCGCGCGCCGTCGCGCAGCTCGAAGAGGTACTTCACGAACCCGTCAGCGGCCGCCTCTCGCGCGACGACGCGCAGCGGCTCCGCCGTGGTCTCGCGCTCGATGCGCTCGAGCACGACGCGCTTGACGCCCTGCACGCTGCGCAGGTCCGTCTCGCCGCGCTGGACGGCGGCGGCCATCAGCTTGCGCGCGACGTCCTCGCCCACGCCGAGGAGTCGTGCGCTTTCAACCGTCAGCAGCCCGCAGCGGTGAGGCTGGCCAATCATGCCGACAACCTAGGGACAGACCACCCCCGGCGCGAGTCCGGCACCCGCGTTGGCGCTGGTGACGTTGGCGGCGACGTTGGTGTAGAAGTCGAGTCCGGCTCCATAAATAGTCGAGCTCGTCGTCGGGGGCACGTGATCCCATCTGTTGTTGCTGGCCGAGACGATCGCATTTGGAAGGACCCATACATCGGTGCTCGTGTTGCAGGAGAAGACGTTGTTTCCGATGCTTCCTGCGGCGCCCCGGCCAAGGTCGCCTCCCGGCGCGTCGAACTCGATTCCAAACTGGTTCCCGGTGAACGTGTTGTTCTCGACCTTGCCGCTTGCAGTGCTTCCGGCCGAATAGAGGATGCCCCAACCTCCCACATTGCTGAAAGCATTCAGCAGAACGGACTGGCTCGGCGCGGTCACCTGTATCGAGAACGAATTACCCGAGAAGGTGTTGTTCCGGATGAAGGCGCCAGCGGCGGCGGCGCTCAACCCCTCGCTCCCCGTGGTGATGGTGAACCCCGCGACGGTGGAGCCAGCGCCCGGGGAGACGTTGCCCGAGATTCTCGTCAGCGGGGACGCGCCGCGACTCGGCTCGTCCCCGATCAGCGTCACGCCCGCCGGGACCTTCAAGGGAAAGACTTCGCCGTTCGGCCCATCGTACGTCCCCGGTTTGACGAACACCGTTTGACCCCTCTGCGCCAAGGAGAGTGCCTTGGTGATGGTCTTGAACGGCTTGGCCGCCGAGGTGCCCGCGTTGCCGTCGTTTCCGGCGGTGCTCACGAACCACTGGGTGATGGTGCAGACGCAGAGGGTGCCGGCGGTGGCGTCGTTCGTTCCCGAGCAGCCTCCGAAGAACTGCTTTGGCGCGACGCTGTTGTACCCGCAGGCCGACCAGGTGCAGGTGTTGCCGTCGGCATCGGCCTGATCGGCTGCGCCCGTTCCGGCGCAGACGCGCATCGGCTGCCCGGCGATGCAGGTGCTGGCGAGCGTGCTCCCGCGGGTGGCGAAGCAGCCGTCGGTATTGCAGCCGGTGGGCCCGCACGAGAAACCGACGCTGAAGTTGAGCGGATCGTCGGTCCAGTAGTTGTGCGTGGGCGCCGTGCCGCCGAAGTTCGCAGACCATTCGTCGGCGGTTGCAGCCCGGCAACCAGGCGCACAAAGCGTGGTCCGGTTCGCGAACGTGACCCTGCCGCCGCATCCCTGCACTGCCGGAGAGAAGACCTGGGCGGTGGTGAAGCCGTCGGCGCAGAACTGTACGTTGGTGAAGGTGAGCGATCCGCCTGAGCAGGCGGACGCGTTGCCGAGGGAGTCCACGGCCATCGCGAAATAGGCGGTTGCCGCGTTGGGAATGAGAGGAACCGCGATGCCGGGTTCAAGAAAGGAAGCGGCGCTGCCGGAAGCGAGGGCGCCGGCGACGGCGCCGCCGTTACAGGTGGGATCCGCGAAGATGTACACGGTCGATGGCGCGACCGTGGGGCCCACGTCCGCGGTTCCCTTGAGCAGGAAGGTGGCTGCGCTGGTGTTGCTGGGCGATGCGGGAGAGGTCGCGACCAGCGTCGGCACGCTCTCGTGGTTGTCGACCAGGAACGCGCGCGAGGGGCTGACCCCGGGCTGTCCCTTCGATGACGCGCCGGCGGCGGTGAGCGTCAGGGCGCCGTCCGGGAGTGCGGAAGTGTCCACGCCCGTGAAGTCCACCTGGGCAGGGGCGCTCGCGCCGAAGCCCTGCGAAGGCGCAGTGACGGTGGCCAGCACCGTCGTGCCCCGGAGCAACTTCACGCTGGCCACGCCGTCCGGATGCGAGACCCTCACGCTGAACGTCTGGGCTCCGCGCATGGGCGCGCCGTCCTGCGGCGAGACCCACTCCACCTTCACCGACGCCTCGCCCGTCTGGCACTTGCCGTCGTTCGCGCAGTGGTAGCCGCTCGGGCAGTTGTTGTCCGACGCGCAGGCGATGGAGTCGTTGAAGTCCTTCGAGCAGCCCATGGCGCTGATCAGGATCGTCAGCGTCGCGGAAATCACGTGGTGCAGCTTCATCTCGTTTCCCCCTCTGCGGCGGTTCGGCGCGACGGCGGGTCAGAATGCAAGAAACAGCACGGCCGAGGTGGCGGCGGCCGCCAGGCCAGCGCCCAGGAGCACCGCGCCCAGCTTGTGGTTCGAATTGGATTGCGAGAGCAGGCTGTCCGCTTCGGCGCGTGTGTGGTTGCCAGCCTGCAGGTCCTTGTCCGTGCTCGCCGCCTTGAGGGTGAAGAGCGAGCCACCCCCGAGCAGCGCCACGGCCGCTCCGCCGGCGATCCAGGCGGCGGTGTGCGAGGACCCTCTCGCGGCTACAGGCGTGCTCGTGGTCGTGATCGGCTGCGCGGTGACCGCCACCGCCGGAACGGCCTTCGGCGCCGTTGGCGGGACCGCGCTGGCGACTGCCGGTTTCGCTGCCTCCGCCGGTTTCCCCGTCTGCGCCGGCGTGCCGGCGGATCCCCAGGGATTGGACGCCGGCGAGGTGGGTGCAGCGGAAGGAGCATTCGCGACCGCGGGACCCGCCGGTGAGGTCGCGGGCGCCGGAGACTTGATCGGCAGCGACGCGTCCGGCGGCTGCTTCACGCCGGTGGGCGGGCCGTTCTTCGCCTGCCGCTCCTTCGCCTGCAGCTCGTCGATCTCCTTCAGCGCCTTTTTCACCGACGCGCTGGTCTGCGAGTCCGGGTTCTCGCGCAGGTACGACTGGTAGAACTGCTTCGCCTTCTCGTACTGCCCGGCCTGGCGGTACGACTGGGCGATGTTGAAGAGCAGCGCCGGCAGCGGACGGATCCGGTAGACGATGATGTACTCCTCGGCCGCCTTCTCGAACTCGCCGAGGTCGTAGTGCACCTTCGCCTGCGCCGCGTGCTGGCGCGCCTGCTCGAGGTCGGCATCGGCGGCGCGCGCGGCGCCCGCGAGGACCAGCGCGGCACAGCCCACCACCGCCAGGATCGTCACCTGTCTCATGTTCGCCCCCCTCAGAACTCGACCGGAATCGTATCGTCCTTCATTTCCGCTGATGCCTGCCTGGCCTTCTTCTCCTGCGCCTTCGCCTTCGAGATGCGCCGCGCCGGCGGCGCCTTCGCCTGGGCGAGCAGCGACGCCCGCACCACCTTGGGCGAGTCCGCCACCACGTCCGTCGCCCAGGAAACGAAGTCGCGCTTCGAGAACGCGAAGTGGACGCTCGCGTTCCGCGGCACCAGGAGATCGAACGGCGTCACCGCCGCCTTCGCCCCGCCGCTCCACGCCGCCTCCACCACCGCGCCCACCGGGTCCGAGACGATCGAGAGCTGGACGCCAAAGCTCGCTTGCCGCTGCTGCTCTTCCTCCGCCCGGCGCGCGGACTCCCGCGCCTGGACCATCCGCTCCGCCGCGAGCCGCGAGGCGCGGTCCGCTTCCCGGCGCCCCTCCTCCGCTTGCTGGAGGGCGAGCAGCGTGACCCCGCAGGCGATCGCGAGCGCACCCGCGCCTGCGCCCACCCACCATCCGCCACGCGGAGCGCGCGACGGGTTCCGGGAACGGCGGCGAAGCTTCGCGCGCGGCAGAGCGACCGGAGCCGGGCTTTCAAGCGAGGACGCGAGGTCCGCCGCTTCGGCGACGGGGAGCTCGCGGGAGATCCCCAGGCGATCCATCACCTGCGCGATCGCCGCATGGACCTCGCTCATGCTCTGGTAGCGATCCTCCTGCCTCTTCTCCAGGCACCTGAGGATCACCGCCTCGTAGGCCTCGGGGACCGCGGGCTGAAGCGTGCGCGGGCGCGGCGCTGGCACGGTCAGGTGCCCGACCAGCACCTCGCCGAAGCTCGCGTCCGGGAACGGGAGGCTCCCGGTGGCCATCTGGAACATCATGCAGCCGAGGCTGTAGACGTCGCTCCGGCCGTCGATCCGCGCGCTGAGACCGGAGGCCTGCTCCGGCGACATGTACGCCGGCGTTCCCATCACCAGCCCGGTCTGGGTCGTGCCGGTGGAGGCGCCGGAGGGATCGCCCAGCCGGGCGATCCCGAAGTCCACCAGCTTGACCACGTTCTTCCGGCCCCGGTGCACCGTCAGGTAGACGTTGGCCGGCTTCAGGTCGCGGTGGACGATCCGGCGATCGTGCGCGGCCTGCAGGGCCTCGCAGACTTGCAGGAGGATGGGGCCGGCGACGTCCAGCGGCAGCGGCGCTTCCGGCCGCACCAGGTCCTGCAGCGACCTGCCGTGCAGGAACTCCATGATGAAGTAGTGGCGGTTGTCCGGGGTGACGTCGAGGTCGAGGATCTTGAGGATGTTGTCGTGCCCGATGAGGTTGACGGCGCGCGCCTCGTTGAAGAAGCGATCGACGATCTTTTTGTCGGCGGCGTACCGCCGGTGCAGGAACTTGATCGCCACCCGCGAGCCGATCGCGGGGTGCTCGGCGAGGTACACCGCTCCCATCCCGCCCGCGCCGAGCAGCCTGGTGATCCGGTAGCTGCCGATGGTGCGTCCGATCCATTCGTCGGGCGGCCCGGTCGCGGAGAGATCCACGGCCTCCGGCGGGCAGCGGACGAGCCCCTCTGCGGGACGGCTGTGGGACTCGGGGTAAGGCCGGTGCAAGAAGCGTCTCTCCGCGCGCGCGTGGGACCCCGACAGTTGACGCTTCGGCCGAGGGTGCTGTCAAGCGCTCGGACGGCCCGCGGACCGGAACGTGAGCGCGATCACTTCAGCTCGTCGAGGACGTCGACGACACCGTCCTTCGAATTCGGCGCGCGCTGCTTCTTCGGCTTCCGCTTCTCCGGACGGGTCTTGCGTTCGGAGGCTTCCACGACCACCGGCGCGGGCGTGGGCGCCGGCTCCGCCTTGAGGATCGCCTGCACGGTCTGCGGCTGGAGCGCGATCACGTCCATGGCGTAGTCGGTGTAGCCCGCTTTGTGGAACTCGAAGTGCACCTTGGCGTTGCGCGGGACCTCCAGGCTGAGCGGCGCGGCGCCGCGCTTCTCGCCGCCGTCCTTCCAGGTCGCGACCACGTCCGCATCCAGCGGCTCGGACACGACGGAGAGGAAGACCGGGGCGTCGTCGGCTCTCGCCGCTTCCACCGGCGGCCGCGGCGCTGCCGGAACCGGGCGCTTCTCTCCGTCGCGGAAGAAGACGAACGCGCCGGCGCCGCCGGCCACCACCACCGCCGCCGCCGCGATCCCGACGAACAGCCCTTTTTGCCTGCGCCGCGGCGCCGGGGTCAGCTGCGTGGGAGGCTGCGAGCGCATCGTGGCGGCGGGACCGCGCACGGGCGGCCGGGAGATCTGCGGCCGCGCGCCGGGGATGCGGTTCTTCGAGATCGGCCCCGTCGGGCGGCCGGGGGTCCGCGCGCCCGGATAGGAGGGCGGGCGCGCTTCGACCGCGTGCATGTCGATGTCGGTGTCGTCGGCGTGCGGCAGCTCGCGGGAGACCCCGAGCTGATCCATGCAGCCCTCGACGGCGTCCTTCAGCTCCTTCATCGACGGGTAGCGGGCCTCCTGCTTCTTCTGCAGGCAGCGGAGGATGATCGCTTCGTACGCCTCGGGGATCTGCGGATTGATCGAGCGCGGCGGGGGCGGGGGCAGCTGGAGGTGGCCGATCAGCACCTCGCCGAAGTTCGCGCCGGGGAACGGCAGGCGCCCGGTGGCGAGCTGGAACATCATCACGCCCAGCGAGTACACATCGCTGCGCCCGTCGATCTTGCTGCTCTCGCCCGCGCCCTGCTCGGGACTCATGTAGGCCGGCGTGCCCATCACCATGCCGGTCTGGGTCTTTCCCGTCGACGCGCCGGAGTCGTCGGTGACGCGCGCGATCCCGAAGTCCACCACCTTCACGAAGTTCTTCTTCCCCTTCATGGTGATCAAATAGATGTTCTCGGGCTTCAGGTCGCGGTGGACGATGCCGCGCTTGTGGGCGGCTTCCAGCGCGTCGCAGATCTGCACGACGATCGGCCCGGCGACGTCCAGCGGGACGGGGACGTTGTGCCGGAGCAGCGCCTGCAGCGGCCGCCCGAACAGGTACTCCATCACGAAGTAGTGGCGGTGGTCCTCGGTGACGTTGAGGTCGAGGATCTTGAGGATGTTGTCGTGCCCGATGACGTTGACCGCGCGCGCCTCGTTGAAGAAGCGCTCGACGATCTTGTCGTCGTGCGAGAACTGCGGGTGCAGGAACTTGATGGCGACGCGCGAGCCGATGCCCGGGTGCACGCCCATGTAGACGGAGCCCATCCCGCCCTTGCCCAGGAGCTTCTCCACCCGGTAGCTGCCGATGCTGCGGCCGATCAGCTCGTCGGTGACCGGCAGGTCGGCGAGGCCGCGCCCGTCCTCGGGACAGTGGCGGACCTCGTCGTCGTAGGTGTTGTGGCAATCGGGGCAAGTGCGCGACACGGCACGCCAAGTTGAAACGTGTCGGCACGGTACTGTCAAGCGCCCCCTGGCACGGTTGCAGCGCGGCGCGCGGAGAAGCTCTACACTCGCCCCTGTGCGGTTCGCCAAGCTCCACGGGCTGGGAAACGATTTCCTCCTCCTCGACCTGCGCGGGGGCGGCGAACCCTTGCCGGCGCAGCGGGCGCTGGAGCTGTGCGATCGGCATCGCGGAGTCGGTGGAGACGGGGTGCTCACGCTCCTGCCGGGCAGCCGGATGCTGGTGCAGAACGCCGACGGATCGGTCCCGGAGATGTGCGGCAACGGGGCGCGCTGCGCGGCGCTCTGGATCGCCACCGCCGGGTGCACCCGGCCGGCCACGGCGCGGGTGGAGCTGCTCACGGACGCGGGCCCGCGGCCGTGCACGGTGGAGGCGAAGGACCCCCGGCGCGGGCTGGTGGAGATCGACATGGGCATCGCCGCCGTCGAGCCAGCGCGGCCCCTGTCGCGCTGGGAGGCGGTGCCGGTCTCGATGGGAAACCCGCACCGGGTCATCTTCGTGGAGAGCGGCGCCGCGGCGCTGGCGCGGGAAGCGGGACCCGGGCTGTGCCGGGCGGAGGGCGCGAACATCGAGTTCGTGGAGCGGTCCGGTCCGGGGCGCTACACCGCGTCCGTCTTCGAGCGGGGCGCGGGGCTGACGCAGGCGTGCGGGACGGGCGCGTGCGCGGTGGCGGCCGCGGCGATCGCGCGGGGCGAGGCGAGGCCCGATCAGGAGATCGCGGTCGATTTGCCGGGCGGGACGCTCACCCTGCGCGTCGATGCGAAGAACCGGGTGCGGATGCGGGGGCCCGCCGAGCTGGCTTTCCTCGGCGAGCTCCCCTGATCCGTCTCAGAAGATCCAGGTCCACTGCATGACGAGGGTCTTGGCCGCGGAGCGGCCGAGGCTGTTGAAGGGCTGCTCGCCGGGCGCCACCCGGGGCGC
>JBGQLA010000115.1:0-12389 GCA_041499865.1 Deltaproteobacteria bacterium
CCTTCTCGGGATTCGAGATCGCGATCTCCCGGCCTTCGATCTGCAGCAGCTCTTTCCGCGGCGGCACGCGGCAGCATAGGCCCGGCCGCCGCAGGCGGCATAGGGCCTACGCATTTGCTGGCTGTTTCCGCGGAGGCGGAAACAGCCTTCGAAGCAGCCTTCCAAGCTACCCGAAGATCTGCCGCAGCTCCGCCGGCGTGGTCTCCTCCAGCTGGTCGTAACGGCACTCCGCCGGCGGCTTGTCGGGGCGCCAGCGGAGGAAGGTGGTGGCGTGGCGGAAGCGGTCGCCCTGCAGGTGGTCGTACGCCACCTCGCAGACGCGCTCGATCCGCAGCGGTTCCCAGGAGAGGTCCTTGCCGCGGTTCCAGCGGGAGGAGGCGCCCGGCATGCGCTGATCGCCGCTCCACTGCGCCCACTCGCGCCAGGGATGCCGCTCCGCCGCCACCTCGCGCAGCGGAAGAAGCTCCTCGACCAGCGCCTTGCGCTTCGCGGTGGTGAACGAGGAGGTGACTCCCACGTGGTGCAGCTTGCCTTCCCCGTCGTAGAGGCCGAGCAGCAGCGAGCCGACCATCGTTCCCGGCCCGTTCTTGTGCCAGCGGAACCCCGCGACCACGCAATCCGCGGTGCGCTGGTGCTTGACCTTCAGCATCACCCGCTTGTCGGGCTGGTACGGCTGGTCCGCGCGCTTGGCGACCACGCCGTCGAAGCCCGCCCCTTCGAACCGGGAGAACCAGTCCTGCGCCAGCGCGCGGTCGCGCGTCGCCGGCGTGAGGAACAGGGGCGGCGCCGCGGTCCCCAGGGCCCGCTCGAGCCGCGCGCGGCGCTCGGCCTGTGGCGCGCCGCGCAGGTCCTCCTCTCCCAGCGCGAGGAGATCGAAAGCGACGTACGACGCAGGCGTCTCGGAGGCGAGCAGCTTCACCCGCGAGGCGGCGGGATGGATCCGCAAGAGCAGCGCGACGAAATCGAGCCCCTTCGGTCCGGCGATGACGATCTCGCCGTCCAGCACGCAGCGCTCCGGCAGTTGCCGCAGCAGCGGCTCCGAGAGCTCGGGAAAGTACCGGTTCAACGGCTTCAGGTCGCGGCTCTGCAAGAACAGCTCGGGGCCGTCGCGGAACGCCAGCGCCCGAAAGCCGTCCCACTTCGGCTCGAAGATCCACCCCTCGCCCTCCGGCAATGCCGTGGCGAGCTTCGCCAGCATCGGCGCGATGGGGCCCTCGATCACGCCCCCGAGCATACGAGGTTTCGGTGTAGTGATGATGCGCCATGGCGGAAGTGGTGCTGTTCGTCCCCGGCTTCTTCGGATTCGGCGCCTTCGGGCATCCGGACCGGCCGCTGATCGAGTACTTCGCGCGGGTGGAGGAGGCGCTGCTGCGCGGGCATCTGCGGCCGCTGCGGTTCGCGGTGCACCAGCCGCCGCCCGCCGGGTCGATCGCGGCGCGGGTGCTCTCGCTGCACGCCAAGGCGACCGAGCTGGTCGCGGCGGGAGCAACCCGGCTGCACCTGGTGGGCCATTCGACCGGCGGACTCGATGCGCGCCTGATCGCGCATCCCGGCTATTCCGCGTTGCCGGAGCGCGGCGAGCTGATCGCGCGGATCGGATCGGTGATCACCGTCTCCACTCCTTTCCACGGCACGCCGCTCGCGCAGCGGCTGGGCCGCGGCGCCTGGCTGGTCATCCCTGCCCTCTGGTTCGCCAGCATCCTCGCCAGTCGCGGACGGCTGCGGCTCGCCGGCCAGGCCGCGGCGATCTTCAACCTGATCAAGCGTGTGACCCTGCAGCAGCCGACGCCGACGGAACAGGTGATCGCGCAGCTCACGGACGTGGACGACGAGACCGCGCACCAGATCCGCCGGTTCCTCGGCGACGTCGCGGGCGATCACCGGCTGGTGGCCGATCTCGCTCCGCCCGCGATGGCCGAGCTGAACCGCTCGCTCGCGGGAGGCGACGTCCGGCCGCCGGTCAGCTTCGTCTCCGTCGCGCCCCGCGCGGGGCTCTCCGCGCGCGACTTCTTTGGAGCGCCGGTCCAGCGGCTCCTCTACGACGTCACCTCCCGGCTCGCCGCCGGACCGGTTCCGGAGAAGGCGCGCATGCCCGACGGACCCTGGATCGGCGGGCGGCACATCCGCCTGGGGCCCAAATCGAACGACGGCATCGTTCCCGCCTGGTCGCAGACGCTGGACGGCCGCGCGGCGGGGATCGTCCTGGGAGACCATCTCGACGTGATCGGCCACTACGAGTCGGTGGGGGCCACCTTCCTGCGCTCCGGCTCGCACTTCGACGACGCCCGTTTTCGCGCCCTCTGGGACCACGTCGGGCGGTGTATCTTGCCGGCATGACCCAGCCTGCGCCGTCGCTGCGCGAGACGAACGTGCAGAAGCTCGCCTCGCTCCGATTCGACGTGCTGGTGCTGGGCGGCGGGATCAACGGCGCGGTGTCGGCGGCAGCCCTGGCGGCGCGCGGCGCAAAGGTGGCCTTGATCGACCGGGGCGACTTCGCCTCCGTCACCTCGCAGCAGACCTCGAACCTGGCCTGGGGCGGGATCAAGTACCTGGAGACCTGGGAGTTCCCCCTGGTGCGCAAGCTCTGCCGCGCCCGCAACCGGCTGCTCCGGGCCTTTCCCAGCACCGTGCAGGAGATCCGCTTCTTCACCGCGGTGGCGCGCGGCTTCCGCCAGGGAAGGCTGAAGCTCTGGCTCGGCGCGCTGCTCTACTGGGCGATCGGCAGCTTCTTCACCCGGCGTCCGCGGCTGCTCTCCACCGCCGACATCGAGCGCGAGGAGCCGACGGTCGAGACCCGCGGGCTGCGGGGCGGATTCGAGTACTCGGACGCCTATCTGCACGACAACGACGCCCGGTTCGTCTGGGGGTTCATCCGCACCGCCCTCGATCGCGGCTGCGTCGCCGCCAACTACGTCGAGGCGCTGGGCTCGACCCGCTCGCCCCAGGGGTGGACCACGCGCGCCCGCGACGCCGTCACCGGGCGCGAGTTCAGCATCGCCTCCACGCTGCTGATCAACGCCTGCGGACCTTACGCCGACGAAGTGAACAAGCGCGACGGCGTCTCCACCGCGCACCGCCACGTCTTCTCCAAGGGCATCCACGTCATCGTCGAGCCGGTGACGCCGCATCACCGCGTCCTCACCTTCTTCGCCGACGACGGACGGCTGTTCTTCGTCATCCCCATGCAGGCGAAGACCTGCATCGGGACCACGGACACCCGCGTCGAGCGCCCGGAGGTGACGGTGACGCCGGAGGACCGGCGCTTCGTGCTCGAGAACATCAACAAGCGCCTGCGTCTGTCGCGCCCGCTCTCGGAGGCGGACATCATCGCCGAGCGCTGCGGCGTGCGGCCGCTGGTGGTGACGGGAAGCGCGGAAAGCGCCCGGGACTGGACCCAGCTCTCGCGCAAACACGCCATCGAGACCGACGCCTCGCGCGGCCGCCTGACCATCTTCGGGGGCAAGCTCACCGACTGCATCAACGTCGGCGAGGAGGTCTGCGTCGAGGTGCAGCGGCTCGGCGTGCCGCTGCCGTTCGAGCGGCGCGTCTGGTACGGCGAGCCGCCGGCGGCGGTGCGCGACGAGTACTTCCACCAGGCGCGGCTGATGGACCTGGACGCGCTCACCTCGGCGAACGCCAGCGAGAAGCTCTCGACGCGGCTTTGGCGCCGCTACGGGTCCGAGGCGCTGTTGCTCCTGGAGGCCATCCGCCGGGACCCGCGGCAGGCCGAGGTGATCATCGAGACCAGCGAGTACATCCGCTGCGAGCTGGACGAGGCGGCGCGGCGCGAGATGGTGGTGAAGCTGGAGGACTTCCTGCGCAGGCGATCGAAGATCGCGCTGGTGGTGCGGCATGAGGAGATCCGCGCCGCGCCCGGGCTGCGCGAGGCCTGCAGGATCCTCTTCGGGAGCGAGGCGGACGCAAGGATGTCGGAGTACTTCGGCGAGCCGGCGGTCGCGCGCGGCCGTCAGGCAGCCGGACGGGAGTAGCCTCTATCGCTCGATGTCGAGGGCCTTCTCCGGGTGCTTGTCGCGCAGGGCTTCGAGGACCATGCGCACCGCTTCCTCCGGGTTGCGCGCGAGGCGAACGCTCACCTTTCCCAGGTGGTGGCCACCGACGAGCTCCGCGGCGCCGCCGGTGCCGTCCAGCGCCACCACCGGCTTCCCGTCGCGCAGCAGCAGTCCCACTTCGCTCAGCGTTCCACCGCCGCCGCCGAGCACGATCGCGCCATCCACCGCCATCGCCACCAGCGCGCCCTGGGCCGAATTCACTCCGGTGGGGATCGCCAGATCCACCCAGAGGTTCGCCTCGGCGCGCGAGGTGCCCGGCAAGAGTCCCAGGCAGATGCCCTGGCCGTTCGCTTCCTTGTACCCGCGCGAGGCGCCCGCCATGCAGCCGCCGAGGCCGCCGCAGACCAGGTGCACGCCGGCGCGGGCGAGCGCGCCGCCCACTTCCGCTGCCAGCCGCTCCCGGTCGGAGCCGGGAAGCCCGTCGCCGATCACGCCGATCACGGGCCGCCGCTGCTCGGCGTTCTGCTGGTCGCCCGCCCGCGGTGCGTGCGGGGGGTCCCCCGTGGCGGTCGGGTCGCGCGGCATGAAGCAAGGATGCACACCCCTGCAGGCACCGCAAAAAAGGCGCCGCGTCGGGTCGTCAGGTGGCGAGCAGAGCGGGAAACGGGACGTCGCTGCCCGCCTGGAACACCAGGACTCCTTCGTCCACGTACTCCTCGAGATCGGGGAGCAGCCAGCGCTGTCCGGCGCGGAGCTTGTGGAAACGGACCGTGCAGCTTTCGCCGTCGTAGGAGAGGATGATGTTGAAGAGCCCGGCGTGGCGCGCGAGCGCTGCGGAGACCGCGCGCGCGGTCAACAGCCCCGCGGTGAGGAGGAGCAAGGGGCAGGAGCGCGTCAGGCGGGTGTCGAGCATCGACTCCATCCGCAGCCGATTCGCGGAGCACTCCAGCCCTGTCTGATCCTTGAAGTCCTTTGGGCTCAGGTGCGGCTTGTCGACGAATCCCCGGAAGAGGAAACAGCCACCCGCCTTCACGATGTGGACGTCGGGCCCGCGCGCGGGAACGACCGCTTCCACCTCGCGGCTGCGCAGGTCCTCGAGATAGCGTCCCATGCGGCGGTTCAGCTTCACCCGGGAAGAATAGGCCGGCGGGCGCTTCGGGCGCACGCGAATCCGCGCCGGAGCCGTCCGATGCTCTATTCTCCCCAGACCGTGACCACCAGGCTGCGCCGGTGCGGGGCGCGGCGATGCTCCCAGAGGTAGAGGGCCTGCCAGGCGCCAAGCGCCAGGCTTCCCCCGCTCACCGGCAGCGTCTCCGCGGTGCGGGTGAGCGCGGCGCGGATGTGCGACGGCATGTCATCCGGGCCTTCCGCGTCGTGCTCGTAGTCCTCGCTCTCGGGCGCGAGTCGGGCGAGGAACCGCTGCAGGTCGCGCAGCACCGCCGGATCCGCGTTCTCCTGCACCACCAGCGAGGCGCTGGTGTGCTGCAGACAGACGTTGCACAGCCCGGTGCGCACGCCGGCCGCTTCCACCACGCGGCGGACGGCGTCGGTGACGTCGTGCAGCCCGGGGCCGCGCGCCTCGATCCGCACCGTCTCCTGGTGCAACTTCACGCCGGCTCCCAGCGCGGCGGCTGCGTTCCTTCGGCCCGTCCGCGAAGCCGCTCCTGGGGGCGGAAGCGGCCCTTGTACCGGAGCGAGACGCATCCTTCGACGCGGTAGCCGAGGTATACGTACGAGAGGCTGCGATGGCGCGCATACTCGATGGCGCGGAGCACGTTGCAGGTGCCGAGCGAGAGGGTGGCGAGCGCCGGCTCGTAATAGCAGTAGACGGCCGAGAGCGCGCGCGGGGTCTCGTCGGCGATGCCGATCCCGACCAGGGTTTCGCCCTCCCAGTAGGAGAACTCCCGGGCGGCGCTGTGCGGGAAGCAGAACTGCATCGCGTACGACTCCACCCCGATCCGGTCCGGCCTCCAGCCGCGCTCCACCTCCCGGCTGGCATGCCAGCGGCGGTAGAGGCGCAGCCGCGCGTCGTCCACCACCGGTTCCCCGACCTCCATCCGGACGTGCGCCGCGCGCTTGAGCACCCGTTTCAGGTTCGGCGACGGCGAGAAGGTGGCAACCGGGACGCGGACGGAGACGCACTCGTCGCACCCGGTGCAGACGGGGCGGAAGTAGACCGGCCCGAACCGCCGCCAGCCGCGCTCGAGCAAACCGTCCAGCTCGACGGAGGTCACCCCGGTCATCAGCATCGTCTCCGTGGTCGAGCTGAGCCCGTCCAGGTAAGGACACGGCTCCGGGCCGGCGATGCGATGCTGCAGCAGACGCACGAAGCCATTCTAGCGCTACAATTCCCTACATGGGCCGGCCAGGATGAATCTGTTGTTGCTCCGGCCGGATGAGCTGCTCGCCGACGGCACCGCGCGCCTGCACGGCCGCCGCCTGCTGCACGCCCGCGAGGTGCTTCGCCTCTCGGAGGGCGACGTCCTGCGCGCCGGCCTCCTCGATGGCCCGCTGGGAACCGCGGAGCTCGTCCGGCTGGGCGAGGACGAGCTGGTCCTGCGGCCCTCGCTGACCGAGCCGCCTCCGCCCCGGCCCGGGGTGGAGTTGATCCTGGCGCTTCCCCGTCCCAAGGCCTTGCGCAAGGTGTTGCCCGCCGCGGCCTCGCTGGGCGTCGATCGGATCGTGCTGATCAACGCCGCGCGGGTGGAGAAGAGCTACTTCGCCTCGAAGGTGCTCGATCCGGAGATGGTGCGCGACCTGCTCATGCTCGGGCTCGAGCAGGCGCGGGATACGCGTCTCCCCGAGGTGCTGGTGCGGGAGCGGTTCCGCCCGTTCGTCGAGGACGAGCTGGACTCCCTCTGGCCCGATGCCGAGCGACGCGTGGCGCATCCCTCCGCGGAGGAGGCGCCGGCCCGCGGGAGCGGGCGGGCGGTGATCGCCATCGGCCCCGAAGGAGGCTGGGTCCCCTTCGAAGTCGACCTCTTGCGCGCGCACGGCTTCACTCGCCTGACGCCCGGTCCGCGCACGCTGCGCGTCGAAGTCGCCATCCCGTATCTGCTCGGCATGCTGCGCTGATCGACGCCCGCGCAAAATTTGCAAACCGGTCCAACCACTTACAAGCAGGTGTCATTTTTCTAGCACCTGAACGTTGACACCACCGCCGCCGCCATCCGACGCTGCCCTCCCTTCGGGAGGGTTCGTGACCAAGACAAAATGGACGCTGGTCGCTGCGGCCGGCGCTGCGGCGGTGTCGATCGTCGCTGCACCGCGCGCTGCTCGCGCACTTCGCACCTGGAAGGCGGAACGCCGCCAGGCGCGCATCGCGCAGGCCTGGGAATCGGTCAAGCGCGGACAGGATTTCCTCTCCTTCAATCCGGCGGACGAGGAGATCGAGGAACAGGAAGACAGGCGCATTCCGGAGCAGGACGATCCGACGCTGCGCGCTCTGGTCAATGCCGCGGAGTGGGGCTACCCGAACCCGGCATTCTCCGCGCAGAAGCTTGCGGTCGCACGCGCCGAGGCGCGCAAGTGGGCGGCTCTCATGCCCCGGCCCGCTGGACGGTTCGCGGGCCGGATCGATGGCAACCTCGCGGGAGGCGCGCTCTCGCCTACCGGCGGACCGACCTGGACGAGCCTCGGACCGACCGATACGGCGAAGAAGGAGTACAACGGCGACGAGTACGTCGCGAACGACTCGGGACGCGGGCAGACCATCCGCGTCGATCCCACCGACGCCACCGGGAACACGGTGTACTTCGCCGTTTCCGGCGGCGGCATCTGGCGCACGACGGACTTCAGCGCCACCACTCCGACCTGGACCCCGCTCACCGATTCGCTCGGCGATCTGGCCATCGGAGCGATGGATCTGTACGCCGCCACGGGAGCGAACCCCGACCAGGTCACGATCTGGGCGGGCCTCGGCGACTTCGCCGACGCTCCCTCCGGCCTGGTGGTCTTCTCGCGCGACAGCGGCGCGACCTGGTCGGCGGGCATCCAGCTCACCGGTCAGTACAACAACGGCGCCGGCACCGTCGAGCCACAGCCGGGGTCCCCGGCGACGCGAATCCGGGACATCCGCGTCGATCCCAACAATCCGGACATCGTGCTCGTGGCCACCGACGTGGGCCTGTACCGTTCGGCGAACGCAACCTCGGGCGCCCCGACGTTCGCGCTCCTCGATCTGCCGAACAACGGCACGATCCTCCTCAAGGAGTCTGCCTGGTCGTTCGCCTATCTCGGCGCGGCCACCGGCGGCCCGTCGCAGTGGCTGCTGTCCGGCGTGTACGCCTGCGCGCCGGCGAGCGGCACCACGGCCTACCTCAACATCGCGCCTGGGGCGGGCGGCGGCGCGGCCGCTTCCACGTCCTGCGTCAATGGGAACCTCGGCGACATCTGGAAGAGCGTCGACGGGGGCGCGACCTGGACATCCGCGCGGCAGGCAGGGTTGCTCGCTCCCGTCACCGGCGCCGTGTCCGCCGGCCAGGAACTGGGGCGGATGGCGCTGGCCGCGGGTACGCCGGTCGCCGGCGATCCCACCCAAACGGTGGTCTACGTGCAGGCCGGCAACATGAACGAGGCCTCCTCGCGCCAGGCCGCCACGTTCAAGACCGTCAACTCGGGCGCCGGCTACGCGATGCTGGCGAAGGACACCGACCTCAAGGTGACCAACCCGACGTTCCAGCACGCCGACTGCAGCAACATGAACATCGCCCACGGCCAGGCCTGGTACAACCTGGCCATCGCAGTCGACCCCGGAAACAGCAACAACGCCATCCAGGGCGGCAACCTCTGCGCGGTCCGGACCATCGACGGCGGCGCCACCTGGCAGGCGGTGTCCGACTGGCTGCCGCTTCCCAACTTCGGCCTGTTCGGCATCCCGCAGGGCAACACCGACTCCGCATTCAGCGTGTACCTGCCGTACGTGCACGCCGACTGGCACGCGGTCACGGCGGGAGCGAACGGCCGCGTCTACGCTGGCACCGACGGGGGATTCTTCTCCTCCGACAACGTCTTCACCGCGGCGACCGTCGACCCCACGCACATGCCGATCGCCTGGCGTCAGGTGAACACCGGCCTGGTCACCCACCTGCATTACTCCATCGCCAGCGGCGACCCCGTCCTCGGCAATCACCGCTTCGCCTTCACCGGCCTGCAGGATAACGGCACCCGCATGCGCGACAGCGGCACCTCCACCAAGTGGAACCAGGTGGTAGGCGGCGACGGGGTCGCGGCCGCGATCAGCGTCTGGGATGACGGCTCACACCCGGTGTTCTTCCACTCGCTCCCCGGGCGACGCCAGTTCTGCCGTCCCGGCGAGCAGTTCTTCATCGCCGGTTCGTTCGAGCCCGCCATCAACATCGACTGCAACACCGGGTTGCTGCATCCGAACCAGGGCCCGGATGACCTCTCCACCGAGTGGACCACCTGGAACCGGGCGGTCAATCCGAACCTGCCGAACGGCGACAGCGAGCCGTTCCTGCTCCGGATCATCCCGGTGAACGACGGCAAGGGTTCGATGTTCACCATCTCCACCCAGTACGCGTGGAAGATGACCATCGACGACAAGGACGTCGTCAACTACCAGCCGATCAGCAACATCTTCGCGAACCGCACCAGCATTCCGGCGGTGCGCAGCCCGCGCGGCATGATCCAGGTCAGCCCGTGGACCTACACCACGGCATTGCCGGATGGGGCGGTCGGCTCACCGGACCGCACGATCAAGTCGCGCCTCTACGGCGTGCCGCTTTCCGGCGGCTGGTTCTACGTCGGCGTGGAAAACTCGTTCGACACCAACGCCTGGGTGCAGCAGCCCTGGTCGTGGACCTCGAGCCAGACGGTCCTGGGGTCGACCGGCGCAGGCGGCGCGCTGCAGCAGATGTCTTCGACCAGCTCGATCGACTTCCCGCACGATCCCACGCACCTCGGCGCAGCGGCGGCGGTGTTCCCGACCGATCTGCTGAAGACGTACATCGTCTCCAGCGTCACCCCCGCCGATCTCGGCAACCAGCTGATCCGCGACGACGTGGGGCGCATCTTCAAGACCACGAACAGCGGCTCGACCTGGACCTCGATCGCTCCCGTCTCCGCCGGGATGCCGAACATCCCGGTTGACATCGTCCGGTTCGATCCGGGCGATGCGACGGACCAGACCATCTGGGCCGGCACCGACATCGGCGTCTACGTCACCTTCAACGGCGGCACTACCTGGCAACGCTACGGCAACGGCTTCCCGATGGTCCGGGTCACCGACATGTCGTTCGCGCGCAACGGAAGCCTTCTGCGCGTCGCCACGTACGGGCGCGGCATCTGGGAGATCTACCCGCACCAGCGCGCAGCGACGGTGGCGGGCAACGGCGACTGGGACCTGAACGGCGCCATCGACTTCATCGACCTGGCTGCGGCCGCTTCCCGCCTGGGGAAGACGTCCGCGGACCCGGCGCAGCCGACCTACGATTACAACCTCGACACGAACGCGTCCGATTCGCTCGACGACGCGGACCTCACAGCCCTCCTCGCCAAGTACGGGAGCACTCCATGAAGCGGTCCAAGGCGATTCTCTGCGCAGCGGCGGCGCTCGGCGTCGCGGCCTGCGGTTCCGAAAACAAACCGGCCGCCGCCAGCATGATCGGCTTCCGGATCACGGCGTCGCAGATCGACGCGATCCCGGTGTCGACGCCGGTGACCCTGACCGTCGCGGCGATCGACGCCAACGGCAACGCGGTGACGGGGTACCTCGGCACGGCGCAGATCACCAGCGCCGACCTCAACGGGAGCGTCGCATCCACGGCGGACCTGGTCTTCGGCGCCGCCGACAAAGGCACGAAGAACACGCAGTTCGCGACCGATCTCGCTGGCACCATCGAGATCACGGTCAAGGACAAAGCGAACGCGAACCTGGCCGGCTCCATGGCGCTCCACACCAAGCACGGCGCCGCGACGAAGCTGCAGATCGTCGGCCTCGGCCCCGCGGCGGCGGCGGGAGATGCGCTGCCGTTCACCGTCAACGCCCTCGATGCGAAGGGCAACCTGGTCAAGGCCTACACCGGCCAGGTCACCGTCACGAGCGACGACGCGGGCGCCGATCTGCCCGCGGCGTACACCTTCAACGCCGCCGATGCCGGCGCCCACACCTTCGGGGTGGCGCTGGTGACGGCCGGTCCGCGGACCGTCACCGTCAGCGACGGCACCCTGAGCGACCACGCCACGGTGACCGTGTCGCATGGAGCCGCCGCCCGGTTCGTGGTCGACCAGCTCGCGCCGGTGGCGATCGCGGGGACCTCCGTCGCCTTCCGCATCACCGCCCAGGACCGCTACGGGAACGTGGCTTCCAACTATTCCGGGCCGGTCGGCGTCGCCAGCACGGATCCGGCGGCGACGTTCGGAGCGCCGGGGGCGTTTGCCGGCGGCCAGGCCGCGTGCTCCGTCGCCTTCGGCAGCATCGGAGCGCAGACCGTGACCGTCTCCGACAGCGCCACCGCCTTTGCGGGCGCAGGCGGGCCGGTCGCGGTGCACGGCCTGGTGTACACCCCGCCCGCCGCCAACGGCCGCACCCTGCAGGTCGTCGCCGACGCGAGCAGCACGGCGGCCCTGGTCGTCCTCAAGGTGGTGGCCGCGGCGCCCGCGACGGGCTACTCGGCCGGGTTCAACATCCCCGCCGATGCCAGCCGTGCGCGGGTCGTGGACATCGCCTGGACCGGCGGCCCGCTCAACCCGGGCACTGCGCCCGCGGCCATCGCCGTGGCACTCCCGGGCACGGGGCCGCTCAGCAATACGCTGACGTCCGGCATCTCGCAGAAGGCCGGCGGCAGCGGGGCGGTTGCGGCCGACTCGAGCATCGCCGTGAACAACGTGCTCTACGCGGTGCGCCTCGCGCCCACCAGCGCTTCGCCCGGCGTCGTCTTCGACGGGTCGCAGAGGTTCCGCGCGGCGCTGCGCGATCGCGCGGGCAACGAGGTCCTCTCCCAATCCGACTTCGCCGTCGGCAAGCTGGAGATCCGCTAAGCGGGAAGAACACCCGAGAAAATCGCGGCGACGCGGTAAGCTCCCGCCCCGAGAGGCGCGATATTGCGCCGGGAAGCAGTACCGCGTCGCGCGCGGATACAACGGGCCTTCCCTCAGCAAGGACCGTGCCTCGCGCTTCCGCTCTTGAGGACTGCGGCGCTGCCTGCAGGAGCTTCGCGTGCGCAGCGCAAACTGCGCACCGGTTGCGTCCGGCTGGGCGGCGTGTCACGGATTCCGGGTGCTCGAGCGGCTCTTCCACCTCGCCGCGCGCGGGACCACGCCGGCGCGCGAGGTCCGCGGCGCGATCGCGACCTTCCTGACCATGGCGTACATCCTCTTCGCGAACCCGGCGATCCTCGCCGCGGCGGGCATGCCGCG
>JBGQLA010000116.1:0-12342 GCA_041499865.1 Deltaproteobacteria bacterium
CCGGCGCCGGCGCGAGGGCTCCCCGACGGATCCTTTTCCAGGAGCGCGAGGAGGCTTTCGACGTCGCAGAAGCCGTCCTCGCTGAAGAACTCCTCGCCGGCCTTCTTGCTCGCCGGCTCCTCCAGCGCTTGCCACGTGTCCCAATCGTAGACGGAGACCGCGGAGAGTTTTGCATGAGCGAACGCGCGTGACACGGTGTCGAGATGGAGATCCACCCAGCCGCTCGGCGCTACCTGCGCCCAGAGGTGTCCGGCCTGGTCGCGGCGGAGGGCATCCGCCGGTGGCCGCTTGAATTCCCGCGGCACGGACAGCGTGGTCGCGTCCTGGTCGAAGACGAACGTTGTCTGGGGATCGAAGGTCAACGTGTCCGTGCGCGCCACCTTGATCGGGAAGAGCTGCTGGAACACCCGGTTTCCCGCGGGGAGCGGGCCTTGCAGGTCGGCCTCGGGAAGGAAGCCATGGCAACGATCGGTGTCGGAGGTGACCACGATCTCGATGTTCGTGAACGCTCCTGAAGTCCCGAGCCGCTTGACCGCATCGTCCTTCAGCGCGTGCACCCGGATACGCTCCGGTGGATCCTTCGGAGCGTCCTTGAGCACGAAGGGAAGCAGTTCCTTGAGCTCGCGCGTGCCGCTTTTTTCCTCCCCGAGCTCTCCCTTCGGCCACCATCCCCTCTTTCCCTGCAGCTCGACGCACTGGTACGTCACGCCGCCCGAAGCCGCCTCTCCGACGACCTTCAGGGCATCACCCGCGGCCGCGTCGATCTGGACCTGGGCCGGGGCGGCGGGCAAGACGAAGTCGAGGTTCGCGCCGAGCCGGAAGTGATCCGGCGCAGGATTCGACGGGGCGTCGAGCGTGCTGTGGCGTTGCCAGCCGTCCTTGCCGGTTCCGTCGAGCTCCACGCGCTCCCAGCGTTCCTTCGCCACGTGATCCTTGCCTTGCCACTCCAGGGCCTCGCGCGCGGCGGCGCCGATCGATACCTTCTTGAATTGCCCCTTCTCGATGTGGGTGAGGCTCCGCGGGACGGTTTCGACGATCGTGGGCTTGTCCCGGAAGAGCTCCGCGAGCGCCGCCGTCAGAACATAGCGGTTCTTCAACATGGCCCCGAGCTCGCCGGCGCGCGCCCAGGCCGCGATCTCGGCTCCAGAGGAATCGCGGAAAGCGACCTGGACCCACGCCTCGGACGCGTCCTGGTCGATGCCCAGGTCCGCAAGCTCCGCTCCCTTGGCCAGGACCGCGTGCGCCGGCGCGGTGAGCGCCTCGTCGAGGCTCTTTGGCGCCGCCTTGAGAAGCCGCGTCTCGGCGCCCAGCTTGACCAGCTTCTTCGCCGCGTCCACGGAGGCGATGCGCTCCTTCGCCACCCACCCCTCGAGCGCGTCCCGTTTGACCTTGTGGAAGGTCTGCACCACCTTCTCCTCGCCGTCGCGCCGCACCCAGGTGCCGGCGTCGATGGGAATCCTCCTCGCGGGGTCCTGATCCAGCGCGGCGAACCAGGAGGCTGGCTTCGCACCGACTGCGATCTCCACCGCCTTCGCGGGCTGGTGGCATTCCTTGTAGAAGTCGCCGAGCTCGTGTTCGCGCGCCCATCCGACGGTGGTGACCGGACCGCTCGCCCGCCGCTTCTCGTGCCGGACGAGCTTGAACGTCTCGGGGACGTCGTAACGGTCGCGGATGATCAGGGAGTCGTCCTGCCGGGTGTTGAGGGTGACGGTGGCGAGCTTGCTCTCGTCGCACCAGCAGGTGCCCGGGCGGCTGGTATAGAACGGGTCGAAGGCGCGCGTCAGCGTGTAGCCCACGCTCCTGAAATGACCGAGCTCGCTCGTCCGCTTCCACCCTTGCACCTGGTGCCGCCAGCCCTTCACGTGCTTCGAGCCTGCGAAGCGCTCCGAGACGCGCAGCAGCGCTCCCTTCGGGAGGTCCACCGCGATCTTCGGGTTCTTCCCCCCGGGAAGCGGCTCGATTTTCTTCAGCGTCGCTCCGGCGGCGAGCCGGTACGTGGTGTCGCCGAACCACTGCTCGTTGTTCGGGTTCGCGAGAAAGTCGCGCGTATCCGAGAAGATCTCGAAGTGCACGACATTGTCGGGGCCGATGGGCGGAGCGCCGGCGCCGGCAGTCGCGCTGCGCAGGTAGATCCCCGCCCACCCGAGAACGTCGCCCCGGGAGATCTTCACGGGCTTCTTCGGCTGGACCACGGCGCCATAAGCATCGGGCTCGACGATCCCCCAGTCGTCCTCGAGCGTCGTCGGGTCGACGGGGACGAACCCGCCGTCCTCGATCTCGTGGTACGTGGTTCCCGCGCTGAACCGGACGTTGAGGGGATCCTTGAAGCGCACCGTCGTGCCCTTCGCCAGGATCCCGACCACCGGAGAGGTGGCGTTCGCTTCGGCCCGGACCACGACCCCTCGCTTGCCGGGCCCCGGGTCGTCCACCTCCACGGTCACCCGCCGCTCCGTCGCGATGGCGACGCCGTCCAGCACGGCGAAACCATGGATGGCGCCGGAGGTCACCTCGCGGACCTTGCGGCGCCGGGTAGACTTCTTCCAGGCGTCGCCCGAAGGCATCGCCGGCCCGACGTCGAAGAGGGTTCCCGCCGCGATCTCTCCTTCCGCTCTTGCGGGGTCCGCCGCGGACAGCACCTGGACAGCGGCGGTTGCGAGAAAGCGCTTGCAATCGGGTTCCGGCGCGGACGTCCGGTCGTCGATCTTCAGCCATCCATCGAGCTTCTCCCACTTCACCTTGGCGAATCCGGGGGCGCTCTTCGCCCAGTGGCCATCGGCCGGCGCCTCACCCGTGAGCACGATCCTTCCGCTCCGCGGTACGATTCCCGGCGACGACGCGACCCCGCCGTCGCCGGCGAGCCGCAGACCCTTGCCGGACGAAGAGGTCTTCACCTTCTCCGGGCGCTTCGCGCGGAGGAAGACCGGCGGCTCCAGGGTGGGATCGTCGCGGTAGGGCTGCCAGGGCAGCAAGTGCATGGCGAGCGACCAGAACTCGATCTTCTGCCCGAGCGGCGTGGCGGTCTCGTGCCGCAGGAGCGCGAACCCGGTCGCCACTTCGGACTTGCCGCCGCCGACCTCCGCGCCCTCGAGCTTCTTGTCGATCCGGTAGGCGACGAGGGTCCCGTCGCGCACCGCCACCACCGGCTTCACCGCCCGAAGGTGGACGCCCCCGTGCCAGAAGCGGTTCTTGCCCACCGGGAAGAATCCCTCGGGCCCGCTCTCGTTGTCGCTCGCGAGCTTGTCGAGATCCTTTTCATCTTTGATCGGTGCATCAGCATCCACGGCGCTTCCCCCGGCTGGCGCGCACGGCCCCGCTCCTGCGATCAGACCGAGAAGCGGAACGGAGACCGATCGACGAAGAGCGTATCGGAGGTGACCTGGCTGCCCTTGCCATCCTTCACCACGAACTGGAATTCGATCTGGTTGCCGCCGGCGGCCCCCGCGGGGATCTCCACCTTCCACTTCGCCTTGATGCTGGTCGCGGGGTTCTCCTGCAGCGAGTGCGCCTTCTTGTCCGGCATCCCGTCCGCATCCAGGACCCAGATCTCCACCGTGAGCGAGCCCTTGAGGTTCGCGGTGCACTCGATCCACAGCTGGACCTCTTGCCCCTTCGCGGCGCGCTGCACCGACCAGCGCGCGGAGCGCACCGAGCCCGCGGAGGGGGTGGAGGCAAGATTCTGCTGGGGCCCCGCCGCGGCGGCTGCATGGGTATCCTTCGCGCTCCCCTGCTTGCCCGCCTTCACCGCCGCCGTCTTCTGCTGCAGGATCTTGAGCGCGTTCGCCGCGTAGGACCCGAGTCCCTGCGCGCCCGCTCCGTCGTCGACGTTCACGTCGGGGGATCCGTCGATGATCGGACCCGAGCCGCCGCAGTGCCTCGTCTGATCGTTCATCCGCGCGAACGGCTTGCCGTTCACGTACACGGTCGGCGAGCCGCGCTTGATGGTGAAGGTGTTCGGCCCGCAGCAGACGGCATGGATGCCGAGGTCGTCCTGCCGCGCCGCGGGCTTGCCGTTGACGAAGACGTCGGGCGACCCGGTGGTGATCGGACCCACGCCGGGGTGGGGGCACGCGGGACAACCGTGCGCGTCCGCGTCGACCTGGGCCTTGTCTCCTAGACGGGCTGCCGCCGGCATGCGTGTCCCCCCGGGCCGCGGAGCATTTTACCACGGCCAGGATTGCCCGGCGAGCGCGCAGGCAAAGAGCCTGGGCTCGCACGAATCAACCCCGCAAACGGACGCCGGTTGTTCCGATTACCGGTCGGCGCGCGCGACCGCGGTCTTGTCGGAACGGCCGGCCTTCTTCGCCTTGCGCACCTGCTTGTTCTGCTTCTGGGTCTTCGCCGCGACGGCGGGCTTCTGCTGGGGCTGCTCCGCCGTCTCCACCTTCTCGTCGCAGGCCAGCGCGGTCTGTGCGGACAGTGCAGCGAAGACCACGGCCAGAGCGATCGCGAGCTTGCGCATGGTGACCTCGGGTCGGCCGGGCGGGCCGGTCAATCGGAAGCATGGACCGCCCTGGCGGATTGCGCAACCGGATCGCAACGCGCCCCGCAGACAAGCGTAAGCCGGAGCGCGTTGGTCAGCGCGCCTGCGCCCGCCACTGCTCATAGGAAGAAGCGGTGCGGGCGCAGCCGACGGTGCACCCGGCGCTGCACGGCTTCGCCGCGTAGAACTGCTCCTTGAGGTCGTCGAGCGAATAGCTGAGCAGGTCCTTCGCGAACATCGGCATCGTCTGGCTGCACCAGTGGACCTGCCCGAACTCGTCCACGTAGAGGTACCGCGCGCCGGAGCGGCAGCGGAACGGCGCCGCCCCCTCGTCGAGCAAGCGCTGGCGATAGTCGCCCGACTCCCGGCCGGCGCTGCCGAGCATCCGTTTCACCTCCTGGTATGCGGCACGGTCCTCCGCAGTCAGCTGCAGCCGGCCCGACCCGTCATGGAGCAGGATGATCCGCGGCGTGAGCCCTTGGTCGCGCGCGAAGCGCACCACCTCCAGCGCCTCCGCTGGAGGAGCGCTGCCGATGACGGCGCTGACCACCACCCGGAAGCGCGCCTCGCGCGCCAGCAGGCGGAGGCGCCCGCGCAGCGGCTCCAGCACCTTCACCGTGGTCGGGTTGCGCTTCACGCCGTCCACGCTGATCTGCAGATCGGAGAGCCCGGCGTCGTTGAGGGCGGAGACGAGCTTGCGAGTGAGGCGGTAACCGTTGGTGATGATCTGCCGCCGGCGGAAGCCCAGATCGGTCGCCCGGCGCACCAGGCGAGGCAGATCGGGGTGCAGGGTCGGCTCGCCTCCCGTCATGCACAGCATCCAGGTGCGCAGCGCCCGCAGCTTGCGCAGGCGGCGCTCCAGCGTCTCGTACGGAACCGGCGGCGATCGATCGTCGTACTCGTTGCAGTAGCCGCAGGACAGGTTGCAGCGGCGGATGACGACGAGGTGCGCGAGGAAGGGTCCGTAGCGCAACCATTCGCTGGCCGAGAGCGCCGCGCCGGAGATCTCCGCCTCTTCGGATGCAGGCGCGGGCAGGCGAATCTGCACCATCTCCGGCGGCGTCATGGCGACCTCATACTCCGGAGGGCGGCACCGCCGGAAGAGGCGCCGCCAGCGCCTGCAGCTCGCGCCGGCCGAGCGCGTTGCGCGCCAGCACCAACGAGCCGAGTGCGGTCTCCGGCAGGAGCTGCATCAGATGATAGAGCACGCCCACCGCGATCCCCTGCTCCGGCGTCGCGCCGGCGAGGACCAGGGCGGCGGCGGCGCCCGCCTCGAAGAGGCCGACCTGCCCCGGCGTCGCCGGTACCGCGTTGACGAGATTGATGAAGAGAAGGACCAGCGTCGCCGCGAAGAAGTCCGGCGCCAGGCCGACCGCGAGCATGGCGAGAAGGATCTGTCCGATGTCGAGGAGCCACATGGCAAACGACTGGGCGAGGACCATGGCCGCCGAGCGGACGTCGGAAAGCAGGGCGAGGCCTTCCGAGAGCCGGCGAAGCAGTCCGCCGGGACGCGCCCGCCCCGCGGCCGCGAGCCAGAAGGCGGCGGCGACTCCGAGCGCCGCTCCGACGGCCACCAGGCGCAGCGTGCCGGTGATGCGGGCGGGCAGAGGCAGCAGCCAGGGGAGCGGCAGCGCGAGCACGGCGAGGACGAGGACGTTGTAGATCTCTTCGAGGAGAATCGTCCCGGCGCCGGCCGCGACCGGCACGCCGTCGCGCCGCAGGAGCAGCACGCGCGCGGCGTGGCCGGCGCGCGCGGGAATCAGGTTGGAGACGGCGCAGCCCGCCAGACAGTAGCCATAGAGCCGCCGCAGCGAGAGCCTCCGGATGGGCGCGAGCACGCGCTGCCACCGCCAGGCCTTGATCGGGAGCACGACCACCAGGTGGCCGATCGTCATCGCCAGCACGAGCAGGTAGTCCGTGTGCCGGAGGGCGCTCGCGAGCGCCTGCCGATCCGTCCGCGTCGCAAGATAGTAGCCGCAGGCGCCGAGCACCGCCGCGGATGCGCCCCAGCGCGCGATCGTGCGCGCGCGCTGGCCGGGAAGGCTCGCCGGGAGAGGCGCCCGGGTCACGAAGCGCTCGAAGAACCCGTGTGCCGCGCGGCGATGTAGTTGCGGGCGCCGAGCTTGATCTTCGGCGCCGCGCTCCCGGACACCGCCGCCACTGCTTCCTTCCGCTGCGCCGCGAGGGCCTGCCGGGCATTCTCGAACGCCTGCACGCCCGCCGTCGTCGCCGCCTTCGGCGTCGCTGCGCTTCTCGACCCGCCGAGCCGGATCGGAGGCATCACCGGGGCCTTCCCCTGCAGCGGGCTCTCCGCGATCACTTTCGAGAGGCTTTGGATGCTTCCCTCCTGGTGTCTGTCGGCGACCAGCTTCGAATAGGCGAACCCGGGTTCAGCCACGTCCGCGAGGAATTGCAGGATCGAGGTGTGGTCGAACCGCAAGCTGGAGTGGCTCGCCCGCCCCACCAGGGGCGAGACGATGATCGCCGGCACTCTCGGGCCGCTGGTCATGAACGAGCCCTGATCGTTCCACTTGTCGTCCTCGAAGCCGGGCTTTGGAGTGGTGACGCGAAACGGCGGGACATGGTCGAAGAAGCCGCCGTGCTCGTCGTACACCACGATCATCACCGTGCTCTCCCAGCGCCGCGGATTGCTGGTGACCGCGCGGTAGACGTCGGCGAGGAACGTTTCTCCGGGGGCCATCGGGTTGGGTGGATGATTGTCGTTCGGCTTGCGAACGAACGGGTCGTCGCTGTACGCGGGCTCGACGATGATCAGCTGCGGGAAAGTGGCGGCATTCTCGCTCTGGAAATCGTGAGCCAGGTGCGACGGGTTCCGGAAATGCGCGGGGTCTCCCTCCAGGCTGCCGGGCCTGCTCATGGTGAAGAGGGTGATGAAGGAGAAGGACTCGGCGTAGACGCGCCAGCGGAGGTTCCGCCCGTCGCACCAGTCGACCACGCTTTCGTGGTCCGGGGGCTTGCCGTCCGTCTCGTCGATCTTGGTGTAGCCGCACAGCGACATCAGCCGATTCGGATGGGTGTAGGTGGGAATCGGCGAAAACCAGCGATCGCAGACCATGAATTCCCGCGCCAGGAACGAGGTCGCGGGAATCAGGTCCGGAGGCATCATCATCAGCGGGTCGGGCCGCGAATCCCAGGGAAGCTTCGGGTGCTCCTCGAAGTGAGCGTCCGCGAAGCCATCCATCGCAAAACCCTCCTTGCCGTACTTCTCTCCCGTCTTCGCGTCGGCGAGATAGCCGGGCAACACGTAGTGCATCTGGTTCCGGACCCCGTTCCGCCCGTGGGGAAGATCGCTCGCCAGCCGCACGTCCTTGTCCGCCATCCAGGGCCGCCAGATCCGGTTGCGCGCGCGGTTGCGGTACGCCGGTTCGGTCAATTCGCGCGTCGCGGGATCGATCGGGCCCTTCAGGCCGTCGATGTCGCTGCGGTTGCCGTACGGCGGCAGGCTCATCCATCCGAGGAGATGGTCGAAGGAGCGGTTTTCCATCATCACGAGCACGATGGTGTCGACCGGTACGGCCATGATCGGTTCCTTCCCTTCGCTCAGGCCACGCGGTCGGCGCCGGCCGCGCCCGCGTCGTTCACTGCCAGCGCGCCGCTCGGCACGCCTTCCTCTGCGCTGAGCATCACCGTCCAGTGCGCCAACTCCGCGCCGCCGTCGAGGAGGCGCAAGGTGGCGCTCTCCGCGGTGACGTTCGGGACCCACAGCCACAGCTCGCCGCGTTCGTTGGTCGTGCCCTCAACCGACGACTGTCCGGGGATCTCGAGCACGCACGGCTTGTTTCTCGCGTAGTCGCTTCCGTCCGGCAGCTCGAGCTGCACGTTGAAGTTCGCCACGAATGCGGTGGCCTGGACCGTCAGCGCCGCGGCGCTCGCGTCCTTGGGGGTGACGGACAGAGTATACTCAGTGGAGCCGCAGGGTCCGGGATCGACCCGCACGATGCCGCTGCCGGAACCCTGCGCGTCGAGCGGCAGGTCGAGCGCCGACGAGACCAGCTGGTCGTTCGACACCGGCCCCGGCGCGGAGGGCGCGCCGGAGGTCTCGCAGGTCTTCCCGACCAGGGACTTCGCGGTCAGTGCCGCCTTGCTTGCGGCCGTGACGCTCCATTTCAGCTGCAGTCCGCTTCCCGCCCCGAGCCGCAGCTTCGCAGGCTCGTGCCCCGGCGTTCCGTCCGCGGCGAGGATCGTCAACGTCGAGCGCGGCTCACCGGCAGTGGCCGCCTCGGCCCGATCGGCGGAGCTCCGAAGATCCGGGCGCCGTCTGATCCCGTCGATCACCAGCACCACAGGCTGGCCGGCGCGCAGCTTCACGCCCGCCCGTGCCTCTGCCAACGGGACGACCTTCCGCTCGACGTCGCCCCCGTCGCGTTCGGACATTCGGCGATCCCCCGGCGATTGCACCCCGGCGCCGCCAGGAGACTACACGCTCCTCTTGAAAACTCGAAACGGCACGGCGACCGGATTGGTGTTACGGTCTGCCTCGTATGCAAGCGATTCGACTCGATCCCGCTGGGGCGGCTTTCCGGGGAGGATCCCATGGATGGTGAGCTCTGCCGTCTCTGCGGCGGAGACGGGCGCATCGGCAACGCCCTCGGCCGCAGCACGGCGACGTGTCCGGGCTGCCACGGCTCCGGCCGGCGAGCTGACACTTCGTCCAGGTTCCACGACGTCACCAAGACGAAACCGTCGCACTACAAGACCGTGGAAGAAGCTCCCAAGGGCCCGAGGGTCCCGACCACCGCCGAAGGCGCGCAGCTCGCGAGCGAAGTGAAAGCCTCCACCGTGCTCCCCGAAGACGCGAAGGCGCGGCTGCTCGTGGAGATCATGAACCACGAGAGCACGCACGGACGCTGCACGCAGACGTTCATCAAGAAGGTCCGCAAGCAGGCCCGGCCCGGCCAACCGAATCTCTGACCGGCGCGGACGCCGCGGCCTTCCTCGAGCGGCGTGGAACAGGCGCGCCAGAGGCTGCCCGTCTGCAGGGAACGGCGCCGGTGCTGGCGCCGCCCCACGGCGTGTTCATCGGCGACACGGCCCAGGGCGCGGACGATACGGTGAACTTCGTGCAGGCCGACGGCGGCGTGCGGCGCGTGCCCGTCACCGCCTGGCGAGCGGAGAACGTCCAGTTCCGCGCGACGCACAATCCGCCCCTCGGCGGGCCTGCCGTGACCGGCGACAGCGTGGTGATCGCGGTCCAGGCCGCGGGCGCGTTGCACCACTTCCGGCTCGAAGTGGAGGGAGCCGCGCGCGCGGGAAACCGGTTCAACCTGCGCGTCACGGCCGAGGACGCATCGAACGCGCGCCTGATCGGCTTCGTGGGGACGTGCAGATCCTCGTGCCGACCGGCACGGCGTTCGTCGCCGCGGCGCCGCCGAACCCCGCGCGGGGCGTTCTCATCGAGACCGCACCGGGCGTGGCGGGAAACGCGCACGCTTACGTCGCGGCCGACGCCGGGACCTTCACCTTCCTCGTGACGCCATTCACCGCGAAGCAGATCGTGCTCAGCGCCACCTTCGCCGGGATCGCGCCGTCCAATACCCCGCCGATCGTCATCACCGCGGGCCTGTTCACGCAGTTCGTCATCCAGCCGGCGCCCGCGCCACACTCCAATGTTCCCTTCAACGTGGTGGTCACCTCCCGCGACGCCTTCAACAACGTGCGGCGCGACTTCCTCGGACAGGTCAACCTGCAACTCGACCCCGGGACCGGCGTGTTCGCCGCGGTGCCCGCTCCAGCCGGCCAGCACTCGTTCCGGGTGGCGGACGCCGGCTCGCACACATTCGTGCTACAGACGGCGGCCAACGGCGCGGGTTTCCGGATCGCCGCCAGCGACGGCAATGTGCAGAGCAACTCCGCGCCGTTCAATGTGCTGCCGTAAGGCGTTGGTGCTGCTGGCGCTGGTTGCCTGCGCGGCGCCCGGCGCGAGGGAGGATCGGGCCGTGGCGGACACCATCCAGGCGAAGGAGATCGACTCGGGGACCGGTCCGACCGCAGGCGAGATCGGACCCGGCGTTTCCGTCGTCCTCGACGCGTCCGACTGGAGCGCGCTGCAAGCGAAGGTGCCGGAGACACATCCTCTGCGCCGCGTGGCGCCTCCGGACTGGGGCAAGTTCGCCCTGCCCTTCGTGCGCGTCCTGGCGGACTCCGGCGCACGGGCTGAGGCGCGCTCGGTGACGCGCGCGGAGGTCCTCACGGTGCGCGTCGCGCTGCGCTCGCCACAGCCTCCCGTCCTGGCGGTGGTTCCGGCGATGGCCTGGCTGCTCCTGGCCGTGCCGCCCGCCGCCGTCACCGATCGGCCGGCGGGGCGCGTCGAGGTCGTGCGGTGAAGTCGCATCGGGCACTCCGCACGTGAAAGTCATCCTCTTCGGCGCAACGGGAATGGTCGGTCAGGGAGTGTTGCGCGAGTGCCTGCTCGATCCGCGGGTGGATCAGGTGCTCTCGCTGGTGCGCTCTCCCTCGGGCCAGCAGCACGCGAGGGTGCGCGAGCTCGTGCATCGCGATTTCTTCGACTATTCGGGGATCGAGGCGGAGCTCAGCGGCTACGACGCCTGCTTCTTCTGTCTGGGCGTCTCGTCGGCGGGCATGCGCGAGTCCGATTACGCGCGGACGACGTATGACCTGACCCTGGCGGCCGCCACGACGCTGGCGCGGCTGAATCCTTCGATGACCTTCATCTACGTCTCCGGAGCCGGCACCGACTCCAGCGAGAAAGGCCGATCGATGTGGGCGCGCGTCAAGGGCCGCACCGAGAACGTCCTTCTGCGGCTGCCCTTCAAGGCGAGCTACATGTTCCGGCCCGCGTTCATCCAGCCGATGCACGGCGTCGTCTCGAAGACCAAGCTGTACCGGGCGCTCCATGCGGCGACCGCTCCGCTGTTTCCGCTGTTGAAGGCGATCGCGCCGAGGTTCGTCACCACCTCCGAGAACGTGGGCCGCGCGATGATCGAGGTGGCGGCACACGGGGCGCCGGAGCGGGTGATCGAGAACGACGCCATCAATCGCCTGGCCGCGCAGGCTTCTTCTCACTGAAACCGCAGAGCGTGGACGACCTCCCGCAGCAGATCCTCGAGTCGCGCGGGATGAGGCTGGGTCTGTCCCTGTTCGATGCGATGAACCAGTTCGGTGATCGCCGTGTTCATCGCGGTCGGGACGCCGATTTGCTTCCCCATCTGCGCTACGTAACCGTTGATGAAGTCGACTTCCGTGCGCCGGCCGCGCTCGAAGTCCTGCAGCATCGAGGGTTTGATGTCTCCGTAAGCGGAGATGATCTGGTCGATCCAGCGATCATGGTCAGACCTGGGCACGGTCCTTCCCTGCCACCCCGGTGGAATCGGCTCGACGATCATCCGTTCCGGGTGCGTCCCGCTCGCCAGCGCAACGGACAGCGCTTCTTCATAGCTTCTCCGGAAGACTTCCCTGCCTGCAACAGACGCCATGTACTACCGCATAGGAGGATCAGATCGCATTTGTCTGCTCCCCGGTACTCCTCGAGGGCAGCGACAGGGATGGAAGCGGCGGTCGCCGTGCCTCCGACGCCGGAGACGCGCAGTCCCGACGAACGAAGCGCTCGTGCCGACTCCGCGCTGCGCGTTGCCAGCCAGACCGGCATTCCCGCGCTGGCGGCGCGCGTGGCGATCGTTCCACCCAATGCCCCGATGCCCACGATCAGAGTCCGCATCCCGTCACTCCTCGCCCATCAAGATGCGCGGCGGGCAAGGAAGGCGCGGATGCCCTCGCGAATGTCGCGCGTGGGCACCATCGCTCCGAACTGCGTCGCCTCGATCGCCAGCCCCTCGTCCATGGATACGTTGAGCCCCCGCGTCACGCTGCGCAGGCACGCCGCG
>JBGQLA010000117.1:0-12340 GCA_041499865.1 Deltaproteobacteria bacterium
AAGGAGTATGGCGGCCAGGTGCCGGACTCGCTGGCGGCGCAGGCCTATGACGCCGCCGGGATGCTCTTCGACGGGATGAAGCGGGCCAAGGACGTCACTGGCCCCTCCATCCGCGAGGCGCTGGCGCAGACGAAGAACTACAAGGGAGTCACCGGCGACATCACCATGGACGACAAGCGCAACGCCACCAAGCCCGCGGTGGTGCTGAAGATCGCCAAGGGCGGCAAGTACGAGTTCTCGGGCCGCATCCAGCCGGAAGGAATCGCGGAGAACAACCCCGCCGAGGCCCCGCGCGCCAGCCCTGACTCGCAGCCGAAGAAGACCGAGGGCAACACCGCGCCCAATCCGGCGCCGGGCAACATGCCGACTCCCACCCGGGCGCCCGCGGTCGGCGCCACCAGCTCCGCGCAAAGTGCAGCGAACACCGGACAGCCCCAGGGCGTACCCGCAGGCGAGCACCCGAAGAAGTAGCCTCGCGTGATCGATTTTTTGCAGCGCGTCGTCGACGGAGTGTCGCTCGGCGCGATCTATGCGCTGATCGCGCTCGGCTACACGATGGTGTACGGCGTGCTGCAGCTGATCAACTTCGCGCACGGCGACGTGTTCATGCTGGGCGCGATGATGGGCTGGTACGCCTCCGCGGTCTGGACCGGCCAGTCGCGGAACCCGGGCATCGCCAGCGCGCTCGCGGTGACGCTGTTCGCGATGGTGGTCTGCGGCGTCGTCGGCTTCCTCATCGAGCGGCTCGCCTACCGGCCGCTGCGCTCCTCGCCGCGGCTGAACTCGCTGATCACGGCGATCGGCATCAGCTTCCTCCTCGAATACGGCGGCCAGCTCGTCTTCGGCCCGAACCCCCGCGCCTTCGGCATCCTCCCGCACCGCGCCAGCACATCGATCGGCGGCATCACCATCGGGTACGTCGACATCGTCACCATCCTCACCAGCGTGGCGCTGATGATCGTCCTGCAGCGCATCGTCTTCCACTCCCGGATGGGCACCGCCATGCGCGCGGTTTCCTTCAACCCGTCGGTCGCAGCGCTGATGGGCGTGAACATCGACCTGGTGGTCAGCTTCACCTTCGTGCTCGGCTCGGTGCTGGCGGCGGTGGCCGGCATCCTCTACGCGTCGAAGTACCCGAGCGTGCACCCGCTGATGGGGCTGATGCCGGGGCTGAAGGCGTTCGTCGCGGCGGTGCTCGGCGGCATCGGGAACGTGCCCGGGGCCATGCTGGGAGGACTCTTGCTCGGGCTCGCCGAGCAGCTCGTCTCCGGATACAGCAGCTCGTCCTGGCGAGACGCGGTCGCCTTCGGGATCCTCATCCTCATCCTGCTGGTGAAGCCCTCCGGGCTGCTGGGGCGCGGCAGGGCGGAGAAGGTCTGATGGCCGGGTTGTTCGGCGGCAGCGCGCTCCAGCGCACCGGCAAGGCGGTGCGCAGCTGGCTGCCGTTTTTCATCGCCGTCCCCTTCCTGGTGCTGATCGAGCAGAAGATCGAGCTCAACCCGGCGCTGCGGCTCGAGTACGTCTTCCAGAACATCAACCACATCGGCATCGCCGTCATCTTGGCGGTGTCGCTGAATCTGGTGAACGGGCTGACGGGACAGTTTTCCATCGGCCACGCCGGGTTCATGGCGGTGGGCGGATACGTCAGCGCGGTGATGCTGATGCGCGGCCCGCAGGAGGACCCGTACCGGATCTTCTTCATCGTCGCCATGCTCACCGGCGCTACCGCGGCGGCGCTGGCGGGATGGATCGTCGGCAAGCCTTCGCTGCGCCTGCGCGGCGACTACCTGGCCATCGTCACCCTGGGATTCGGCGAGATCATCCGGGTGATCATCGAGAACACCCCGTTCTTCGGCGGGGCGATCGGGCTCTCTCCCATCCCGCACCGCGCCGACTTCGCCTGGATCTGGGCGATGGCGATCATCACCATCCTGGTGGCGAAGCGGCTGCGCGACTCGACGCACGGGCGCGCCTTCCTCTCCGTCCGCGAGGACGAGGTCGCCGCCGAGGCGATGGGGATCGACACCACCGGCTACAAGGTGCGCGCGTTCGTGATCAGCGCGTTCTTCGCGGGCATCGCCGGCGCGCTGAGCGGCGCGTTCGAAGGGAACCTGGCGCCGCAGAGCTTCACCTTCGTGCGCAGCTTCGAGGTGGTGGCGATGGTGGTGCTCGGGGGCATGGGCTCGATCACGGGTTCCACCATTGCCGCGGCCGTGCTCACCATCCTGCCCGAGTACCTGCGCGCGGTGGCGAACCTGCGCATGGTCATCTACTCCCTCGCCCTGATCGCGCTGATGCTGCTGCGCCCCCGCGGGCTGTTCGGCACCCGCGAGGTCTGGGACTGGTGGCGCAAGAAGCGCGCCGCATACGTCCCCGGCAACCGCGATGCCACCGAGGCGCTGATCGACGTGCGCAACGCCACCATCCGCTTCGGCGGACTGACGGCGGTGTGCGACTTCTCGCTCTCGGTGATGCCGCGCGAGCTGGTGGCGCTGATCGGGCCCAACGGCGCCGGCAAGACCACGGTCTTCAACCTGCTCACCGGGGTCTACCCGCCCACCGAGGGCACCATCCAGGTGATGGGCCGGGACACCCGCGGGCTCTCGCCGCACGCCATCGCCCACCTCGGGTGCGCGCGCACCTTCCAGAACATCCGCCTGTTCCGCGAGCTGACCGCCTTCGACAACGTGCGCATCGCCTGCCACCACCTGACGCACGAGTCGATGGCGGCCGCGGTGCGCCACGGCGCCCTCGCCGAGATGGAGGAGAAGTGGGTGTCGGAGCGCTCCGACGAGCTGCTCGAGATCATGGGCCTCTCGCACCGCCGCGACGAGCTGGCGAAGAACCTGCCGTACGGCGATCAGCGGCGCGTGGAGATCGCCCGCGCCCTCGCCACCGGACCTCAAGTCCTGCTGCTGGACGAGCCCGCCGCCGGGACCAACACGCGAGAGAAGGCCGAGCTGATGGAGCTGATCCGGTCGATCCGCGACCGCTTCGGCGTGGCCATCGTGCTCATCGAGCACGACATGAAGCTGGTGATGGGAGTCTCCGAGCGCATCCTGGTGCTCGATCACGGCGTGACCATCGCGCAGGGCCTGCCGCGAGACATCCAGAGCAACCCCAAGGTGATCGCCGCGTACCTGGGAGAGAAGTACGCGAAGGAACACGCGGCGCAGATCGCCGCGGCCGGAGGCCCGGCCTGATGCCGGAGGCGCTGCTCGAGCTGCACGCGGTCGACGTCCACTACGGCGCCATCCACGCGCTGCGCGGGATCTCCTTCCGGGTCGGACAGGGCGAGATCGTCACCCTGATCGGCGCGAACGGCGCCGGGAAGACGACCACTCTGCGCGCGGTGAGCGGAATGCTTCGCCCCAGCGCCGGCCAGATCCGGTACGAGGGAACGGAGATCTCCGGGTTCAAGCCGCACCGCCTGGTCGCGCGCGGCCTCTGCCATGCTCCCGAGGGGCGCGGCATCTTTCCCAACCTGACGGTGACGGAGAATCTCCAGCTCGGCGCGTTCCTGCGCCGCGATGCGCGGGGCGTCGCCGAGGACATGGAGCGGGGGTTCACGCTCTTTCCCAGGCTGAAGGAGCGCGCGCTGCAGATGGCGGGAACGCTCTCGGGCGGCGAGCAGCAGATGCTGGCCATCGCCCGGGCGCTGATGGCGCGCCCCCGCCTGCTCCTGCTCGACGAGCCTTCGCTGGGGCTGGCTCCGACGCTGGTCGAGACGATCTTCTCCATCGTGCAGGAGATCAACAAGGCGGGCGTCACCATCCTGCTGGTGGAGCAGAACGCCCATCTCGCGCTCGGGATCGCCAACCACGGGTACGTGCTGGAGACCGGGACGGTAGTGCAGTCGGGGACGGGGCAGGAACTGCTCCGCTCGCCCGAGATCCGCAAGGCCTACCTGGGCGAGTGACTTCGGACTAGAGTGCGCCCGCCATGTGGCCCGTGACGATAGGCGACGTGCTCGAAGCGCGGGAGAGGATCCGCGAGAGGCTGCCGCCGACTCCGCTGCGTCGCTATGCGCCGCTCGACGAGGCGGTGGGCTACGGGATCCGCGTCTTCGTCAAGCACGAGAACCACCAGCCCACGCAGGCGTTCAAGGCGCGCAACGCGCTGGCGGCGCTCACCGCGCTCAGCGCGGAGGAGAAGAAGCGCGGAGTGGTCGCCGCGACCCGCGGCAATCACGGGCAGGGCCTCGCCTGGGCCGGGCAACTGCTCGGCATTCACGTCGTCCTCTGCGTGCCGCGGCCAAACAACCCGGAGAAGAACGAGGCGATGCGCGGTTTCGGCGCCGAGCTGATCGAGCAGGGCGACGACTACGACGCCGCGGCGCAGGTCGCGGAGCGCCTGGTGCGCGAGCGCGGGATGACGCTGGTGCACTCGACCAATCACCGCCAGGTGATCGCCGGCGCGGCCACCCTCACGCTGGAGATGCTCGAGCAGGAGCCGGCGCTCGACGCGCTGGTGCTGGCCGTCGGCGGCGGATCGCAGGCGGTGGGGGCGCTCACCGTCGCGCGCGCCCTGCGGCCGGAGCTCGTGGTGTTCGGCGTCCAGGCGGAGCGCGCCGCGGCGATCCACGATTCGTGGCACAAGGGGCGGCCGCTGAGCGGCTACTCCGCGAGCACGTTTGCGGACGGGCTCGCTACGCGCACCGTGTACGACCTCACCTTCCCGGCGCTGCGGGAAGGACTGGCCGGGTTCGTGAAGGTAAGCGAAGCGGCGATCGCGGACGCCTTGCGGCTGCTGCTGCGCACCACCCACAACCTCGCGGAGGGGGCGGGGGCGACGGGGCTCGCCGGCCTGCTCGCGCTGCGCGAAACCCTCGCCGGAAAGAGCGTGGGAATCTGCATCTCCGGCGGGAACATCGATCAGGAGACCTTGCGCCGGGTCGTCTGCCGCGAAATCTGAGTGGAATATCGCGCCGGCTGACCCGTATTGAAGGCGTGGACATGAGCCTGCTCCAGTCCGTCCCTGGCCCGCTCACCACCCGCCCGCGCCGGGGCTTCGGGGTGGTGCGCTGGGCGGTGCAGCGCGTGCGGGGCTATTCGCGCGGGGTGCAGACGCCGCCTGCCGGGGAGACCGAGCAGGCGCTGTACGGATTCGCGCAGCCGATCCTGGGCGTGCGCGTCCTGCTGAACGATCCGGAGCTGCTCAAGGAGGCGCTCTATCCCGCGGGCCTGCTCGCCGCCGCGTGCGCGATCTACGCCACCGCCGGGAGCGAGGCGTACGCCGCGGGCACCTGGTTCAAGAGCTTCTACAAGGCGTTCGCCGCGCTGGCGCCGCTCCCCTCCTTCTTCTTTGCGAATCACTACGCGCGGCTCGCGGCGATGATCCGCTGGCGGATGGGGTTCGGCGCCTGCGGCCCGCGCGAGATGCCTTGGAAACTGCTCGCGGGACGCATGATCCGGCAGGCGCTGATCGTGGCCGTCGGCGTCGCCCCCATCCTTCTCCTCACGAAGCTGCTGCCCGCCATCGGCGACGTTCTCTCCGGGATCGTGCTCGGCATCTGGAGCTTGCACTGGGTGGTGGCGGACGCCTTCGACGACGCGCAGGTCTGCCTGCCCGGCGAGACGCTGAAGCAGTCGCTGCAGCGGGACCGCGATGCCCGGCAGCCGTGGTTCGTGCGCCTGCTGAACCGCGCGGCAGCGCGCCTGCCGGGGATCTTCGGTGGGCCTCTGCGGCTGTTCGCGCGCATCTGCGACCGGCTGGCGCTCGATTCGCGGGGCGAGATCGCGACGATGGAGTCGAACCGCTCCCTCTCGATCGGATTCGGGCTCTCGACGGCCGCGCTGCTGGCCACCCCGGTGCTCAACCTGCTCTTCCGGCCGATCATCATCGCCGGCTCGTCACACCTGCTCGGGCAGCTGGAGAAGGACGAGAGAGGCAGCGACCACGCGCTGGCCGTTCCATAATCCGGGTGTTTTCGGCCCTCAATGGAGCTGGAACTCTGACTTCAGCTCGCGGGAGGTGAGCGACTGCACCGCGGCCTTCGCCGGCAGGTCCTCGTAGAGGATCCGGTAGACCGCCTCGTGCAGCGGCACGTCGACGCCGAGCTTCTTCGCCAGATCGTGCACGCTCTTCGCCGTGCGCACCCCTTCCGCCACCTGGGTCATCCCCGCGAGCACGTCCTTGAGCTTCTGCCCGCGCCCCAGCGCCAGCCCGACGGTGCGGTTGCGCGAGAGGTCGCCGGTGCAGGTGAGGACCAGATCGCCCATCCCGGCCAGGCCGCTCATCGTGATCGGGTTCGCGCCCTTCTTCACCGCCATCCGCACCAGCTCGGCGAGGCCGCGCGTCATGATCGCCGCCCGCGTGTTGCTGCCGAACCCCATGCCGTCCGAGATGCCGGCAGCGATGGCGCAGACGTTCTTCAACGAGCCGCCCAGCTCCACGCCCACCACGTCGGGCGAGGTGTAGACGCGGAAGTGGTCGTTCGAGAAGAGCCGCTGGACCTTCTGCGCCATCTTCTCCCAGGGCGACGCGACCACCACCGCGGTGGGCATCTTCTGCATCGTCTCCTTCGCGAACGAGGGCCCGGAGAGGCAGACCAGGTACGGGTGCATCTCGACCGGGAGCACGTCCTCGAGCACCTCGTGCATGGTGAAGAGCGTGTCGTTCTCGATGCCCTTGGTGGCGCTGACGATGGGCGTCGCCTTGGGCAGGAACGGCAGCGCATCGCGCATCACCGCCCGCGTCACGTGGGACGGATTGACCGCGACCACCATCTCGGCTCCGGCGAGCGCCTGGGCGAAATCGTGCGTCGCCGTGACGCGATCGGGGAGCCGCATCCCCGGAAGGTAGGTGGTGTTCTCGTGGCGCTCGACGATCGCCTGGGCCACGTCCTTCTCGAACGACCAGATGATCACGTCGTGGCCGTTGTCCCCAAGGACCGAGGCCAGCGCCGTGCCCCAGCTTCCACCGCCGATCACCGCCGCGCGCATAGGCTCTCTCCGCGCTGATTCATAGCTGGCAAACAGGCGCCTTCACAAGCCGGGCCCGCTAAGCCGCCTCGGCGCGTCCGGGAGCCGCGCAAAAAAGCGCGGCGAGCGAGAGCGCGGCGGCGACGAAGTACGGGGCGCCCGGCGTGACGTGCTCGAAGAGGACCCCGCCGAGCGCGGGGCCGATCACGCGCGCAAGGCTGGCTGCGGACTGCGAGATTCCCAGCGCACCGCCTTGCGTCTCCGCCGAGGCAGCGCGAGAGATCAGGCTCGCCACCGACGGCTGCGAGAGCCCGTGCCCGCAGGCGAGCCCGAAGGCGCACCCGTAGATCCCCGCCCAGGACCCCGCCGCGGGGAGCGTCACGAGCGCGACGGCGGTGAACGCGCAGCCCGCGATCAGCAGCTTGCGCTCGCCGAACACCCGCGCCAGCCGCCCGACCAACCCGCCCTGCAGCGCCACCTGGATGATCCCGATGAACCCGAACAGGTACCCTACCCGCCGGACCAGCTGGGCGTGGTCGCGGGCTCCGATGCGCCGCTCGATGAACAGGGTGAGCGTCGCTTCCATCATGGTGAAGCCGAGCATGAAGAGGAAGTAGACGAGCACCAGCATCCGCAGCCGGGGGTCCGAGACGCCGCGCGTGAGCTGCTGGAGGCGCGAGGCGCGGCTCGAAGGAGCGCCGCGCAGCTGGCGAGGAAGCGATTCCGGCAGGAAGAACGCCGCCGCGATCAGGTTGAGCGCGGCGAGCGCCGCGGAGGCCAGGCAGGGCAGCGCGTACGGGTTCTGCTCGAAGAGGCGGACGTGGACGACGCCGGAGAGATTCGAGAGCACGCCGCCGAGCGCCGGCCCGAGGATGAACCCGAGCCCGATGGCGGCCCCGATCAGCCCCATTCCCTTCGCGCGATCCTGCGGCGCCGTCACGTCCGCGACCGCCGCCTGCGCGGTGGGGATGGTCGCCCCGAAAATGCCCATCAGCACCCGGCCGACGAAGAGGAGGACCAGCGTGCCGGCGAGGCCGAACAGCGTGTACCCGGCGACCGACCCGATCAGGCCGAGGAGCAGGATGGGACGGCGCCCGACCCGATCCGAGATCCTCCCCCAGACCGGCGCGAAGACGAACTGCGCCAGCGAGTAGCTGGACATGAGCAGGCCCACCGTCGCCGCGCGGGCCCCGAAAGACTCCACGTAATACGCGAGGAAAGGGATGATGATCCCGAATCCCACCAGGTCGATGAAGACGGTGACGAACAGGACCGGGAGCACGCGGCGCGCACCCTAGCATGGGGGCTGCATGTCGGACCCCGCAGGCAGGATGCGAACATGGCGAAGTCGGCGATCCAGCACGTGTGCAGGGACTGCGGGTTCCGCGCGGCGAAGTGGTTCGGAAAATGCGGCGGCTGCGGCGCGTTCGGGTCCGTGGAGGAACAGGCGCCGCGCGCGCCGGGGCGCCTGCTCTCGCAGGTGGTGCCCATCGATCAGGTGCCGCTCTCCATCGGCCATCGGGACAAGACCGGGATCGGCGAGCTCGACCGGGCGCTCGGCGGCGGGCTGGTCCCGGGCGCGGTGGTGCTGCTGGCGGGAGATCCGGGCATCGGCAAGAGCACGCTCTTGCTCTCGGCGCTGGACCGCCTCGCCGGCCCGCGCCGCCCGGTTCTGTACGTGAGCGGCGAAGAGTCGCTGCAGCAGATCCGGCTCCGCGGCGAGCGCCTGGGGACCCTGTCGCCGGCGCTGCACCTGGCCGCGGAGACCGACGCCTTGGTGGCGCTGGAGCACGCGCGCAAGCTGCGGCCGCGGGCGCTGGCCATCGATTCCATCCAGACGCTCGCCCTGCCCGGCCTGGAGAGTGCGCCGGGGTCGGTGACGCAGGTGCGCGAGGTGGGTCACCGGCTCGCCGCCTTCGCGAAGGACTCCGGAACGCCGGTGATCCTGGTCGGACACGTGACCAAGGAAGGCTCCATCGCCGGGCCGCGCGTGCTCGAGCACCTGGTCGACACCGTGCTCTTCTTCGAAGGAGACCGGAGCCACGCCTACCGGGTGCTGCGGGCGCACAAGAACCGGTTCGGGTCCACCAACGAGATCGGCGTCTTCGAGATGAAGTCGGAGGGCCTCGTCGAGGTGCCCAACCCCTCGGCGCTCTTTCTCGCCGAGCGGCCGCGCGACGCCTCCGGCAGCGCCGTCGTGGCGGTGATGAACGGGTCGCGCCCGCTGCTCGTCGAAGTGCAGGCGCTGGTCGCAGATTCCACGGCCGGCGGGTCGCCGCGGCGCACTGCGATCGGCGTCGACTCCGCGCGGGTCGCGCTCCTCACCGCGGTGCTGGAGAGGAAGGAAGGGATCCTGCTGGCGGACAAGGACATCTACGTCAGTGTCGCCGGCGGCGGCACGCTGCCGGAGCCGGCGGGAGACCTGGCCATCGCGGCGGCGCTGGTGTCCTCGCTGCGCGATCGCCCCCTGCCGCCCGACATGGTGGTGCTCGGGGAGGTCGGGCTGGCCGGCGAGGTGCGCGCGGTCGGCCAGATCGATCAACGGCTCGCGGAAGCGGCACAGCTGGGATTTTCCCGATGTGTGCTGCCGGAGGGAAACCGCGCACGCGCCTCCACTGGCGCCCTCGATCTCCGCGGCGTCGCCACCGTGCAGGACGCGATGGAGGCCCTGTTCGCGTAGACTGACCTCGTGGCCGACGACCAGGAAGATCGCCGCCGCCATCGACGCGCGTCCGTCGACCTCCAGGTCCGCCTGCGCTTCTCCTCCGTGCAGCAGTTCCTCTCCGCCTGCGCGGGAGACATCAGCGAGAGCGGGATGTTCGTCCGGACCGGCGCCATGGGGCACCAGGTCGGCGAGCTTGTGACCTTGCAGTTCAGCGCCGGGCAGGAGCGCATCGTCCAGGGAAAAGCCCGCGTGGTGCGCACCGACGCGAGCGGGATCGGCGTGGAGTTCGTGGAGCTGGACGAGACCTCGCAAAAGCTGATCGAGATGATCGTCCGCATCAAGCTCGCGGCCGGGTGAAGCTTCGGGGATCGCGCGGATCTCTGTAGCGCCGCGCCGGAGCGGTAGCGCCACGGACGGGCGGAAACCCAGGATTGACGTGGTTCCGGGCACTTGCGTGCGGCACGCCCGTTGCGAATGCGTCGTCCCGGAGGTTCCCGATGCGGGCAACGACTCTTCTCGCGGGTGCGGTTCTGGCGATGGCCATCGCCGCGCCGCGCGAGGCACGGTCCGCGGGCATCACAAGGCACTCCGGCAGCGCGATCGTCCTCAGCGCCGCCGCGGCCGGAACCCGGAGCGCCGACACGCTGGCGAAGCTCCGCGACCCGAGAGCGTTGCTCGGCCTGACCGGGATGGCGGGAAGCTCGCACGTCGTACAAGCGGTCCTGGAAGTGCCGCAGTTCGCGCTCGGGATCGCGCGCTCCAGCTCGCCCTTTCAGCTCACCGTCGAGCCGACCTACGAGAAGGTCGGACGAAGCCGCCACCCGGGTCTGGCGCTGTCGGGCCGCTTCTGAAACGTCTCCTACAGTGTCACCTCTCCGTTGACCGCGTTCAGGCGTAGCCGCAAAGCCGCCTCCGGCGGCAGCGGCGCTAGGCGCGGGTTACCGCGGCGCGCCAGCGCGCCAGGTGGGCCTCGCGGACCTCGGGCTTCATCTTCGGCTTGAACTGCTTGCCCGGGCGCCATGCTTCGCGCAGCTCCTTCAGGCCCGCCCACATCCCCGTGCCGAGGCCCGCGAGGAACGCGGCGCCCAGCGCGGTGGTCTCGATCATCCGCGGGCGCTCGATCGGCGTCTGCAGCAGATCGGCCTGGAACTGCATCAAGAGATCGTTCGCGGAAGCGCCCCCGTCCACGCGGAACATCGGCATCGGCTTGCCGATGTCCTGCGCCATCGCCTGCGCGAGGTCGTGGATCTCGAAGGCGATCCCTTCCAGCGCGGCCCGGGCGATGTGCGCGCGGGTGACGCCCCGGTCGATCCCGCAGATCAACCCGCGCGCTTCCTGCCGCCAGTGCGGCGCGCCCAGCCCGGCCAGCGCAGGGACGAACACCACGCCGCCGGAATCGGGGACGGAAGCGGCGAGCTTCTCCACCTCGCCGGATCGCTTGAACAGCCCGAGCCCGTCGCGGAGCCACTGCACGACCGCGCCGGCGATGAAGGCGCTTCCCTCCAGCGCGTACGCGACCTCGTCGCCGATCTGCCAGGCCACCGTTCCGAGCAGGCCGTGGCGCGAGGTGACCTTCTTCGGGCCGGCGTTGATCAGCAGAAAAGCCCCGGTGCCGTAGGTGCACTTCGCTTCGCCTTCCGCGAAGCAGGCCTGACCCACCATCGCGCTCTGCTGGTCGCCGGCGATGCCCGCGATGGGAATGCCGTCCGGCAGGCCGCGCACCCCTTTGGTGGAGCCGAACACGCCCGCGGAAGGGCGGATCTCCGGCAGCGTCGCCCGGGGAACGCCGAAGAGCGCGAGCAGCTCGTCGTCCCAGGCGCGCCGCTCCAGGTCCATCAGCAGCGTGCGCGAGGCGTTGGTGACGTCGGTCGCGTGCACCGCGCCGCCGGTGAGCTTCCAGAGGAGCGCCGCGTCGATGGTGCCGAAGCAGAGGTCGCCGTTCTCCGCCCGCGCCTGCGCGCCCTTCACATGCTCGAGCAGCCAGGTCAGCTTGGTCCCGCTGAAGTACGCGTCGAGCACCAGCCCGGTCTTCTCCCGGATCCACGGCTCCTTTCCCTGCGCCTTGAGCTGGTTGCAGAGGTCGGCGGTGCGGCGGTCCTGCCAGACGATGGCGTTGTGGATGGGCCGCCCGGAGTGGCGATCCCAGAGCAGCGTGGTCTCCCGCTGGTTGGTGATCCCGATCGCCTGCAGATCTCCTGGCTTCGCCGCGGCCTGCCGCAGCGCGGTGGCGATGGCCTTCAGCGTCGCCGTCCAGATGTCGTCGAGATCGTGCTCGACCCACCCCGGCCTGGGGAAGATCTGCCGGAACTCGACGTTCGCCTTGGCCTTCACCGAGAGCTTCTGATCGAGGACCAGCGCGGTGCTTCCGGTCGTGCCCTGATCGATCGCGAGGACGTACCTGGCCATCAAGCGACTCCCTGGAAGAACGTGAGCACCGCGCGGCAGACCTCCTCCGACTCTACGTCGAGCGGGAGCACGTGGCCGCTGCGGGGGAGGAAGCGGACCTGCACCTGCGTCGAGGCGAGCAGGCGCGAGAGCTTGCGCGAGGCGTCGGGTGAAACGGTGCGGTCGAGGGCGCCGTGGAGGAGGAGCGCAGGAGCGTGGACGCGCGGCGCGAGACTCGCGGCCTCCTGCGAAAGCGCGCGCAGCTCGCCGGCCCAGCGCAGGGGGATGGCGTCGTAGGAGCCATCCCCGTTCTCGCGCTCGTCGGCTTCTCCGGCGGCGATGTCGCGGCGGCCCTTGGAGAGGATGA
>JBGQLA010000118.1:0-12149 GCA_041499865.1 Deltaproteobacteria bacterium
CGCCCCTCGGCCTCGATCTTCTCCAGCGCCGACTTCCCGGACTCATAGAGACGGCGTTCCAGGTCCGCGATGTTCAGCACCACCGCGGGCTCGGAGAAGATGGGCGGCGGGGGCAGCACGTGCACGAGCGTCACGGAGTCGCCCAGCCGCGACGCGAGGGAGAAAGCGCGGCGCGCAGCCCGCTGCGCCGGCTCAGAGCCATCGACTCCGACGAGGATCCGCACGGCGTCAACCTACCCCCGCGGCGCGCGCCGTCAAAGTGCGCCCGGGACCCGAAGGACGCCTCTCCGACCTTCGGGTCGATCCGGCCAACGTCACGCCGACGAAGGACGGAGTGTCGGAAACGATCCTTATGGTCTGGCCATCGTCGATAGTGACTCCGACGACTGAGCCGCGGACCAAGGGCCCTCAGACCTCCGTAGCCCCGCCGAAAGGCTCGGTTGACAGAACAGGCGAGGAAGCGCTCCTCTGGCCGCCATCGATAACGCCCGCCCGTTTCCGCCGAGTCGATCCGCGGCGAATCCGGTCTTCGCAGTTCCCGTTCAAACCAGGAGGTCTGCCATGAAGCGGAGGTGCGGAATCCCGCTTTCGCTCGCGTCCGTGACCGTTGCTTTGCTGCTGTCGGCCGCGCCAGAAGCGCGCGCCGACCGAGGCAGGGGTGAGGGCGCCGTCCGGCTCCTCACGACGGTCCCGGTGCCGGGCAACCTGGTCGTGTTCGACATCAGCTTCGTCAATCCGGCAACGCAGCTTTACTATCTGGCGGATCGATCCAACAACGCCATCGACGTCGTCGATGCGCGCAGGAACGTCTTCGTCAAGCAGATCAACAAAGGCGGATTCAAGGGCTTCACGGGAAACAACGACACCTCGGGCCCGAACGGCGTGGTGGTCTCGGGAAACTGGTTGTTCGTCACCGATGCGAACAGCCGGGTGGTCACAATCGATCTGCGGACGGACCAGGTGGTGAGCAGCGTCTCGACGGGGGGAGAGCCGGACCTGCGGACCGACGAGATGGCGTACGATCCGCAGGACGGGCTGATCCTTGCGGTGAACAACGCCGACAGTCCCCCGTTCGCCACGCTGATCAAGGTCGACAAGCAGAGCGGCCAGCTGACGGTGCGCCAGAGGGTCACCTTCACGGATGCGACCAATGGCGCAGAGCAGCCCGTCTGGGAACCGGGGACGGGCAGGTTCTACGTCTCGATCCCGCAGGTGGGCGCCAAGGTGTCCGACGGAGCCGTCGCCCGGATCAATCCCGACGGGACGCTGGAAAAGATGCTCCCCGTGGGGTTCTGCCAGCCGGCAGGGCTCGCCCTGGGGCCTCGCCAGGACCTGCTTCTCGGCTGCAGCGTGATCTTCGATACGGCGAACGCGGCCTGGAGCGCGACCGATGCGAACAGCGCGGCGCCCGCCCAGGTCATCATGGACGCGAAGACGGGCGCGATCGACTCGAGAGTGTCGGGTGTCGGCGGATCGGACGAGGTCTGGTTCAACCCTGGTGACGGACGCTACTACACCGCGTCCCGCAACAACCCTGCCGGCCCGGTGCTCGGGGTGATCGACGCGGAGGATCAGAGGCTGGTGCAGGTCGTCCCCACGTTCAACACGCCCGCGACTGCGCCAACTCCGCGGGGCACCGCGCATTCGGTGACTGCGAATCCGCGCAACAACCACATTTTCGTCGCCCTCCCCGCCAACAATGTCTTCCCGAAGTGCCTGACCGGTTGCATCGCGGTCTACGGGACGTCGGCGGACGACGATTAGAGAGCAGGGGCAGGACGCGGGTCGGAGCTTCCGTTTCGCTTCCGTTTCGATCGCGAACCTCGATGCAGGTTCCGGTGTCCGCAGTTCATGCCCGCAATCGCTTCGCGTTCCGACGTTCGTGCGGGGACCGGATACGCCGGGCGATTCCTGCTCTTCTCGCTCACCGGCGCGGCCGCAGGTCTCGCCCTCTTTGCCGTAGAGACGGTCTTCGTCCTCCGCTCCGGCCAGGCCGTGCTGGATTTCGACGGCAGCGGCGCCGCCCATGCCGCCGTCACCGCCGCGAAACCTGCGCTCGTGCACCTCTTGCTCCGCACCGCGATCGCCTATTGCGTGGCCGGCGCTGCCATCGCTCTCGGCACGGGCGCACTGGCACACGATGCAGCGCGCACGCGGACGGGCTTCCGGCTGCTCTGGGCCGCGGATGCCGCGGTGCTCTGCGCGCTTTGCGCGTGGGCGGCGTGCATCGAACGGCCGGCCCTGTTTGAAGACGTCGACGCCGTGCGGCCGCTGCTCGGCTGGATCTTGCGGCACGGGGAGCCGTGGCAACCGGCGGTGGCCGCGGCGTTGATCTTCGCGGCGCATTTGCCACGGAGCCGGCGGCCCGCTCGCGCGCTGTTGCGCGGGTCCATCTCCGTTTGCGTCATGCTGGTCCCGCTCGCGCCTGCGCACCTGAAAGCTCCCGCGCCGCCGGGGCCGCTCGTCGTGCTCGTCGGGATCGATGCGTTCCGGCCCGATCGCATCGAAGGCGAGTCGCGGGATCGCCACCTTGCGCCCAACCTGGAGCGCTTCCTCCAGGACGCGGTCCGGTTCGACCATGCCTATACGCCGATCGCGCAGACCGAGCCTGCCTGGGCGGCGATGCTCACCGCAAGCTGGCCGTGGAGGACCGGCGTCCGCCATCCGCTGACGTCCGACATGCAGCGCGCGCCGTTGCCCACGTTCGCGGCGGCCTTCTCGGCAGCAGGGTTCCGGACGACCTTCGCGACGGACTGCTCGCGGTTCAACTGGCAGGGATCCGGCGCAGGCTTCGAGACGCGGGTGCAGCCGCCCCGTGGCGCGGTGAACTTCGCGCTGGAGAAGCTTCGCTACCACGGGCTTGGAGTCTTCGTCGCAACGCGCCTGGGTAGCTGGTGGCTCCCGGAGGTCGCGGACAACCGCGCTCTGCCCGGCTTCTACGATCCGTTCGGGTACGCGCAGCGCCTCGCGGATCGGCTCGCTGCCGAGGCGCGCGCGGGTCCGGCGCTGGTCGCCTATCACGACACCGTTCCGCATTATCCGGGTGACGTCGTTTACCCGTTCTATCGGCGGTATCCCGACGCTCCCCTGCGCATGTCGTATGCACTGCCCGGGGGCGGTCCGGCCGGCCTGGAAGATCGCGCCCGGCGCGAGGAGCTCTATGACGAGCTGTTGTCCGAAGCGGACGCGCAGCTCGGCATCCTCCTCGATCGCTTGCGCGCGGAGGGTCGCTACGACTCCGCATGGATCGTCGTGTTTTCGGATCATGGGGAGGGCTTCCAGCCCGATTTTCCAAGCCTGACGCCCACAGTGCCCGTCCACGGAGCGCGGCTCTCCGACGATGAGAACCGCATCCTGCTCGCGTTCAAGCCTCCGGCTCGCAGCGGCATCTCCGGTGGGCGGACCGTCCACGATCTGGTGCGGCTGATCGATCTCGCTCCCACCCTTCTCGAGGCCAGCGGCCTTCCTCCGTTGCCGCACGCCGACGGCGTCAGCCTGCTGCCTCTGCTGCGAGGGGGCACGTTGCCGCCCCTGTTGCTCTACGCGGAGACCGGCTACACGCACGTCGCCCCGGACGCGTTCGACGCGGGCCACTTCAGCGGCGGCAGCCGCGGCTTCGACGCGTACCGGGTCCGCGCCGACGGCGCGGTGGAGATGAGCGGGCCAGCGCATGACGTCGCGATGCGCGAGAAGGACGTGGGGGCTTACGACGGCCGCGGATGGCTGATCCGATCGCGGCGCGCGGATGGAACGATGCAGACGCGCTGCCGCGGCGAATGCGCGCCCGCGCTGGCGGCCTGGCTCGATCGGGAAACGCGCTCGACTCCTGCTCCGATGAACTGAGTCGACGCCCTTCCCGTTCCCGTGCTCTGGTGGCGTTCCGTGGGAACACGCACACCGCCTTCGCGATGGACGGTGGTCAGCCGCGACATCTTTCTGTACACCGCCGAGCGGTTGATCGCGACCAGTTCCTTCATCTCGGCGTCGGTGAAATGCCGCAGCAGAAGATCCGCCGTGAATGCACACATCGTCTCGTAGGGAATTTCTTCGCCAACGATCTCGGCCATGATTTGAGCTATCTCCCGGGGAGGCGGCTTTCGCTTCTCTTTCTCAGCGATCCGCTCGAAGGCCTGCTGAAGGCTCTGACTGATCGCGAGAATAAAGGCTCGCCATTCCTCGGGCGAAAAACTGCTCTGCGCCACCTCGAGCGCCAGCTCTTTTCTCGACTGCTGCGTGGAAACGGCGCGGTTCGCGTTTGTTGACGCGCACCCGAGCAACGCGAACGCCACTGCTACGATCGTGCCCACAGCTCGACTCGCAAACATCGGTCCCCTCGATCAATAGGTGAGCTCGCCTTGCGCGCGCACGGCGGTCATCGCGGCCAGGTTCACCACGTCCTGCACCGAGGCGCCCTGCTGCAGCACGTTGACCGGCTTCGCCATTCCCATCAGCACCGGCCCGATCACTTCCGCCCCGCCCAGCCGCCAGAGCAGCTTGTACCCGATGTTGCCGCTGTTCAGATCCGGGAAGATGAGCACGTTCGCGTCGCCGGTGAACCGCGCGAACGGGAACTCCGCCTCGCGCACCGAGCGCACCACCGCGGGATCCACCTGCATCTCGCCTTCCACTTCCAGATCCGGCCGCATGGATCGAACCAGCTCCACAGCGCGCCGCACCTTCGCCGGCGATCCCCCACGGTCCGTTCCGAAGTTCGAGTACGAGAGCATGGCGATGCGCGGCTTCAGCTCGAACGCGCGCGCCAGCTCGGCGGTGGAGATGGCGATGTCCGCCAGCTCTTCGGCCGTCGGGTCCGCGTTCACCGTGCAATCCGCGAACAGCTTCAAGGACTCCTTGAACGCCACGATGTACGTGCCCGACGCCCGCCGGCCCTCCTGCGTGCGCACGATCTCCAGCGAAGGCCGGATCGCCTCGGGGTACGTGCGCGTCAGCCCGGTGACCAGCCCGTCCACGTCGCCGTCCCGCAGCATCATCGCCGCGAATGTGTTCCGCTGCCGGATCCGGTAGATGGCCTCCGCCAGCGAGACGCCGTGCCGCTGCCGCAGCTCGTAGAACGCCTGCGCGTACCCCTCGGTGCGCTCGCTGGTGAGGGGATCGATGATCTCCAGCTCCTCGATGGCCGTGAGGTGCGCCTCGCGCGCCTGCTCGAGGATCTCCTCCTTCCTCCCCAGCAGCACGGGCGTGCAGATCCCCTCCTCGAAGAGCTGTTGCGCGGCGCGGAGGATGCGCGGGTGGTTCCCTTCCGGGAACGCGATCCGCGTCATCCGGCGGCGGGCGCGCCCCACCACCACGCTCATCACTTCGTACGTGCGCCCCTGCCTGCGGCGCAGCGCCTCGATGTACGTCTCGAGGTCCACCTTGATCCGCGCCACCCCCGAGTCCATCGCCGCCCTCGCAACCGCGGGCGCCACCGCCACCAGCACGCGGGGATCGAACGGCTTGGGAATGATGTACTCGCGCCCGAACGTGAAGACCTGCCCGCCGTACGCCGCGCTCACGCCCTCCGGAACGTCCTCGCGCGCCAGCTCCGCCAGCGCGCGCGACGCCGCCAGCTTCATCTCGTCGTTGATCGCCTTCGCGCGCACGTCGAGCGCCCCGCGGAAGATGCCCGGGAACCCGAGAACGTTGTTCACCTGGTTCGGGTAATCGCTGCGCCCGGTGGCCATGATGATGTCCTTGCGCACCGACTGCGCTTCCTCGGGCAGGATCTCCGGGACCGGGTTCGCCAGCGCAAAGAGGATGGGGTTTGGGGCGAGCGTCGCCACCATCTCCTTCGAGATCACCCCCTTGGTCGAGAGCCCCACCACCACGTCGGCGCCCTTGATCACCTCGGTCAGCGTCCGCGACTCCTTGCCCTGCGCGAAGACGCCCTTCCACTCGTCCATGTCCTCGGGCCGGCCCCGGTACACGAGCCCGTACTTGTCGCACATGAAGATGTGATCCCGCGGTACGCCGAGCTTGACGTACTGCTCCGCGCAGGCGACCGCCGCCGCCCCGGCGCCGATGAACACCACCTTCACCTTCCCGATCGTCTTCCCCGCCAGCTCCACCGCGTTGATCAGCGCCGCGCCGGTGATGATGGCGGTGCCGTGCTGGTCGTCGTGGAGCACCGGGATCTGCATCTCGCTGCGCAGGCGCCGCTCGATGATGAAGCACTCCGGGCTCTTCACGTCCTCGAGGTTCACCCCGCCGAAGGTCGGCTCCAGCGCCTTCACCACCTTGCAGAACGTGTCGATGTCCTTCGCGTCCACCTCGAGGTCGAAGACGTCGATGTCGGCGAACTTCTTGAACAGGACGCACTTGCCTTCCATCACCGGCTTCGCCGCGTACGCGCCGATGTCGCCGAGGCCGAGCACGGCGGTTCCGTTGGAGATCACCGCCACCAGGTTGCCGCGGATGGTGTACTTGTAGGAGAGGTCCGGGTCCTTCTCGATCTCCAGGCAAGGCTCGGCGACCCCCGGGCTGTAGGCCAGCGAGAGATCGCGCGAGGTGGCGACCGGCTTGGTGGGAACGATCTCGATCTTCCCCTTGCGGCCGCTGGAGTGGTAGTCGAGCGCGTCCTGACGGGAAGGGCGTCCCTGGTTCTCGAAGGTGGTAGCCATGGCGGCGCCTGTTTACCACTTCTCCCTGCCGTGGTACGCGCTCGCCCGATGGCCGACGAGCTGGAGAAGCTGATCACGACCATGTTCCAGGCGCATCCCTGGCACGGGGTGCCGCCCGGCGATCCCGCAAAGGTCGTGCTCGCTTACATCGAGATCGTGCCTACCGACACCGTCAAGTACGAGCTCGACAAGGAGAGCGGCCATCTCTGCGTCGATCGGCCGCAGCGCTATTCGAGCCAGCCGCCGGTGCTCTACGGCTTCGTCCCGCAGACGTACTGCGGCACGCGCGTGGGCCAGCGCTGCTCCGAACGCACCGGCGTCCCCGGCATCCGCGGCGACGGCGATCCGATGGACATCTGCATCCTCACCGAGAACACCATGGCCCACGCCAACTTCTTCCTCCGCGCGCGCCCCATCGGCGGGCTGCGGATGATCGACGGCGACGAGGCGGACGACAAGATCGTCGCGGTGCTCGAGAACGACATGGCGTACGGCGACCTGCGCGACATCGCCGACGCCCCGCACGGCGTGATCGATCGCCTGAACCACTACTTCCTCTCCTACAAGCAGATGCCCGGCGAGCCGGCGCGCACGGTGCGCATCGCCGAGCAGTACGACCGGGTCGAGGCGGTGGAGGTGCTCCGCCGCAGCCTCGACGACTACCGGGAGACCTTCGGCGACCCGAGGACGCGCGCCACCCAGCTCGCGCAGCTCCTCGCCGAGCGAAGGTGAAAGCGCCCAGCCGTCCCTGAGTGCGGGTGGTGCCAGTGCCTTGGTACAAAGGCGGAAGTGCTTCCGTATCCTCCGATCGACCCGCCTCCCCTCGCGGTCCACTTTCCCGAGCCGCGCGACGGGGAAGACGTGGTGGCGGTGAGCCGCTCCATGACTCCGGCGCTGGTCCTGGAGGCGTACCGGGCGGGCATCTTCCCCTGGCCCGTGCGCCAGGGCCTGGTGCCCTGGGCGTCGCCGGATCCCCGCGCGATCTTTCCCCTCGAGACGCCGGGGCCCTGGCCGCGCACGGTCCGGCGCGCTTTCAAGGCGCGTTTCCGGCTCTCGTTCGACGAGGCCTTCGAAGAGGTGATGCGCGCCTGCGGCGATCGGCCAGGGGAGGGCACCTGGATCACCCCCGACATCCTCGCCACGTACTCCGAGCTGCACCGGCTCGGCTGGGCGCATAGCATCGAGGCCTGGGACGGCCCGAACCTCGCGGGCGGCCTCTACGGCATCGCCATGGGCGGGCTGTTCGCCGGCGAGTCGATGTTCCACCGCGTCACCGGAGCTTCCAAGGTGGTCTTCGCCGCCTGCGCGGACCGGTTGCGGGAGCGCGGCTTCCGGATCTTCGACGTGCAGGTGCTCACGCCGCACCTGCAATTGCTCGGCTGCGTGGAGATCCCGCGCGGCGAGTACCGGGCGCGCGTGCGCGCGGTGCTGCGGATCTCAGCGCGCTTCGCCTGAGAGCAGCTATTCCGCAGCCGTGAACCGCGGCTCGATGTCCACCGGCACGCCAACGAGCTTGTCCAGCACGCGCTTCACCTCCGGCCGGATCACGCCCATGCCCTTGAGCAGCTCGCGCGCGCGGGCCACGTCGCCGGAAGCCTGCAAGGTCATGATCTCGCCGGTGAGCTTCGCCACCGCCTCCTTGATCTTCCCGGGAACCACCGCGAAGGTCCCGTCCTGCGCCACCCGGACCGCGCCGGCGTCGAGCAGCGTGTTCAATTGCAGCGCCACGCCCTTTCCGTGCGCCTCGTTCGTCCCGAACCGGATCGATCGGAACGCCGAGGCCAGGAACGTCACGTACATGGTCCGCTCCAGCGAGCGGTCCAGCACGCCCTTGTCGATCAGGTGCTGCAGCGCGAAGAGCCCGGAGATGTCCGCCTTCGCCTCCTCCAGCGCGCTGCCCGCCTCCTGCATCGCCTTGCGCACCGTCGTTCCCTGCGCGCTCTGGTGGGGCCCGAGCCCGTGCATCAGCTCGTGCATGAGGATGTGCGTGAAGAAGGCGTCGAAGGAAACCTGGCGCCGGTCCGCCGCGGAGAGCGCCACTTGCGAGATCGGGACCAGCGTCTTCCTGAACTTCGCCTCCTGCACGTTCTTCAGCATCACCCGCTTGGTCCCGCGCTCCTGCGCGATCCGCTCGTCGTTCGGCAGGTTGTAGGCCGCGGTCTGCACGCCGTGGTTGGCGTCGCCGCTGCAGAAGATCTCGTTCACCACCCGGATGGGCGCGAGCGCGCCGAGCTTCGGATTGCGCAGCTTCGGATCGATGGGCAGCGCGTCCTCGATCCCCTGCAGCTCGGAGGAGAGGCGCAAGAGCTTCTGCGTCTCGGCGTCGTCGCGCAGCGCGATGAAGGCCTCGAACGCAGCCTTCTGGTTGAACCAGTTGTCGGTGTAGACCTCGTAGGGCCCCAGGGTCGGCTCGATCGAGGAGTCGAGCTCCATCCAGGCCACGTCGCTCTCGTAGTAGTCGTTGGAAAGGAACGCGTCGGCGCGCGTGACCAGGAAGCGCTTCAGCGAAGGCTGCGCGGTGAGCTGCGCCGCCTCGCGGAGGAGTTGGGCCGCGCGCCCGAGCAGGTCCTGGTACTCGATGCTGTAGGGCGCCCATCCGAAGCGGCCCTCCGGCGTCCGGCGAATCGTGGTGTAGAAGCCGGTCGCCAGCTCGCGCTCGCGCGGCGAAAGCGACTTCTCCCATTCCTCGATCTCCTGCTTCGTCGATCCGGGTGGGTAGAAGTTCGCCTCGGGCGGCCGCGGCGGGATGCCGGGGAGGAAGGGCGAATCCTCGTCGAGGCTCGACCATGGGCCCTTCTCCAGCACGAAGAGGTGCAGCCGCGCCCGCCCGAGCGGCGTCGCGTCCTGCGAGAGCCGCAGCAGCAAGGGCTCGTTGCCGCTCCAGACCTGGCGCAGGTACAGCGTGTCCATCAGCCGCGCCGCCTCGACGATCTTCGCCAGCGCCGCTCGCTCGCCCGCCGCCAGGCCGGGCAGCGGGGCGCTCACTTCGGTGGGCGCGAAGCGGGCCGCCATCCTCTGCAGGGCACCGGCGTCCGTTGCGATGGCGAGCACCAGGGCGGGAAGGACCATGACGCGCGTTTACCAGATTCGGTACACTGGGTGCATGCGCTTCGGCATCGACTTCGGGACCACGCACACGGTCGTGGCGACCATCGACCGGGGAAACTACCCGATCGTCTCGTTCGAGCACGCCGACGTCATCCCTTCGATCGTCTCCAGCGATCCGGAGGGCGAGCTGCACTTCGGCCGCGCCGAGCCGGACTGGACGGTGCTCCGCTCGTTCAAGCGCCTGCTCGACGAAGGGCACCCCGAGACGGAGGTGCGCATCGGCAACCGGGCGGTTCCGCTGGCGGAGCTGCTGACGCGGTTCCTGGCGCACGTCCGGGACCAGATCCTGCACCACTCGAACGCGGGATTGCGCAAGAAGGACAAGGTCGAGGCCGCGGTGAGCGTCCCCGCCAACGCGTCCACGGCGCAGCGGCTGATCACCATGGACGCGTACCGGCGGGCGGGTTTCGACGTCAAGGCGGTGCTCAACGAGCCGAGCGCGGCGGGATTCGAGTACGCGCACCGCTACCGCGAGACCCTCACCAGCAAGCGCGAGTACGTGCTGGTGTACGACCTCGGCGGCGGGACGTTCGACGCCTCGCTCATCCACATGGAAGGGCGCACCAACGAGGTGATCACGTCGGCGGGGGTCTCCCGGCTGGGCGGCGACGACTTCGACGAAGCCATCGCGCGCCTCGTCCTGGCGAAGCGCGGCGGCGGCGCGATCACGCAGCAACTGCTCGACGAGGTCCGCGAGCAGAAGGAGTCGCTCAATCCGAACTCGCGCAAGTTCATGATCGACGACACCGTGCTCGGGGTGGAGGACGTCTACGACTCCTGCACGCCGCTGATCGAGCGGACCCTGGTGGCGATGGAGTCGGCCATGCGGGACCCCCGCCGCGGCGAGGACGAGGTGGCCTGGACGGAGCTCGCCGGTATCTACGTGGTCGGCGGGGCTTCCTCCTTCGCCCCGGTGCGGCGGCTGCTCCGCGAACGGTTCGGCGCGCACCGCGTGCGGCGCTCGCTCCACCCGTACGGATCCTGCGCCATCGGCCTCGCCATCCACCTCGACGAAGGCGCCGGGTACAAGCTGAGCGAGCGCCTGACGCGGAACTTCGGCGTGTTCCGCGAGGACGAGGCCGGCGGCCGCATCTCGTTCGACGTGCTGGTGCCGAAGGATACGCCGCTCCCCGCGCGCGTTTCGCGGCGCTACCGGGCGGCGCACAACGTCGGTCATTACCGGTTCGTCGAGTGCGGGCGCATGGAAGGCGGACGGCCGGAAGGGAACCTCGCCACCTGGGACGAGCTGCTCTTTCCCTTCGATCCCCAGCTCCGGGGCCGCGATCTGGCGAAGGTCCCCGTGCAGCGCCTGGGAGAGGGGCCCGAGGTGGAGGAGACCTACCAGTGCGGCGCGGACGGGACCGTCACCGCCAGCCTGCGCGTGCTCGACGACGGATTCGAGCGCACGTTGCGCCTCTCCCGCAGGTAAACGCGGACGCTAGCCCCTGCCGGGCGCGCGCACCAGCACAGCGCCCTGGGACAGTCGGCCGTTGCCTTTTCGGCAACGGCCTCCTAGGGCTGAAAGCTCGCCCACCCGCGCTGCAGCGCCTCGTCGAGGAACAGCTTGACCGCTTGCACCGTCGCGGGGCGCTCGTACCCGAAGCCCGAACCGGTGCCGGAGTCGTGCAGGTCGAGGACCGCGTCGATGCCCGCCTCCTCGCACTGCTCGACGTGCGCGATCATCCGCGCGGCGAGCGCCGGAGCGTCGGGCGCCGACAGCGTCCAGTCGTCGAAGTCGCTGGTCCAGTGCTGGTGGCCGATCCCCATCGAGGCGATGACGGCCACGCGCGGGTCCAGCTGCTCCCCGATTGTGCCGAGGGGGAACGGGCTCACCACGCGCTGGATGCCATAGGGCAGCCGGAAGGGAATCGGCCCCTGGCGCAGCGAGCGCACCACCGCTTCTCCCCGGCGCACGTCGGCGGCGAACTCGCGCCAGCGGTCCGGCCGCAGGTGCGAGTAGGTGTGGTTGCCGACGAGGTGTCCCTCGCGCACCGCGCGCTCGGCCAGCGCCCGCGCCCGCGCCGGATCCCCGCACCAGGGCGCCTCCTCCACGTTCCGGCCGAGCAGGAAGAAGGTCGCCCGCACCCCCGAGTCCCGCAGGACGTCCAGCAGTCCGGAGGTGGACGGCCCAGGGCCATCGTCGAAGGTGAGCGCGAACACGGCTCCACTATACTCGCGCCGTGCGGAAGCTCCGTCTCGTGCAGCTCCCGGTGCCGCCGCCCGCAGCGCTGGCGGCGACCGGCAACGTCCCGCTCGCCGCGCGCTGCCTGGGCGTGGCGGCGAGCGTCCACGGTCTGACGAGCCGGCTGCAGATCGACGTGGTCGAGCCTTCCGCGACCGAAGCGCTCGGCGACACGCTGCTCGCGGACCGGATCGCCCGCGACGAGCCGGAGTTCGTCGGGTTCTCGCTCTACCTCTGGA
>JBGQLA010000119.1:0-12112 GCA_041499865.1 Deltaproteobacteria bacterium
AGCTCGTTCCTGAACGTGGCGGCGGTCACCGCCCGTCCTTCGATCACCACCCCGATGGGCGCGCGCTCCTCCAGCTGCGAGAGCAGCGCCTTCTTCACCGGGCGGGCGAGCGGCTTGGGGACCCGCACCACCAGGACGCCGCGGGCCTCTTCGCGCGCCTGCGCCGCCAGGGCATCCACCGGCGCCAGCGCCTCCTGGTGCGCGCGGGCCAGCTCTTCCACCCGCTTTTGCAGCGCCGGGGGGAATTCGCCCCCGGCGAGGGCCTGGACGATCTGCTGCCGGAGCGCCTCGCGCTGCGCGGTGCGCAGCTCGGCCGTTGCATGGTCCAGGGCCGCGGAGAGCACCGCCGCGCGCCGCGAAAGGGTGTGGCCACGGCCGGGGCTGTCGGCGGCGCGGGCGTCCTCGTCGGCCTCGGGCCAGGGCGGAACGCCACCGCGGAGGAACTTCACCGCCGAGAGCAGGCCGTCGAGGTCGGCGTGCGCGACCACCACGTCCACGTGGCCGGCCCGCCGCACGGTCCTCGGCGTCACCAGCTCCGGGCAGGCGTGCGCGATCTGGTTGGGCACCAGCACGAAGCGCGGATCGTCGCGGAAGCGCGCCCATCCGACCGGGTGCTCGTGGTGATCGATCCAGATCGCCAGCCGGTCGCCCAGCGCCGCGAGGAAGGGGACCGTGCTCTTCTCGAAGTTCTCGCCGCCGGCGAACGCCACGTCCACCACCGCCACCCGCCCTTCGGGCGGCGGCGGAGGCAGGCTTCCCGGCTGCTCGACGAACATCACGCGCACGCGAGTGTCTTAACGCGCGCACCCGGCCGGCGTCCCGTCAATCGCCGCTTCCGCCGCCGCTCCGGGGCGGGTTAAGCTCTGCCCTCGCATGCAGAACCTCCGCGACAAGCTCCTCAAGGCGGGCCTGGTCACCGAGAAGCAGGCGAAGGAGGCGGCGCGCGATCAGCGGCAGGGCCCCTCGAAGGGGCACCGCGAGCGCGAAAGGCAGGTCTCGGAGGAGGAGCGCCAGCGCCGCGAAGCGTTCGCCGCGCGAGAGGCCGAGCTTGCGGAGGAGCGGCGCAAGGAAGCGGCGAAGCAGGCCGAGGCGCGGATGCAGTCGGAGCGCGCGCGGCGCCTGCGGCAGCTCGTCGAGACCCACCGCCTCCGCGAGCCCGGAGAGGTGGCGTTCCACTACGTGCGCCGCAGCGGGAGGATCGGCAGGCTGGACGTCTCGCTCGCCACGCAGAAGCTCCTCGAGCAGGGCGGAGCGGCGGTGGTGGAAGATCCCGGCTCTCCGGATTGCGCGGTGGTGCCGGGGGACGCCGCGACGCGGATCTACGAGGTCGATCCCCAGGCCATCCGCTTCTGGTTCGGCCCGGAGAAGCCCATTGGCTTCTCTGATGCGGGGGAGTAGGACCGCCCCGAGCGGAGCTCGGGGCGGAAGATACAGATTCGAGGCGCGCGTCCCGGGCTCGCAACTGCTTGGGCTTCCAAACCCTGCCGCGATCGCGAGACGGGGTGCGGCTCGAGTTTCGTATTGTGTCCCCGAAACTCAACGCCCGCGCCGCGACCAGCTCGGGGATGGTGCGGAAGGGCACCTCCCGCAGCGGACCGCCGCTGATTTCGCGTCCGGGCAGGGGGCGGAAATGTACCTTCTTGCGGGGGAGGGGCAAGGGAACTCCGGCGCGCCTGCCCGATCCAGTCCGGCAAGATGCCGCGGGCCCTTCGCGGCGGTTGATTCCTGGCGCCCAGGGGTGCGTAATCGCGCGCTCTGGAGGAAGCGATGACGACCCGGTACCTGCTCCGTGAAGACCAGATCCCGCGCCACTGGTACAACATCCTTGCGGATCTCCCGTCGCCGCCCGCGCCCGTGCTGCACCCGCAGACGCACAAGCCGGTGGGGCCGGAGGATCTGGCGCCGCTCTTCCCGATGGCGATCATCGAGCAGGAGATGAGCACGCGACGCGAGGTGCCCATCCCCGACGAGGTGCGCAGCGCCCTCGCGCTCTGGCGGCCCTCGCCCCTGCACCGGGCCACCAGGCTCGAGCAGGCGATCGGCACGCGGTCGCACATCTATTACAAGTACGAGGGCGTCTCGCCCTCGGGCAGCCACAAGCCGAACACGGCGGTGGCGCAGGCCTTCTACAACGCGAAGGAGGGCGTGAAGCGCCTCGCCACCGAGACCGGCGCCGGGCAGTGGGGCAGCTCGCTGGCGTTCGCGGGCTCTCTCTTCGGGCTGGAAGTGACGGTGTACATGGTGCGCATCAGCTACGAGCAGAAGCCGTACCGGCGCTCGATGATGCACACCTGGGGCGCGAAGGTGTTCGCCTCGCCGACGGACAAGACCAACGCGGGGCGCGGCATCCTGGCGAAGGATCCGCGCAGCAATGGCTCGCTGGGAATCGCCATCTCGGAGGCGGTGGAGGACGCCGCCACCCACGAGGACACGAAGTACTCGCTGGGATCGGTTTTGAACCACGTCTGCATGCACCAGACGGTGATCGGGCTGGAAGCGCAGGAGCAGATGAAGCTCGCGGGCGAGTACCCGGACGTGGTGATCGCCTGCCACGGCGGAGGGAGCAACTTCTCCGGGATCGCGCTTCCCTTCGCGCGCGACAAGATCAACGGGCGCCGGGTGCGGCTGCTCGCGGCGGAGCCTTCCAGCTGCCCGTCGTTGACCAAGGGCGTGTACGCCTTCGACTACGGCGACACGGTGGGCCTGACGCCGATCGTGAAGATGCACACCCTCGGGCACGACTTCATGCCGCCGGGGATCCACGCCGGAGGGCTGCGCTACCACGGGGCCGCGCCGCTGGTCTCCCGCCTGCTCCACGACGGCCTGATCGAGGCCGTCGCGTATCCGCAGCGCTCCTGCTTCGAGGCGGCGGTCACCTTCTCGCGCGCCGAGGGCATCATCCCGGCGCCGGAGAGCTCTCACGCGATCCGGGCGGCGATCGACGAGGCGAGGAAGGCGGACGCGGAGGGGAAGACGCGGGTGATCCTCTTCAACCTCTCCGGCCACGGCTTCTTCGATCTGGGGGCCTACGACCAGTACTTCGCCGGCAAGCTGGAGGACTTCGAGTACCCGCGCGAGGCGGTGGAGCGGTCGATGAAGAACCTGCCGCAGGTGGAGGTCTGAATGGCGCCCCGGCTGGAAATCGCGCCGCTGCGCGGCGTCCTCTACGACGCCGCGAAGGCGGGCCCGCTGGACCGGCTGCTCGCGCCGCCGTACGACGTGATCTCGCCGGCGGATCGGGAGTCGCTGGAGGCGCTCAGCACGCACAACGTGGTGCGGCTGATCCTGCCGAAAGGCGAAGGTGACGAGCGTTACGCGAACGCGGCGCGGCTCTACCGCGAATGGATGGGCGGCGGCGTGCTGCGCCGCGACGAGCGGCCTGCCCTCTACCGCTACCAGCAGCTCTTCACGGCGGAAGGGCGCAGCTACACGCGGACGGGATTCATCGGCAGGGTCCGGCTGCGGCGTTTCGAGGAGCGGGTGGTGCTCCCGCACGAGCGCACCCTCTCGGCGCCCAAGCAGGATCGGCTGAAGCTGACGCGCGCCTGCGGCGCCTGGTTCTCGCAGGTGTTCGGGCTGTACTCGGACCCTTCGGGAGCCGCCGAGGCCGCCTTCGAGCCGCTCGCGGGCCGGCCGCCGGAGATGGAGGCGCGCACCGCGGACGGGACCACGCACCGGCTCTGGCGCCTCACGGACGCCGCTGCGCACGGCCGGCTCGCGGAGGCGCTCGCGGATCGCCGCGTCTACATCGCGGACGGGCATCACCGCTACGAAACGATGCTGGCGCTGCGCGACGAGCTGGGCACGGAGGGCGCGCAATACGGCCCGCTGTTCCTCTGCCGGATGGAAGATCCCGGCCTGGCGGTGCTCGGCACGCATCGGGTCGTCCACTCCTTGCCGTCCTTCGATCTCGAGGAGGCGTTGCGGCGCGCCGGGCAGTTCTTCGCGGCGGAGGAACAGCAGGCAGGGAGCGCGGATGCGGTTCGCGCCGAGCTCGCGCGCCGCGGACAGCGCGCGCCCACGCTTCTGATGGCGAGCGGCGGACGGCTCATCTATCTGTCGCTGCGGCCCGATGCCGATCTCTCTGACGCGATTCCGGGTCCGGCGGTGCTGCGCCGCCTCGACGTGACCCTGCTGCACTCGCTGCTTTTGGAGCGGATCCTCGGGATCGATCGCGCCGCGCAGGAGAAGCAGACGAACCTACGGTACGTGAAGGATCTGGGTCAGGCCTTGCGCGACGCGAGCGGCTCCGGCGTCCAGGCGGCGTTCCTGCTCAATCCGACGCGGGTGGAGGACTTGAAGGCGGTTGCCGACGCAGGCGAAGTGATGCCGCAGAAGTCCACGTACTTCTTCCCCAAGCTTGCGTCGGGGCTGGTGATCCACGCGCTGAGCTGACGCTCCGAACGGTTGCGAAAGCGGGACGAGCATCTCGAATCTGTATCTTCCGCCCCGAGCTCCGCTCGGGGCGGTGTTATTTCTTCGCGGCGGCCTGCTTCTCGCGGAACTCCTTGATCATCTGCTCCTGCGTCGAGCGCGGCACCGGCTGGTACTTGGCGAACTCCATGGAGAACTCGCCCTTGCCCTGCGTCGCCGAGCGGAGGTCGGTCGAGTACCCGAACATCTCCGACAGCGGCACGTGCGCGCTGGCGATCACGTAGCCTTCCACCGTCTCGGTGTTCTGGATGATCCCGCGGCGCTGGTTGAGCTGGCCCACCACGTAGCCCTGGAACTCCTCCGGCGCCTGCACCTCGACGTTCATGATCGGCTCGAGGATCACCGGCTTCGCCCGCTCGTACGCCTCGCGGAAGCCCATCAGCGCCGCGGTCTTGAAGGCCTGCTCGCTGGAGTCGACGGCGTGGGAGAGCCCGTCGTTGATCACGCAGCGCACCTTCACCACCGGGAAGCCGATCAGGGAGCCCTTCTTGATCGCTTCCTTGAAGCCCTTGTCGCAGGCCGGGATGAACTCCCGCGGAATCGAGCCGCCCACCACGTCGTCGACGAACTCGTAGACCTCGACGGCGTCGTCCGGCAGCGGCTCGATGTAGCCGGCGATGCGGGCGAACTGGCCCGAGCCGCCGGTCTGCTTCTTGTGCGTGTAGGCGAACTCGCCGCGCTGCTGGATGGCCTCGCGGTACGCGACCTGCGGCTGCCCGACCACCACCTCGCAGCCGTACTCGCGCTTGATGCGCTCCATGTAGATCTCGAGGTGCAGCTCGCCCATCCCGGAAGCGATGGTCTGCGCCGACTCCTCGTCGCGGTGCACCCGGAAGGTCGGGTCCTCGCGGGTGAAGCGGTTCAGCGCCTTGCTGAAGTTCGCCGCGCCGGTCTTCTCCTTGGGCGCGATGGCGAGCGAGATCACCGCGTCCGGCACGTGCATCGAGGTCATGGTGTACTTGACCGTGCCGTCGGTAAACGTGTCACCGGAGGCGCAGTCGATCCCGAAGAGGGCGACGATGTCGCCGGCCTGGGCGGCGTCGATGTCGTGCATCTCGTCCGCGTGCATCCGGACCAGGCGCGGCACCTTCACCCGCTTGCCGTCGCGCGAGTTGACGATGAAGTCGCCCTTCGCGACCTTGCCCTGGTACATGCGCAGGTAGGTGAGCTGCCCGTACCGTCCGTCCTCGAGCTTGAAGGCGAGGCCGACGAACGGCTTGGAAGCATCCGAGACGAGGACCACCTTCTCCTCGTTGCGGCTCTGGTCGTGCGCCTCGTTCAGCACTTCCTTGGGGTTCGGGAGGTAGTAGACGATGCCGTCGAGCAGGTGCTGCACGCCCTTGTTCTTGTACGCCGAGCCGCAGAACACCGGCGTCAGCTTGAGCTGGAGGGTGCCGGCGCGAACGCCGCGGCGGATGTCCTCGACGGAGGGGTCCTTGTCCTCGAGGAAGATCTCGGTGAGCTTGTCGTCGTATTCGGCGGCGGCCGCGATCAGGTCGTGGCGCATGGTCTTCGCCTGGTCGAGCAGCTCGGCGGGGACCTCCTCGGTGCGGACCTTCTCGCCGTTCTCGCCGTCGTAGTAGTGGGCCTTCATGGTGATCAGGTCCACCACGCCCTGGAACTTGTCCTCCGCGCCGATGGGCAGCTCCATCAGGACCGCGTTGTGGTTCAGCTTCTCCCGCAGCTGCTGGGTGACGCGGAAGGCGTTGGCGCCGGCCCGGTCCATCTTGTTGATGAAGGCCAGGCGGGGAACGCGGTAGCGGCGCATCTGCCGGTCGACGGTGATCGACTGCGACTGCACGCCCGAGACGGAGCAGAGCACCAGGATGGCGCCGTCGAGCACCCGCAGCGCCCGCTCCACCTCGATGGTGAAGTCGACGTGTCCGGGGGTGTCGATGATGTTGATCACGTGCGTCGGACGGGCGGTGTCGGTGACGTCCCACTCGCAGTAGGTGGCCGCCGACTGGATGGTGATCCCCTTCTCGCGCTCCAGATCCATCGAGTCCATCTTCGCGCCGACCGCGTCCTTGCCCTTCACCTCGTGGATCTGGTGAATGCGCCCCGTGTAATAGAGGATGCGCTCGGACAAGGTCGTCTTGCCCGAATCGATGTGGGCGGAGATGCCGATGTTGCGGATGAGGTCGATGTTCGCCACGTCTGCCTTGCCTTCCTGAAGCCCTGAAAAAAAGGGCGCTGCAACTACCAAGAAACGGTACGAAAAATCAAGCGCCCGGCGGCGCTCCTACCGGCCGAGTCTGCCATCGGGGAACCTGTCGGGCGAGTTCTTGGATGCCGCTGGGCGCCTTCCGTTGCGGTGAACAACGCACCGCGCCGCTGCAATCCCGGCCGCTTGGGCCTGTCGCGGCCGGGTCGCGCCCTGGCTGGGCGGGCGAGCCGCCGAGCATCTGGCGCGGCCGGGCAGCATGTTGCCTCACGGATGACGCAGATCGAGGAGCTGCAGCGGAGCGGTTACAAGCGCAAAGGCTCCCCGAAAGGCGGCTTCCGGTTCGCCGGCGCGCCCGCGCGCGAGCTGTCGAGGCTGCGCGCGCTCCGCCTGCCGCCCGCCTGGCGCGACGTCGCGGTCAGCCGGAACCCGCGAGCGAAGCTGCTCGCCGTGGGGCGCGACAAGAAGGGGCGCTGGCAATACCGGTACAGCGAGGGCGCGGTCCGTCGCCGCGAGCAGAAGAAGTTCGACCGGATGGTGGCGTTCGGGCGCGCGCTGTCCCGGATGCGCAAGGCCATCGATCGGGGGATGCGGCTGCCGGGGCTTCCCCGGGAGAAGGTGATGGCGTGCATCCTGCGCATCCTCTCCACCTGCTTCATGCGGCCCGGGAGCCAGGTTTACGCGAAGGAGAACGGGAGCTTCGGGATCGCCACGCTGCAGAACCGCCACGCTGCCGTGCAGGGCGACACCGTGCGCTTCCAGTACCGGGGGAAGGCCGGCAAGGAGCAGATGCGGGAGCTGCGCGACCGCCGGGTGGCGCGGATCGTCCGCGAGCTGAAGAAGCTCCCCAACAAGGATCTCTTCCAGTACGTCGCCGAGGACGGGAGCGTGGTCAACATCCGCCGCCGCCACATCAACGACCACATCAAGGAAGTGATGGGCGAGCGCTTCTCGGCGAAGGACTTCCGCACCTGGGCGGGAACGCTGATCGCCGCCTGCGTGCTGGCGCGGCTCTCGGCGGAGGAGGTGGAGGGCCGCACCGACCGCAAGAAGCTGATGGTCGCCGCCATCAAGGAGACCGCGGCGCAGCTGGGCAACACGCCCGCGGTGTGCAAGGCGAGCTACGTCTGGCCCTCGGTGCTGCGCAGCTTCGAGCAGGGAACGGTCCTGCCCACGTACTTCGAAAACCTCGAGGAGTTGATCGCGGCGCGCTCGTCCAGGGTGGAGAAAGCTCTGCTCGAGCTGCTGCAGACAGGCTGTTCAGCGGCGCCGCTCGCGCCGAAGCGCGCCGCCCACCGCGAAACGAAGCTGAGCCGCCGCCTGCGCAAGAGCCCACGCGCCCGGAGGCTGGCGCGCGCCTTCATCCTGCACTGAGGCCGACTGAGTTTCGGGGACACAATACGAAACTCGCATCGGCGTGGGTTCGGGGAGTTTCGTATTGTGTCCCCGAAACTCCGGTTAGAGGGTGGAGAGGTCGATGCTGAAGCGGTAGCGGACGTCGCCCTTCAGCATCCGGTCGTAGGCGCGGTCGATCTCTTTTGCGGCGATGGTCTCCACGTCGGCGGAGATGCCCTTGTCGGCGCAGAAGTCGAGCACCTCCTGCGTTTCGGGGATGCCACCCACCAGCGAACCGGCGAGGGAGCGGCGCTTCATGATCAGCGCGAAGGGGTGCAGCGGCATCGGCTGGGGCGAGGCGCCGAGCAGGATCAGGGTGCCGTCGAGGCGCAGGGTGCCGGCGAGGGCGTTGAGGTCGTGGGGCGCCGACACGCTGTCCAGGATGAAGTCGAAGCGGGGCCCGAGCTTGCGGGCGTCGCCGGTGAGGACGAAGTCGTGCGCGCCCAGCCGCTGCGCGTCCTTCTTCTTCGACGGCGAAGAGCTGAGCAGCGTCACCTCGGCCCCCAGGGCGGCGGCAAGCTTCACCGCCATGTGCCCGAGGCCGCCCAGGCCAAGCACCGCGACCTTGTGGCCCTTGCCCACCTTCCAGTGCCGGAGCGGCGACCAGGTGGTGATGCCGGCGCAGAGGAGCGGGGCGACCGCGTCCAGCCGTTCCTTCGCCTTGATGGTGAGGACGAACTTCTCGTCGACGACGATGCGGTCCGAATATCCGCCGTACGTCTGCTGTCCGTGCTCGTCGACCGCATTGTAGGTGCCGACCGCTCCGCGCTCGCAGTAGTTCTCCAGGCCCCGCCGGCAGGCGTCGCATTTCCCGCACGACCCGACGAAGCAGCCTACGCCGGCGGTGTCGCCGGGCTTCACCTTGCTCACCCGCGCGCCCGTCTTCGCCACCCGGCCGACGATCTCGTGCCCGGGGACCAGCGGGTACGTGGTGCCCGCCCACTCGTTGCGCACCTGGTGCAGGTCGGAATGGCAGATCCCGCAGAAGAGGATGTCGATGAGGACGTCGCGCTCGCCGGGATCGCGGCGCTGGAACTGGAACGGACGCATCGGCGACTTCGGATCGAACGCAGCCCACCCTTTGGATTCCATGCGCGGGTCGCTATCACGGCGGAGCCCCGAGGCCGCGAAGATTCGCCGGCCGGACACTCCGCCGTCCGTGCAGTGAACGGTTCCTTGCCTCCACGGCGGCCACGGCTTGAGTACGTTGCGGTCCATGGGAGCGCCCATGCATCTGCCGACGCCAGAGCCGCCGCTGGACGTGGCCTGCCTCCCTCGGGATCGATCCGCGGATCGCGGCGCTGGTGGGGATGGCGGCCATGTTCGCCGGCGCCTCGCGCGCGCTGCTCACCTCGGCGGTGTTCGCTTTCGAGACCACGCTCCAGCCGATCAGCCTGCTTCCGCTGCTCGGCGGCTGCACCGCCTCCTTCCTCCTCTCCTGCCTGATGATGCGCAACACCATCATGACCGAGAAGATCGCCCGGCGCGGGGTGCGGGTCCCCGGCGAATACGCCGCCGATTTCCTCGACCAGCTGAACGCCGGTCTCTACGCGGCGAGGCCGGTGGTGACGCTCAACGGCGACGACCTGCTCGACGCGGTGCGGGCCTGGATCGCCACCCACGGAACCGGCACCAGCCACCAGGGTTTTCCGGTGGTGAACGGCGGCGGAAACCTGATCGGCGTGGTGACCCGCCGCGATCTGCTGGACCCCGAGCGTCCGGGCTCGGCGCGGGTGCGGGAGCTGATCAAGCGTCCCGTCGCCGTGGTCTTCGACGACATGTCGCTGCGGGAGGCCGCCGACCACATGGTGCAGGAGGGCGTGGGACGGCTCCCGGTGGTCACGCGCGAGGAGCCGCGCAAGCCGATCGGGATGATCACCCGCAGCGATCTGCTCTCGGCGCACCGGCAGCGGCTGGAAGAGACGCACGTCGCCGAGCAGAGCCTGAACTGGCGGGCGCTGCTCGGGCGCGGGACGTGATGGCTCTTTAAGCGGCGAGGGCCACCCCGGAGCGGGAGCGGCCCTCGCGACAGGAAGACAGGTCTACTGCTTTCGCACGTTCTGCGCCTGCAGCCCCTTCGGGCCCTTGACGATCTCGAACTCCACCCGGTCGCCCTCGGCGAGCGAGCGGAAGCCGTCCATCTGGATGGCGGTGTGATGGACGAAGACGTCTTCGCCCCCCTCCTGCGAAATGAAGCCGAACCCCTTGCTGTCGTTGAACCACTTCACCGTGCCCTGCGCCATGAAAACCTTCTCTTTGTTACGGACGGATCGACCGCCCTGTGGTTTCGGGACGGGCAACGCGCCCGCCACAGAGCAGATCGGCAGCAGGACTTTCGTCTGAGAGTCAATCTACACAAACTCCCCGACCGCCGGACGAGGTCGGGGGGTGCAAGCGCGTCCACCTATCCGTTCCCAAGTCGGGAAAAAAACACCGATCGCCAAATTGCGGTTCGGGAACCGCAATGTCCTGTCCGCCGTTACACGGCCCCGCGGCACACATCAGCGCGATGCCCGCACCCGAAAGCACGTATACGTAAACGAAGCCCCCGCATCGCTCTCCAGCCCGACCACCTGCCGTATCGCCTCGTCCACCCGCCCCTTGGGCAACGACTCCCGCGCGCTGTCCAGAATCTCCGCAAACTCCTCCAGCATCCCGTGGAAGTACCCAGGCGCCGACCCCTGGTGCAGATGAAACGTCGTGGGCAACACCTGCACATCCGTAAACCCCGCCGCCCGGCACATCCCGTACAGCTTCCGCCCGACGATCGGGTCCCCGCCGCCCTCCTCCTGCGCCTTCCACAGCGCCCGAAAGCACTCCTCCGCGACCGGTATCCGGGGCCAGAACGCCAGCGAGTCGTTGTCCACCTCCGTCATCCACGCCACCCCTCCTTCCCCGAGCACCCGCCGCACCTCGCGCAGGATGTCCACCGCGCGCTCCCGCGGAACGTGCTCGAGCAGCCACGACCAGTGCACCACGTCGAATGCGCCGCCCCGAAACGGAAGCGCCGACGCATTGCTCTGCACCAGCCAGAGCCCGGGCGTCCGCTTCTTCGCCTCCCGCAGCTGCGCCAGCGAGAGGTCCACCCCGAAGAGCAGCGCGTCCGGCAGCCGCGCCGCCAGCCGCCGCATCATCGCGCCGGTGCCGCAGGCGAGATCCAGCACGCGCGCCCCGGGCCCCGCCTCGACCCCGTCCAGGATCCAGCGGGTGAGGAACCGCGCCTGCTTCTCCAGGCGCTCCGTCTCCGTCCTGTCCGTACCGCCGTGGATGTAGCGGGCCACGCGCCCACTCTTACGCAAGCGCCGCCTTCTGCACCAGAGCGACGCGAACGAAGCGTCGCGGCAACGGTCATGGCGCGAGGTGGAGGCCGAGCGGCAGGGCCTCGCCGAACACGCGCTGCTCGTCCTTCTCGGCCAGCGGCTGTACTTCCAGGACGGCGCGCGCCCACTCGGCCGCGGCGCCCGACCGCTCCAGGCGCGCCGCCGCTCGGGCGCGCGCGTCCTCGTCGAGATCGCGCGCGCGGTCACCCGAGCGTCGCGCGAGCTGCGCGAGGGCGAACGGGGCGTCCTCGACTGCGCGCCCATCGACCGCGAGCAGGGCATCGAGCCACTCGTTGGCGACCGCCGGAGGCACCACATGGTGCGCCGCTCCCGCGACCGGCACGCGCGCCCCCAGCCTGCCCAGCGCCCAGGCGACGCCCGGCGCGGGGCGCCCGCCCGCCAGCTTTTCCACGAGCCAGGCGCCGGCTTCGATCTTCCGCTCCACCGGCAGCCGCTCCAACGCGCCGAGCAGGCGGATCATCTCGTCGGGCGCGAGACCGGGCGGCCGTTTCCCCGGATTCGCGACCCGGCCTTTCGACGCCGGCTTCAAGTGCGGAGCGATCGCCTCGAACAACATCACATGCGCCTCCGCGGGCAGCCCCGCCGCGATCCGCCGCCAGAGGATCCACCACGCTGCCCAGACCGCGGCCTCCTTGTGGTGCGTCAGCCCCTGCGCGAACAGCGTCCAGGTCTGCTCCGCGCGCCAGCGGTCCAGCGGTGCGCCGAAGCCGGGCCGTAGCAGGTACCCGCAAAGCGAAAGGAAGACGCGCTCGTGATCCGGGCTCCGCCGCCGCTTCTG
>JBGQLA010000120.1:0-12102 GCA_041499865.1 Deltaproteobacteria bacterium
CGTGATTGGAGCCGGAACCGGGCAACCGGGGGCCTTGGCCGGAACGCACAAGAGCTGGTGGGAGTGTGACACGGGCGTCGCCTACATCGTTGGCCGACGCGGCAATGATACGGCCTCCGGATGGAAGGGGGGAAACCACATCTTCGTGTTCGATCTCAGCGATCCCGCGAGGCCGGTCTTCCTCCGCGACTGGGCCCTCGACGGGCAGCAGCCTGGCGGCGTGACGCCACCGCACTTCAGCAGCGTCCCCAGCATCCATGGTCCTATCTCGACTGGGCCTGCGGGCGGCGCAATCGCAGCCGCGGGAGCTACCGCCAACCGCGTCTACTTCGCGTACGGCACCGGCTCCACGGGGGTCATGCAGATCGTAGACCGAACGAAACTGCTGCCTCCGCCTTGGGGCACCGGAGTTACCTGCGGGTCCGCCGCGTCTTCCCAAGTCCCGACCCCCTGCACCGACTTCACCACCGCGGAACTCGGGCGTTGGATCATGAACCCGGACAACGGCGCTCACACCAGTTTCCCGATCGGCAAGATCCCCATCCAGGACTTCATGACCGACACGGGCAACACTGACCTCGGGACCCCTCGCGACATCGTGTTTGTCACCTCGGAAGCGACGGCGAACTACTGCGCGGGGCAGGTCCGCCATCTCTCATTCACCGTGGACACGACCGACGAGGGCAGGCCCCAGTCGATCGCCACCTACCAGGTTTCCGCCGCCAGCGGGCGCTTCTGCGACCGTGGTGGGCGCTTCGGCCCGCACGCGACCAACGAAGAGTTCGGGCCACCCTTCTATCAGAAGCTCGTCTTCACCTCCCAGTTCAACGCGGGTGTGCGGGTTACGGACGTTCGCAATCCCTACAATTTCAAAGAGGTGGCCTTCTTCATCCCCGCCGTGAACGCCAACACCGACCTGCGGTGTGGCCCGTTCCAGGGGAATCCGAACAAGTGTGTGCAGGCGGTCCAAACGAACAACGTCGCGACCGACGATCGCGGGTTCGTCTATATCGTCGACCGCGCCGACAGCGGTATGCACATCTTGAGGCTCACCGGTGAAGCAGCGCGAATCGCGGGTCTGGACGACGATTCGTGAAGAACCGGAGACCGGAGGCTTTGCCGCTGCCGGTCTCCGCACGAGACACCGATCGCCGCGTTCGAGCCGATTGTGTAGCGACCCTCTGCCACGATGTTCCCCCAGGTTGTCTCGTGCGCCAGGAAGCGCGCCGCCGGTGGTGGGTCACATCTTTCGGGGTGATGCTGTCAGAGGACCTGCCGGTCTATTGCCGAGCGGTTCTGTCGCCTCGGCCGCGCTGCAATAAACTGCGGTCTGCCATCGGGCGATCCTTCACCGACCGGCACGACGATGGGCCGCCTCTCGCCAACCTACTTCCCGAGGTGTTCGCGCGCGGTCTGCGCCGTCGCTTCGTCGCCGTAGCGACCCGCCATCTCCGCAGACTTGACCCACATGCGCCGCGCTTCGTCCTTGCGCCCCAGCCGTTCCAGCGCCACCGCGCTCTGGAACGTCGCGCCGTAATGCTGCGGATCCTTCCCCAGCACGCGCGCGAACGCCTCGACCGCGGCCCGCGGATCGCTGCGCCGGTAGAGCGCGTCGAGCCCGCGCTCCATGAGCGTTTCCGCGCCGCCGGCGCTCAGCGCCCGTTCGTAGTACTTACGTGCGATGGGATTGTGCGGCGCCAGATCCATGGCCTTTCGGGCCTCCTCGACCGCCGCCTCGGGATGCCCTTGCGCCGACTCCAGCACCGACCGGTTCATGTACAGGTACGGGTTCTCGGGCATCAGCTCCCTGGCGCGCACGAAACGCGCACGCGCCTCGTCGAGCCGGCCGCGGGCCATCAGCTCGCGGCCAGCGTTCATGGCGGCGCGCCCGTTGCCTGGCCCCTTCTCCTCCGCGTCGAGCCAGAGGCGCAGGCCGTCCTGCCAGATCCAATTGCGCTGGCGCACCACCGGCGTTGCCACGGCGCAAGCGCAGAGCGTCAGCGCGGCGAGCGCCACCTCCGGCCGCCGCACGAGATGCCGCGCCGCCGTCCACAGCACCCAAGCCAGCAGCAGCGCAAGCCCCAGTGCCGATGCGAAGTAGGGCCGGTGATCGTTAATCACTTCGGAGATGGGCGAGAGCGTCGTTTCGGGCGCGAGCGCGAGGAAGTACCAGGCGGTCGCGAACGCCACCGCCGGCCGCCGGCGCGCCCCCGCGGCAGCGAAGCCGATCCACCCCAGCACCGCCGCCAGCGAGAGCAGGGTGCGCCAGGTGAAGAACGCCAGGTTGTAGGCGAAGTCGTGATCGACCGAGAGCGCGTCGGGCCAGACGAAGAGCCGCGCGTAATAGAGGTAGGAGGTCCAGCCGCTCATCAGCCAGATCCAGCGCGTCACCCAGATCTCGTGCCGCGCGTCCTCCGACCATGCGGGCAAGAGGAGCGCGCGATACGACAGGTACGCCGCCAGAACGGCAAGCAGCGGCCACAGCGACTTCCCGACCTTCCTCCGCTCGAGCAGGAGGTAGACGACCACCAGGAGCGGCAGGATGGCGGCGATCGCCTTGGTGAGCAGCGCCAGCGCGAAGAGCGCTGCGGACAGGGCCCGGCGCTCCTTTAGAAAAGCGAGAAATGCGCCGAGGGAAAGCGCGGTGCAGAGCAGCGCCGATCGCGCCCACATGTACACCACCGGCTGCTGGTTGAGCGGTGCCAGCGCGAAGAAGAGCGCCGCCGCCGCTGCCGGCCAGCGCGCGGCTCCATCCGCTCCGCGCTCCTCCCGCGGCCACCAGACATGATCGCGCACGCAGAAGAAGACCAGCAGCGCGGACGCAAAGTGCAGGATCACGTTCAGCGCGTGCCAGCTCCAAGGCGACAGCTGCGAAACTGCGTAGTTGAGCGCGAAGCTGATCATCAGCACCGGCCGCACGTCCACGTTCTCGCGGACCGGCGTCAGCAGGAACGGATCGACGAAATAGCGCGGCACGCTGGCGAACGATCGGATCGCCGGGTTCTGCGCGATGCCCCAGGCGTCGTCGAAGAGGAAACCGACGCCGAAGCTGTTTCCGTAGGCGAGCGCCAGCAGCCCGGTGAGGACCCCCGCGAAACCCAGCGTGAACCTGCGGCCGGACCCAGGCGACTTCACGGCAGAAAGCTCCACCCGCGGGAGACTAGCAGGTGCCGCGCACGATCAGCGCGATCTTGCCCGCGATGGCGGCGGCGTTGGTCAGCGCAGTGGGCGGCGAGCGTCTTGCCGGCGATGACCCAGGCGGCCGGATCGACGAAGCTCACCGCGATGGCGATCACCTCCGGCTTCTTCTGCAGCACGCTGCTGGTGAGCCCGGCCAGGGACGAGCTGATTCGCTCGACCAGGGCGGGGGAGAACGGGGCGCTGACCTTCACGTCGAGGATGGGCATGGACGACTCCTTCGAAAAGCCCAACGCCGGCATGGCGTCTGACGCGGAGTTGGATAGCCTGCCTGCCATGGTAAGAAAAGTTGACACTCACCAGCCCCAGCCTCGCCGTGCTCGGGCTCGCCGTCCGGGCCGGGCTGGGCGTGACGGTGAGGACGCCCCTCTGGTTGCGGCGCGGGGTGAGGCTCCTGTCCGGGCGGAGGCTCCCGGCGCTGCCCTGGACCAACCTGTGGCTCATGACCCAGACGGCGCCCCGCCCCGCGCCGGCAGAGTGGATGGCGGCCTTGCTGCACGAGGCGCTCGCGGGAAATCGCGCTCGACCGGCGGCAACGTAGCGCGGATGGCGCGGCGCCGTTCAAGACGGCTTGCCGACCGGCGCTCCATCTCTGCTGCAGCGCGGCGCGCGAGAGTCGCGCGTCGGCCGCCTTGGCCCGGCGCGCTCGTTGCGACAACATGCTGCTGGTGCGCTGGTCGGCGATGGTGACGCGCAGGCACTGGTACCCGTTCTCCGCCATCGCTGCTCAGATGGCCTGGCGATCTTCGGATCCAGAGGATGGGCGTGCGAGAGCCGATTCAATCCGTGCAAGACGCGGTGAGCTTCATGAAGACGGTAAAGTTCGCCCTGCGGTACGGCCCGACGCCGAGCGTGCCGCTGCCGAGCATCTACGCAGCGGCAGCGGATCAGCGGCGGGCGATCGAGCTGACGAATTCGCTCCTGGCTCGGGGCGAGGTGATCGAGACGAACGTCGTCGCCGGTCGCCTCGTGCTCGCTCATCGCGACGTGGTGCCGGCGCTGTACGCCCTGAGGACGCGCTTTCGCGCGGCGAGTCTTTCGGAGGACGCCGGACGTGCGCTCGCTCTCATCGGCAACGGCCAGGGCGTGAGCGCAGGCGACGTGCGGCGTTTTCTCGGCGTCACTGGCAAGCAGCGGCCCGACCGCGCCGACGTCGCGCTCGCCGAGCTGATGCGGGAGCTGCTCGTCGATCGGGGGCCATCGAGCGTCCCGAAGACCGGCATTCCCTACCTCAGCAAAGAGGGATACCCCTACCGCGTCTTCGACAAGGCCCACCCCGAGCTGATCCGGTCGGCGAAGAAGTTGAAGATCCTCGAGGCCATCGCGGTCGTTCGCGAAGCGGTGGGCCCTGTTCCACCGAGGAAGTTCGCCTCGATGTTCAAGCTGTGCCTCACGAGAGAGGAGATTTGCGACTGAACGACTCGCGCTTCTACTCACCTCTGTGTCTCGCGCTCGCCGTCATTTGCGCCGGAGTGGCCCTGGAAGATTGAGCGGTGGCCGTCCGCTCGCGATCCGAGACGGGAGGGCTCGGTCGAAGCCAAGACCGGGCTGCAGGGCGCTCGTCTCTTTCCTCCGGCGCCCCAACGCCGCACCTTCCCGCCGCAGACCGGATCCGCCGGGCTGGAACCGGAGGTGCAGAATGAGCCTGTTGACGAACTACGACGACGTGCTGCAGACGGCGAAGAAGGTCGGAGTCCACCTGACGGAGACCAAGGAGGAGAACGGCAAGGTCGTCCTGCGCGGCGACGCCGAATACGCGTTCGATCGGGACCGGCTCTGGGACCAGATCAAGACGCACGGCAACTGGCAGAATGAGATCACCGTGATGCTGGACGTGAAACAGGCCGCCCCCTACGGCATGTGGCAGGTGCAGGGCGGGGACACGCTCTCCAAGATCGCCAAGACGGTCTACGGAGACCCGAAGGCCTATCCGAAGATCTTCGACATCAACAAGGACCAGCTGCAGAACCCCGACCAGATCAAGGTCGGCCAGAAGTTGAAGCTGCCGAACCGCGACGCGTCGGGCGGTGTCGCCTAGCCAGTCCGGCACAGGAGACACTGCTGGAGGGGAGGACCGGAAGCATCAGGTTCTCCCTCCCTGCTCGTAGACGCTGACGGGCGCCGAGGCCCGCATTCTGGAACTGCCCGAGCACCCCCGCGAGTCCACCGGGGTGGCTCTGGAAGAGGGCCGATCGCCGCCTTGACCAGCGCCGCATTGGAGTTGCCTTGCCCGCCGAGCATCCCGCCGACCGTGTCCATCAGACCCATGACGCCTGCTGAGACAACGTGGCCACTGTCGGGAAATCAAGCGAGTGTGCGGCCAGGCATCGGGGCTCGAACCCATGGCCCCCGTGCAGGCACCGCGAACGTCACCGCGTCCGTCGGGTCGGTGCAGAGCGCGCCGGTCTGCGCGCGCGGAGACGAACGCGCCAAGCTATGACGGCTGGCCCTGATTCCCTGGAGCGACCGCCAGGGTGATCAGCGATGCGGCGGTGCAGAACGTCGTGCTCGTGATGCAGTGGTCGCCGCGCCAGGTGCCGTCCTCGCGCTGGATCGACGCCAGCCGCGCGCGCATGCCCTTGCTGAACTCCGCCCATTCCGCGCCGCCGACGGCGGCCTTCGCTTCCGCGGTCGGCATGTACGAGACGTGCTCTTCGCCGCCGTAGCTGCCGAAGCCGCGCAGCACCCGGTCGTTGGCGAGCTGCTCGGAAGCCGCCTTGCGGGTCTCGATGGCGCGCTCCTTCCTCTGCTTCTCCTCCGCCGTGGCCGGCATCGCCGGTGCGGACCGCTCCAGCTGCGACGCAGCGATGCCGGAGGCGGCAACCGAGTACAGCTCGACGCCCGCCGCGTCGGTGGTCGAGAACTGCTTCGTCTTCCCGTCGTACTTGCCGGCCAGGTTCTGCAGGCCCTTCTCCAGCGTGCTCTCGGAGACCTTCACTCCGACTCCGCGCGCGGCATACAGCCCGTTGCTGGCGAACGCGCTGGCGAGAAGCGGCGCCCACCCGTCCTTCGCGTAGCTTCCATCCGCCGTCTGCGCGCGCTCGATGCGCCGGGCGCAGGAGCCGAGCGCCTCCCGCGCGCGCGACTGCAGCTCGCCGCGGGGAAGCGTCGGCAGCACTTCGGCGAGGAACTGTGCGGCGAGGAAGGTGTCGATGTTCCGTCCGAGCTTGCGCTGCGGCAGCGTGCCGGGCGCGTTGATCGCGATCTCGTTGGGCGAGGTCCGCTCCACCGCCGACACCACGAACCGGGCGGCGCGGCGCGTGCTGTCCTGGTGCTGGCCGCGGGATCCGGTGTGTCCCATCCGGACCAGCGCAATGCCTGCGATCGCGGTCGTGGCGACGTCCGGGCTCGGCGACTTCGCCGTCTCTCCCCAGCTTCCGTCCACGTTCTGCGCGGCGATCATCCACGCCAGCGGGCGTTCGACGTCCAGAGTCCGATCCTGGCGCGCTTGCTGTTCGTCGTTGGGACGCGCAGGCGAGCGGGAGAGGACAGGAGAAGCGCTTGCAAGAGCGGCGGGAACGAGCAACAGCAGGGCGGTTCGCATGGGGCCTCCGATGGCGACCCCGCAGTGAACGCACCGGCGGCCCGGACGATCTGTGGCTCGCTAAATCCCGGGACACAATACGCGTTTCAAACTTTGCGCCTGCCCTGGCGCAAGAAGGGAAACGTGTATTGTGTCCCCGGGTTGTTCTTCGAAGGAGCGATGCGATGTCCGGGATCTACAAGTTGATCGATGTGGTGGGGACTTCTCCCATGAGCTTCGCCGAAGCGGTGAAGAACGCGGTGGTGGAGGCAGGCAAGACCATCCACCACATGAACTGGTTCGAGGTAGTCGAGCAGCGAGGGGCGATCAAGGACTCGAAGGTCGCCGAGTTCCAGGTGACCATCCGCATCGGATTCAAGCTCGACCACTAGCCCCTGCCGGGCGCGCGCACCAGCGCAGCGCCCTGGGACAGTTGGCCGTTGCCTTTTCGGCAACGGCCTCCCTAGCGCGGCGCAGGCGGCTGCCCTAGGGCTTCTGCTGCATCACCGCCGCCTCGGCGGCCTGGAACCCTATCTTGCTGTGCGTGCCGTCGCAGAACGGCTTGGTAGTCGACCCGCCGCACCGGCAGAGCGCGAGCTTCGACTTGCCCGCGAGATCCACCTTCGCGCCCGTCGCGTCGTACAGCTCGAGCGTGCCGTCGTTCTCCACCAGGTAGGGTCCATTCGGGCGGCAAGTGATCTTGATCGGCATGCTGCTGCTCTACCGCGCGGCCGCGCCCTGGGGAACCTTGATTCCCGCGCACTGCTCACGGCTACGGAGTAGAACCGGCAGACGACTCGCCACTCCCTCAGCAAATGGTCCTCAGGTCGACTTTCCCCGCCCTGGTTGGTGGTCATGCCGCATCGGGTCTGGTTGATGGCGCCATCGCAGCGCCCCAGCACCGGCGCGAAGGGACCTACCATGAGTCGAATCCGAGTGGCGAGCATCGCGGCCGTGTTCTCGCTTGTCGCTTCAGCAAGCGCGTTCGCGCGCACCTTGGTGGTGGACGACGATCGGGCCCAGTGCCCCGACGCGGACTTCAACAGCATCCAAACCGCGGTGCTGGCGGCCGCGCCCGGCGACCGCATCCTGGTGTGCCCCGGCACCTACCTTGAGCAGGTCGTGATCCCCGCGGGAAAGGACTTCATCTCGCTGCGGTCGCGAGCGCCCTGGCAAGCCGTCATCCACGCGCCGCCTGCGATGGCCGAGCCAGGCGACATCGTCCGGGTGGCCGGCGCGAAGGGCGTGGTGATCGCCGACTTCACCATCTCGGGCCCGCTTCCGGACGCGCTCTTCTGCTCCCTGACCTCGCGCACCGGCGTGCGCGTCGACCTGGGCGGTTCGGCGGAGATCATCGGCAACCACATCACCGAGATTCGCAGCGCAAACCCCGCGCTGCGCGGCTGCCAGAACGGCGTCGCCGTGCTGGTGGGCCGCGCGAGCGAAGGGCAGGTCGGCCGCGCCACCGTGGTCGGCAACCTGATCGACCGCTACCAGAAGGCGGGGGTGGTGGTGGACAACGCCGGGTCGCGCGCGCTGGTCGGCAACAACCACGTGCTGGGCATCGGGCCGACGCCTGACATCGCGCAGAACGGGGTCCAGGTGAGCCGGGGGGCGCACGCGCAGGTGATCGCGAATGAGATTGCCGACAACACCTACTCTCTGGCGCCCGCCTCCAGCTCCACAGGAGTGCTGCTCTTCGAGCTGGCTGGCGGCGTGGACGTCTCGCACAACCTGAGCACGCGCAACGACGACAACTTCGCCGCCTTCACCACGACAGGCGTGACGCTGACCCGGAACCGCGCCACGAGCAGCACCTTCTTCGATGGCATCTTCTTCGACACCGACACGGCCCAGAACCGGATCCGCAGCAATGTCTCCTCGGGCAACCGGCAGTTCGACTGCGAAGACGACTCGACCGGAACGGGCACCGCCGGCACGGCGAATTCCTGGCGCAGCAACCGCGGGCAGACCGAGAACCGCCCGGGCCTCTGCCGTGTCGACGACGGGGACGGCCACGGTGACGGGGATGGCGACGACGGCGGTGACGACGACTGACGCGGTCCCGCTACGGCTCGAAGTCGTAGGTGATCCCGCCGCCTTGCATACCAATGTTGAGCGTTCCCGTCGAAGCCCGGCGGGAAGGATAGATGGGGGCGTCCTGTCTCCAGTCGGCCTCTCCTCTCCACACCAGATCGACGTGAGCAGAGCGCGGCGAGGCTTGTGCTGCACCCTCCGCGCAGGGGAACCGCATCAGGCTTCCGTTCGATAACACTGGCTCGAAGGGCCTACCTACGCGATGGGGGTGGTCGGTAACCGGACCTTGCGGGGGCGCCCACCTTGCACGTAAGCTGGTGCCAAATCAGGCTCCTTGCTCGCCTCCGAGGAGAGTGCCGATGCCGCGTCCGTTCATGATTCCGATCCTGCTGCTACTGGTGCTCGCGTGCGCCCAGGCGAAGGTCCGCGAGTCGAACAGCAAGTGGGCGGATGGAATGGTGGTGGCCACCAACATGTGCGCCCGCGACCGCTCGGTTCAACACACCGCCGACCCCGAGGGCAGACGCGTCTACTGCAGCCTCGAGGAGGTGGTCGGCTCGCACTTTCCCAAGTGCGTGTGCCGCGACGAGATGCAGAGCGCCGACCAGCGCGCCGAAGCGGTGCAATACCTGCGTGAGGCGGAGCAGTCCCGCCAGCTCCTCCATGGCGATTGATCTCCGCCTGTGTAGATCAGGATCACACGCGCCGGCTCGTCAGGTTCACTTCATCGCCTGGGGCCATCGACGGCTGCCCGGTCACTTCAGCTGGTCATCCAGGAACCGGGCGACGCGGGTGAAGTACTCGATCTGGTTCTCCCGGCGATCGAGGGAATGCCCCTCGTTCTCCGCCACCATGTACTCGACCGGAACGTTTCGCTCGCGCAGCGCCTTCACGATGAGCTCGGACTCGCTCCGCGGGACGCGCGGATCGTTGGCGCCGGCGTAGACGAACAGCGGCGCCACGATCCGGCCGACGTCCCGCATCGGGCTGAATCGTTCGAGCAGTTCCTTGTCGGCGTCGAGATCGCCGAACTCCTGCACGAATCCGGCGCGGATCGCCTGATCGGTCGACCGCAGGAAGGTGAAGAGGTTCGCGATGCCGACCTCGAGAGGTGCCGCAATGAACCTCGAAATGGACGCCATGCAAGAGGCCACCGAATCGCGAGGGGGCGCGCTCGCCGAGATCCCGGCGGCGCGGCGTTTCTACTGGTCGCTGCGGTGGGAGCTCTGGGAGAGCCGCTCGATCTATCTTGCGCCGCTGGCCGTCGCCGCGCTCGTTCTCTTCGGCTTCCTGATCAGCACGATCCAGTTGCCGGCCAAGATGCGCGCGGCCGCGCTCGATCCGGCGCAGCTGCACGAATTGATCGAGCAACCCTACAGGTACGCTTCTGCCCTGATCATGCTCAGCACGTTCGTCATCGGGATCTTCCATTGTCTCGATGTGCTGTACGGCGAGCGTCGGGATCGCAGCATCTTGTTCTGGAAGTCGCTGCCGGTTTCCGCGTTCCGTGCGATTCTACGCGCCGTACAGGTCCATCGCGACGGCATGAGATGAACTCTGCAACAAACAAGTTCGTTTGGCTCGGCGCTGGAGCGTCTGTACTGCTCGTCCTGGTGCTCGCGATCGTCCAGGTACGGCAGGAAAAAAGCGTGTCCGAGGAACTCTCGCGCAAGGCCAGGCGGCCGGAACTCGCCGCCCAGATTCGATTCGCTCTCGCCTCTGCGTCCGAAGCCGAAAAGAGCGCCGTACTGGCCACCACCGACGAGGACTCGCGAAAATTCGCTGACGAGGCGCGGGCGGCGACTGCGCTGGCCGAGCAGAGACGCGCGGAACTCGCCCAGTTGGTCGCCACCGACGGTACTCAGCGCGAGAAGGATCTGCTCGCCCGGTTCTCCGACGCGTTCGCGAAGCTCCAACGCATCGACAAGGAGCTGCTCGATCTCGCCGTGCGGAACACGAACATCAAGGCAACGGCACTCGCGTTTGGGCCCGGGGCGGAAGCGATCAAGCAGATGGACGCCGCGCTCTCGCGGGTCATCGAGCACAGCGCGAAAGCGCCGAAGGTGGTGCTGCTGGCAGCACGCGCGCAGGCAGGCGCTCTTCGAATCCAGGCGCTGCTCCCGCCGCACATCGCGGAGGAAAGCAACGAGAAGATGGACCAGCTCGAGGCGCAGATGGCGAGGGAAGACCGGAATGTCGCCACCGACTTGACACAACTCGCGGCGGTCGTCCCGCACACAGAACGTCACGAGGTGGAAATCGCCACCGTGAGCTATTCGCGGTTCAGCGAGCTGAGGGCGCAGATCCTGAAGCTGTCCCGAGAGAACACCAACGTTCGATCGCTGGCCATCTCGCTCACGGAAAAACGGGCGATCATGCTGGTCTGCCAGGAGGTACTCGCGGCGCTCGAAACCGCCATCGCCGAGGAACCGGTTCCGGGCAAGACCGGCCGTCCTGCCAGGCCACGATAGCCGGCGTAAGCAATGAACTCCGAGCGCTTCCTGCGGCGTACCGCGTGGCTCTCGATGCCGTCCAACGGCTGCGCGTACGGCGCTGAATCAGTGCGCGGCGCGTGCGCCGTCGCTGACCTGGTCCTCGCCTTCGGCTGCACTGCCGTCCTCAGCACCGCGCGCTGACCGCGACCACAACCTCTGCGCCTTCTAGTCTATGAGCTGGGCTTCCTCCGGAGTCTGGCCCCGCAAGTTCACGACCAGCCCCCAGCGCTCGGGTTGGACCCGGATGTCGATCCAGCCGTCGGCGAGCGAGAATGGATCGTCCGCCATCGGTGGAATGTCTCCGAGTACGCTCCGCGCCTGGTGGCACCGGAGGACCCGTTCGAGGTCTTCGGGGGTCATCCCATGGCGGGCAGGGACGTAGAGCTGCGCCCCGACGAGCTTGACCGAGTAGTTGCTGGCCTTCGGCCCTGTCCTGAGCTTCACGTAGAGCGGCTCAGCACTTCGACGCTCTCGCGCAAGCGGCGCAGGTATGAAGGCGGATGAAAACGGCGCGAAATGAATGGTCCAGTTTCGAAGTCAGTCGGCGCGCCCCAAGTGGATGATCAGGCTTCCAGCGAGAATCACGGCGAGTCCGACCCAGGTCGAACGCGGGACGTGATCGCCGAAGACGAAGCGGCCGGCGAGGACACTCGTCAGGGCAAAAAGGCCGACATACGCGCCGAGCAGTCTGGAGAAATCCAGCCTGAGCAGGTTGACGAGCACGCCATAGCAACCCAGCACGGTGAGGCCAAGGACCGCAATCCAGACGCCGCTTCCTCGCATCCCTTTCCGGATCAGTGCATCGCCGGCGACTTCCAGGATTGCAGCGGCGAAGAGCACGGCCAACGC
>JBGQLA010000121.1:0-12083 GCA_041499865.1 Deltaproteobacteria bacterium
GCCGCTCTTGACGATGCGCTGGGAAGGCATCTCGGAATGGACGATGCCGGCGCCAGCGGTCATCCACTGCACGCCGCCCGGCCGGATGACGCCGCGATGGCCGGCCGAGTCCTCGTGCTCGAACTCGCCGTCGAGCGCGTAGGTGACGGTCTCGAAGCCGCGGTGGGGGTGATCGGGAGCGCCGACGGCCTCACCCGGTCCATAGACGACCGGCCCCATCTCGTCGATGAGCAGGAAGGGGTCGAGCAAGTCCAGGCCGGCAGCGGGCAACGGGCGGCGAACGACGAATCCGCCTCCTTCGAGCTGGCGGTGAGCAGTGGAAACCTGGACGACTTCACGAACCCGCGACATGACAGCGCCTTTCGATTGGTTGGACCGAACCGGTGGATCGAAATGGGGAAATGAAGATGCCCGAAGCGAGGCGAGGATTCGTTCCGCGACACCACCCGGCGCCGGCGCAGCCGGATTCAGGCGGACCGCTATACTCGGGGCGATCGGAGCGACGAATGGCTGACGTAGCGCGCCGCGAACAGATGTTTCCCCGGCTGACCGCGGCGCAGGTGGGGCGGCTGGCCAAGGTCGGTCACCGCCGCCCGGCCGCGGCTGGCGAAATCATCTTCGAGCAGGGCGAATCGACGCCCGGCTTCTTCGTCATCCTCTCCGGCGCCCTGGAGATCGTGCAGCCGGTCGATGGCCGCGAGCTTCCCATCACCGTCCATTCGGCAGGCGAGTTCACCGGCGAGGTCAACATGCTCTCCGGTCGCCGCGCCCTGGTGCGGGGCCGGATGCGCGAGGCGGGCGATCTTCTCGCGGTCACGACGGAAGCCCTCCGGACGCTGGTCCAGAACGATTCGGAGCTGAGCGAGATCCTCCTCCGCGCTTTCATTCTCCGGCGCGTGGCCCTGATCGCATCCACTCCAGGGGACACGGTCCTGATCGGGTCCAGCCACTCCGCCGGCACCCTCCGGTTGCGCGACTTCCTCACCCGCAACGGCCATCCGCACGCCTACCTGGACGTCGACAAGGACGAGAGCGTGCAGGCCCTGCTCGATCGGTTCCACATCCGCGTCGAAGACGTGCCGGTGATCATCTGCCGCTACGATCGGGTGCTGAAGAATCCCAGCAACAGCGAGGTCGCCGACTGCCTGGGCCTCTCTGCCTCGCTCGATCCCGCGGCGATCCGCGATCTGCTGGTGATCGGCGCTGGTCCGGCCGGCCTCGCGGCGGCGGTGTATGGCGCTTCCGAGGGCCTGGACGTGCTGGTGCTCGAGTCGAGCGCTCCGGGCGGCCAGGCCGGCGCGAGCTCGAAGATCGAGAACTACCTCGGCTTCCCCACCGGCATCTCCGGTCAGGCGCTCGCGGGAAGGGCGTTCATGCAGGCGCAGAAGTTCGGCGCCGTCGTCGCCATCGCGCGGTCGGCGGCGAAGCTGGTTTGCCGGCAACGCCCGTACACGGTCGAGCTCTCCTCCGGCGAGTCCATCAAGGCACGCTCCATCGTCATCGCCACCGGCGCCGAGTATCGCAAGCTGCCGTTGGCCGACCTCGCCCGGTTCGAGGGGCTCGGGGTGTATTACTGCGCCACGCACGTCGAGGCGCAGGTCTGCGAGGGCGAAGAGGTGATGATCGTGGGAGGCGGGAACTCGGCAGGACAAGCGGCCGTGTTCCTCTCCGGACACGCGCGCCACGTGCACATGCTCGTCCGCGGACCGGGGCTGTCCGAGACGATGTCGAAGTACCTGATCCGCCGCATCGAGGAGAGCGCCAACATCACGCTGCGGACGCGGACGCAGGTGCAGGCGCTCGAGGGGGGCGAACATCTCGAGCGCGTGCGCCTGCGCGAGGCGACCAAAGACCAGGACGAGGTCCTGGCGGTGCGCCACCTCTTCGCGATGACGGGCGCGACCCCGAACTCGGGCTGGCTGGGCGACTGCATCGCGCTGGACAACAAGGGCTTCGTCAAGACCGGCCTGGACCTGAGCGCTGCCGAGCTCGCCGCCGCTCGCTGGCCGCTGGCGCGCGCTCCGCACCTGCTCGAGACCTCGATGCCCGCGCTCTTCGCGGTGGGCGACGTGCGGGCGGGCAGCGTCAAGCGGGTCGCCTCCGCGGTCGGCGAAGGCTCCATCTGCGTCCAGCTCGTGCACCGTGCGCTCGCCGAGTGAGCGTGGACTCCGATGAGCGATCCGGCGATCACCGCGTCGTGGCGCAGGAACGTGGCCTGGAGCGCCGGCTGGATCGCGCTGGCGCTCGCTTTCGGCGTGTGGATCGCCGCCACCCGCGGCAGCACCGCCGCCGCGGAGTACTACGCCGCATATCTTCTGGAGAAGTCGCTCTCCATCGACAACATCTTCGTGTTCGCGATCATCTTTTCCGAGCTCCACACTCCTCTCGAGCGGCAGCGCAGGGTGCTGCGGGCCGGGGTGGCGGGAGCGCTCGTGCTCCGGGCGCTGGTGATTCTCGCAGGCATCGCGCTGATCCAGCGCTTTCATTGGATCATCTATCCTTTCGGCGCATTCATCCTCTTCGCCGCCTGGCGGCTCCTCTTTGGCGAGGAGCGCCAGCGGCGGGCCGTCGCCAAGGCCTGCGACGTCTGCGGAACCTGGATCGCGCGCATCGTCCCGGTCAGCCCGGTGCTCAGCGGAAAACGGTTCTGGAAGCGCGAGCGCGGGCGGCTCGTCGCCACTCCTTTATTCGTGGCGCTGGTGGTGGTGGAGACCACCGACATCGTCTTCGCGCTGGACTCCGTTCCCGCCGTGCTCTCGGTGACGCGCGATCCGCTGCTCGTTTACAGCTCGAACGTGATGGCGATGCTCGGATTGCGTTCGCTCTACTTCGTGGTCGCCGATGCTCTCCAGCGCCTGCGCTATGTGCGGCAGGGGCTTGCGGTCGTGCTGGCGTTGACCGGGGTGAAGATGCTCGCGAGCGAGTGGGTGCAGATCGGTCCGGCAGTGTCCGTCGCCGCGATCGCCCTCGTGCTCGGGGTGACGGCGTTCGCGTCGCTTTGGCACCCCCGGGTCGGACCGGAGCGTTCCGGCACCGGATGAGGTGCGAGCCTGACCTGCGTGGAGCGCCTATCGGTCCAGAGAGCGTTGGCTCAGTCCGAAGCAGCGCTCGAAGTCATCGACGTCCAGGTCGGTATGCAAGGTGAAGACGTAGAGGGTTCTCTCGCGCATGGTTGGAAACAGCCGCCGTACGATGTTCTCGGCCTGTCCCATCGGCACGTCGCTCCCGGCTACCCGCATCCACTTGCCAGAGGGAAGGCGGACGCCCGCCGACATGCGCGCCATCGCCTGCACCGCCGGATTCGCGTAGTACGCCGTCTCGCTCGCAACACGCGCCCCGCCGTCTGCGGCGTTCCGCTCGCGTGTCTTCGTCGGTGCAAACGGCGAATTTCCCATCGCAGCGCGCCACAGGCGGCTCTCGCTTAGACGCGTCACGAGCGATACGCAGAACGAACCCAGGGAACGCTCGACTGAACCAGCGCGAGCGATTTCGTTCAGCAGCGCGTGTGTAGTCATGCGCTGATCAAGAGCAAGTCCGGTGCCACGCCTCCGACGCACTGCTTCACTCTGCGAACCGCGCTGCCGGACATCGACCAGCAGCCGCTTTCGTCGGAACGCGGTGAAAGACCGCCGATTCCGTCGGCTCGCAGGAGTCGCCGGCTGCCGCGGACCCGAGGGCCGCCGACGAGAATCCGAGGGCGCTCATGCGAAAATGTCCGAAGCGCGCGCTCGAGCGACGAAAACGCAGGATCGCGGGACGCGACGCGCCGTGCGCCTCTCACCGCTCCACGAAGTGCTCGGCGCCGGCGAGGGTATTGATGCGCCGCACGCTGCGGAAGACTTCCTGCGCGAGCCCCCCGTGGATCTCGCGCTCCATCAGGAGCCGATCGACGGATCGGGCGGCCGCCCGGAAGAGGTAAGCTGGCCGCCATGGAGCGCGTCATCGGGATCGGCGGAATCTTCTTCAAAGCGCGGCAGCCCGACAAGCTCGCGGAATGGTACCGGGAGCACCTCGGCATCGAAGTGGACACCTCGTTCGGAGGCGCGATCTTTGGGCCGAGTGGCGATACCGTCTGGTCGCCATTCGCGGAATCGAGCGATTACTTCGGCAGCGCCAAGCCGTTCATGATCAATTACCGCGTTGCGTCGCTGCAGAAGATGCTGGCGCAGCTCCGCGGCGCCGGGGTGACGGTGGACGAAAAGACGGAGGAATCCGAATTCGGCAGGTTTGGCTGGGCGACCGACATCGAGGGCAACCGATTCGAGCTCTGGGAGCCGCCGCCGCGCAAAGGCTAGCCCCTGCCGGGCGCGCGCACCAGCGCGTACTCCAGCCAGAGCACGTCCTTCTTCATCTTCCTCGCCTCGACGAGACGCAGGGCGTCCATTCCCGGCGCTCTGGGCGCAAACAGCGGCAGGCCGTCGCCGAGCAGCCGCGGGATCACCGCGAGCTCGAGCGTGTCGACGAGGCGCCGGTCGAGACACGCGGCGATCGTCTTTCCGCCGCCGAAGAGCCACACGTCTTTTGGCCCCTTGCTCATCCGCTCGACGGCCTCCTGCAGCCGCGCCAGGGGAACGGCCTCTACGTTCGAGCGCGCCGCGAGCGGGCGCGACGTTACGACGACGGTCGGAAGGGAATCGAATGGCGACGGGCCCAACTTCTGCATTTCCTCGAACGTGCTCCGGCCCATCAGGAGCGATCCGACCGAGGCGAAGAACGCGTCGAAGCCGAATTCGCTGGCGGGGAACGGGTCCAACCACCCGAAGCTGCGATCGAGAGGCGCGATGTATCCGTCGGCGCTGACCGCGAGCTGGACGCGCAGACGAGCCATGCGACTGGAGATCTACCCCTTCCGAGGCCCCCGCCGGAAGGGTCGGGCGATGTGTGCGTCCGGAGGTGGGGTCGGGTTTGCGCCGCCGGGTGAAAAAGGCAAGCCTAGCGACTGGTGGAGCGAGATGAAGAGCAGGCGCCGCCCTGGAAGCCGGCGCTGAATGCCGGCGTGGAGCTTCGCGAGCTCCCGCTCACGCCGGAAGAAGGATTCGTCGCCTCGCGGCTCGACGGAGCGACCGACCTGCGCGGCCTTTCGCAGGTCACCGGATTCCCGGCGGAACGGATCGAGGCGGCGCTGGAGAAGCTCGTCTCGGTGGGCGCGGTCTCTCCGGCGGCGGTCCCCGACGTCGACGAGCCAGAAGCGGCGGACGAGCCCTCCGGCACCCATCGCCAGCTGTTCGAGACCGCCCTGCGCCAGCTCACCGCCGAAGAGCGCGCGGCGAAGGCGAAAGCCGCCGAAGACCCGGAGCTCTCCGCGCTCTGCTTCGATCCGCTCCCGGCGGTGATCCATGCGCTGCTCGAGAATCCGCGCTTCGCCCTGCCGCAGGCACGGCTGGTGGCGACCCACCACCGGACCGCCGCCGGGCTCGAGGCGCTCGCCGGACGAGCCGCGTTCGCGGCGGATGCAGGGGTGCGTCGCGCGCTCCTCCGCAACCCGCAGCTCCCGGCGAGCTTGTTGCGCCGCCTGCACGGCGGACGGCGCCTGCTCGAGCAGCACAAGCTGGTCGTCTCGCGCGAAGTCCCGGAGCAGACCCGCCGCGCCGCCCGGGAGCTCCTGCGCGCGCGGTTCTCCACCGCCGAGGCGGACGAGCGGGTGGAGGTGGTGATCAAGACCGAAGGCCGTTGCCTCTCGTCGCTCGCCGGCCTGCCCATCGACGGCAAGACGTCCGCGCTGCTCTGCAGCCGCACGTACACCTCGACGCTGCTGGTGCAGAACATCTCGCGCTGGGCCGCGGCGCCGCCCGCGCTGATCGCGCATCTGCTGAAGCAGGAGCTCGTCCGCCGCTCGCCTTCGCTGAAGCTTCTCCTGCAGCGCCATCCGAACGCGCCCGCCGAACCCCGCGGCTGAGAAGGCGTCGCGCCTACTTCTTCACCTCATCCGCCGGCAAGAGCTTCACGCGCTCGTTCCCGATCTGCGTCGTGCCCCCGTCGGACTTGCTCATCTGCTCCGCGCTCAGCTTCCCCACCGGGAACGCGCGCACCGCGATCCGCTCGCCGGCCGCGAACGCCCCGCGGACCGAGATCACCAGCATCGACTGGCCGGCCCCGGGCGTGAACGAGACGTCGAACGTGGACGTCTCCCCCGCTGCGACCGAGCGCCCGCGCGCGAGCGCTCCGTCGCCTTGCACCGAGAGGCCATCCGCGCCGCTGGCGCGTACATCCACTCCGGTCCCCGCCTGATCGAAGCGCACGGTGACCCGGGCCGACGATGCCCCCACCTCCGCGTCGACCTGGACCGGGGCCTGGGGCTTGCCGGCAGGCCCCGCGGGCGGCTGCTTCGTCGCGGCGTCTTCCCGCTTGGCGCTGTCCGTCTGGCACGCCGCCTGGGCCAGCGCGGCACAGCAGATCAGGGAAAAAAGGTTCATCGGTCGCTCCTTTTCAATTCAGTGTGACCGTGGTGGTGTAGCTGGCGGATCCGCCGAACCCGGTGACCACGATGATGTACTCGACGCCCGAGGCGGCGGTGAAGGACGGCGTCGTCTCCGTCCCGGTTGGCCCGTCGGCGAACGCTTGCACGCTGCCCTTCTGGAACACGGCGACGTCCACGTCGTCGGAGGTCCCGGTCGCGATCGAGACCGTGTGCGATCCGTCGTTCCCGGTAAATCTGAAATACCGGTTCTGCGAGAGCGCATTCGCCTCGGGCTGGCTTGCATCGTTGAAGAAGGTCACCGCCACGCCGCTGCCGATGCCGATGCTGCGATAGAGGGGCAGGTTGGCGGCGTGACCGCCGTTCACCGTCTCGCCGGTGCCGTACGCATCGGCGATCGGGACGCCCACCACGTTCCGGTTCCGCGTCAGGGTGTCGATCGCCGCCGCCTGCGCCGGATTCGCCGTCTTCAGCGCGGTGATGAACGAGAACAGCGTGGTCATGGCAGTGGTGTTCTTCTCCCCGCCGGTCATCGCGTCGTAGATGGGCCCGAGCCCGAGCGCGACGGTGTCGAACGCTTCTCCGGAGCCCGAATCGAAGAGGTCGTAGAGGATCGACTGCACGGACCCCTCCGAAAACCACCCGGGATTCGGATCGCTCGCCACGTTGTCTTCCAGGTCGAACCCGAATCCCTGCCCCTGCCGCGTGCCCGAGCTGTCGGTGTAGACGGTGTTCGGCGACCAGACCATCGCGCTCAGCGCATTGCCCCATCCCTCGCCAAAGGCGAGGCGCGGGTCCTTGATGTCGCCGGCGCCGTGCGGCCCGCCCGGGTTGTCGGAGCGGCTGAGCGTGCTCTCGAAATAGTGACCCCACTCGTGCACGATCACGTGGTCGTCGAACTCGTCGGTGTCCACGTCCGCCTTGCCGAGGATGTAGAGCGCCATCCCGTTCCAGTGCGAGGTGCCGATGTGCCCGGCCGCGTACGCCTGGTCCTGGGTTTCGTTGCTCTGGCGGCCGATCGGAGCGTTGTTCGCGCTCCAGTTGATGTGCAGGTCGGCGAACGCCACCGCGGGGCGGGCGGCGCGGAAGGCGAGGACCGCCTGGGTGGCCGCATCGAGCACCGCGAACGGCCCCGAGGACCGCGCCGCATAGCTGGTCCCCGTCCAGCCGCTCGGCGCGTTGAGATCGAGGGTGGTCGTGGTGCCGGCGTCGACGGTCCCCGACGCGATCGCGTAGATGGCGCCACCGGAAGTATTGTCCTCGACGAAGATCTTCGGCGAGGCGGTGCGGGCGAACAGGACCACCTTCACCGAAGCCGGCCCGGACAGCGGCCAGGTCACTGAATAATGCCCGTCATTGCCGGTGACCGCGGTCCCCAGCACGTTGGCGGTGTTCGCCGCCTCCACCACCGCGACGTCGGCCCCGCGAACCGGGCGCTGCACGATCGCGGCGTAATTGAGCCCCGCGGCGGTGGAAGTCACCTTGTCGAAGGTGATGGCGCCGGTGAGCGAGCGCACGTTGCCAGGCGGCCCGCCCCCGCCCGATCCGCCGCCGCAAGCGGCGATCCCGGCGCAAACACAGAGGAATGCGGGCGACGAGAATGCACGCGTCATTCGATTGCGCTCCCAGGAATCAACCGGCGTTGCGCAAGCTATACCCAATTCGCATGCGCCGCGCGACGAGGTTTCGTCCTGCCCCTGCGGGCCGCCCGGGGCCGCTGGCGCTTGACCCTTACATTTGAGGCAGGCACCCGTTCCTGCGCATGGTATCGGCGGCGGTCCGGCATGAGCATGCCTCAACCCATGGATCGTCTCGCCGCGATCCGCGGCGTGACCGTACCTGTCAGCAGCCCGCTGTATCGAAGCGCATCGGAGGTGGACGATGCGCGACAGGGCGTTGAAGGCATTGCTGGACGAGCGCTGGCAGGAAGCGGCGGCGAGGTATGCCAGACGGCTGCTGAAGGATCCCGACGACGGGATCGCCCGCTGCAACCGCGCCGTGGCCCTGTACGAGGCGGGGCGCTGGCCCGACGCCGCCCGGGCTTTCGAGGAGCTGCTCCGTCGGGAAGGGCCACGCGAGACCCATTCGAATCCGGGCAAAAAAACCGGCAAGCGAAGCGCGATCGCAAGAATGGCCCGCGGCGTCGTGCCTCGTGGCGTCGGGTCCGCGCACACGCTCGCGACTTGCCGTGCCTTGACTTCGCGGATCGCACGGACGCTAGAAGCGGCTTGCCGGAGCTTCCCGCAGCACGAGACCGGAACGCGCGGAGGAGGTGGGGAACGAGCACCGGATGCGGACCGCACAGCAAGACGATCCTGCCCGACGCGGAACCTTCGACCTGCCCGGCTCTCTGCTTCGGGCGGATACCGAGCGATTGCATGAACGATTACCTGACCGGCGGGAGGCAGGAAAAGCCGTGACCAGCACCGAGCGCATCCTCGCCATTCTCGCCCACGCAAAGAAACCGCTCTGCGACGATTGTCTCTCCTTTCGCGCCGACGTCGGGTCCCGCGGGACGGTTTGCCACATCTGCACGGCGCTGTCGGAGTCCGGGGCCATCGACCGCGCGCGGAGGGGATGCGGCGATTGCGGCAAGCTGAGGAAGTCGAGCCGGATTGCGTATCCTGCCTGACGAAGGCATCGACGGCGTTCTCCCGTCGACCTTCCGCGTGCTACAGTCGCCGCAGACGCAAGCGCGGGGGCGCCATGCGACTGCTGGCGAAATTCAGTCTGATCTTCGCGGTGGTGTTCGGGCTCGGCCTCGCGGCCGCGGCCTGGCTCTTCCACAGAAGCCTCCAGCAGAGCGCGCGCGAGCAGGTGCTCTACCACGCGCAGATCATGATGGAGACGGCGCTGGCCATGCGGAATTACACCACCGACCAGATCCGGCCGGTGGTGAACGACCTCTCCCAGCCCTACAAGCCGAAGTCCGACGACGTCTTCAGCAAGCTCTGCGCCCGCGACATGGCGTCGAAGCAAATCTTCCGCCCGCAGACCGTCCCGGCCTTCGCCGCCACGGAGATCTTCAACTACCTGCGCAAGAAGTACCCCGACTACTTCTACAAGGAGGCGTCGCTCAATCCCACCAACCCGCGCAACCGGGTGGTGGACTGGGAGGAGGACATCATCAAGGTCTTCCGCAACCGGCCGGAGCTGAGCATCCTCGACGGCGAGCGCGACACGCCGATGGGCCGCTCGCTCTTCCTCGCCCGGCCGATGCGCGCCTCGAAGTCCTGCCTCGAGTGCCACTCCACGCCGGGCGAGGCCCCGCAGGACATGGTGCAGCTCTACGGACCGGCGAACGGGTTCGGCTGGAAGGAAAACGAGATCATCGCCGCGCAGATCGTCTCGGTCCCCGTCGCGCTGCCGGTGGCGATGGCCAACCGCTCGTTCCGGCGCCTCCTCTTTTCGCTGATCGGGGTGGGATTCGTCACCCTGGTGGTGCTCGACCTCCTCCTCTACGTCACCGTCGTCCGCCCCGTCAGCCGCTTCGCCGCCCGCGCCGACGAGATCAGCAAAGGCAACATGGACGTTCCGGAGCTGCCGGTGCAGGGCCGGGACGAGGTCTCGGTCCTCGCCGCCTCCTTCAACCGCATGCACCGCAGCCTCGCTGCTGCGATGAAGATCCTCGAGGGGCAGAAATGAAGGGCGACCCATGAGCCGCAGTGGCCTGGACGGACCGGGATCCGGCACCCTCAGCATCCCCGTGCCACCGGTCCTCCGTCCCGGCGCGCTGTCCGAAGTTCTCCACGAGCTGCAGTCGCAGCCGGAAACGGATGCCGGCGCGTGGCCGCTCGCGCTCCGGCCGGGCGCGATGATCGGCCGCTTCGAGCTGCTGCGCGAGATCGGCAAGGGCGGCTTCGGCGTGGTCTACGAGGCCCGCGACAGCGAGCTGGGCAGATTCGTCGCCTTCAAGGCGGTCCGACCCGGCCCCAGGCCCGAGGTGCGCGCCGAGCGGTTGATCCGCGAAGCGGAGACGGCCGCCCGGCTCTCGCACCCGAACATCGTCACCCTCTTCGACGTCGGGCGCGCGCTGGAGGGGCCCTATCTGGTCATGGAGCTGCTGCGCGGCGGCACGCTGGCGCAGAAGCTCCGCCACGAGCTGCCGCCGCTTCGCGAGGCGCTGCGCATCGCCGTGGCCATCGCGCAGGGCCTCGCCCACGCGCACGGCCACGGCGTGATCCACCGCGACCTGACGCCGGGAAACGTCTTCCTCTGCGACGACGGGCAGGTGAAGCTCCTCGACCTGGGGCTTGCCCACGCCTTCGGGCACCGGAAGATCGACGGCGGCACGCCGACGTACATGGCGCCGGAGCAGCAGCGCGGCGCCCCCGAGGACGAGCGGACCGACGTGTACGCGCTCGGCGTCATCCTCTTCCAGATGCTCTCCGGCGAGCTGCCCTCCGCGGGCGAGCCGGTCACCCAGCCCGCGACCGCTCCCGCCCTCGAAGTGCCGGAGCTGCCGGCTCTCGCCGAGCTGGTGGCGCAGATGCTCTCCCTCGATCCGGTGAAGCGGCCTCGCGACGCGGGCGAGGCGCTCTCGGCGCTCTCCGATCTGCAGCACGAGCTGGACCGGGCGCACCCGGGCCCTCCGAGGCCGCGTCCCGCGCCGCAGCGGCGGCCCTCGAGGCGATCCTCGGGCGAGCACGGGCGGCCCGAGCGCACCTGGGTGTGCAGCGTGGCGACGGTGGACATCGTCCGCTACTTCGACCAGTCGGTGGAGCTGCAGGCGCAATGGAGGGGGCGCTTCAACGGCCACCTCGCCCGCTCCATGCAGGACGTCCCCGAGCCCGATCGGGTGATCCTCGATTCCGGCGGCGGCGTCGCCGTCTGCTTCCTCGGCGATCCCGACGGAGCCATGTCCTGCGCGCTGGGGCTGCTCGGCGCCGTGGTGCACGAGGAGAGCGCGCGGCCCGATGGAATGCGCATCCGCATCGGCATCCACCTCGGCGCGGTCAAGCTGGTGAAGGACATCAACGGCAACCTGAACGCGCTGGGCGACGGACTGCACGTCGCGCAGCGGATGATGGGCTTCGCCGGGGAGAACCAGATCCTCGCCTCGCGTTCGTTCCACGACGTCGCCAGTTGCCTCTCGGAGGCTTACCGGCCGCTCTTCACCGCCGCTGGCGTCCGGCGGGACGAGCAGATGCGCGAGCACGCCGTCTACGAGCTGCGGCTGCCCAAGCCGGTCAGCGGCGATGCGCAGGCGCGCACCGCCGAGGTGATCGAGACCGGTCCGGCAAGGCCCCCGGCGCTCGATCCGGCGGCCGAGGCGGCCATCGAGGACCGCGCCGCCGGGATCCTCGGGCCGATTGCGCACCACCTCGCGCGCACCATCGGGGCCAAGGCGTCCACGCCGCGCGAGCTGGGCGAGGCGCTGGCCGCGTACATGCCGGTGAGCGGCGACCGCGACGCCTTCCTCCGCTCGTGTAGCGCGGAGACGACGCACCCCGTCTCCGGCCCGAGCATTCCCGCGCCGTCGGCGGCCTTCAGCGCGGAGGCGCTGGAGCGGGCCAGTCGCCACCTTGCGGAATACCTCGGGCCGATGGCGAAGATCCTGGTCTCGCGCTCCTCCGCCAAGGCCCGCTCGGAGGAGGAGCTGTACGACTTGCTCGCCGCAGAGATCGACTCCGAGAAGGACCGCGCGGCGTTCCGGCGAAAGGGCCCC
>JBGQLA010000122.1:0-12059 GCA_041499865.1 Deltaproteobacteria bacterium
GACGTCGAGGGATCGAGCCGCGTCGCCCGCAAGGCGGGCACCCAGCTCGCCAGCGCGGCGGCGCCCACCAGCAGCGCGCCGGTCGCGGTCAGCGTCAGCGGATCCATGGTGCTCACGCCGTAGACGAGGGACGCGAGCGCTCGCGTCGCGAGCAGGGCGCCGACCACGCCGATCGCAACCCCCAGGAGCGAGAGCCGCAACCCGCCCGCGAGGATCATCCGCAGCACCAGGACCGGTTCGGCCCCGAGCGCCATGCGGATGCCGATCTCCCGTGCGCGCTGTGTCACCGAGTACGCCGTTACTCCGTAGATCCCGAGCGCGGCGAGCATCAGCGCGATCAGCGCGAACACGCTGAGCAGCGTCATCTGGAAGCGACGCACACCGACCGACTCGCTCACCACCTGCGGCAGCGCCCGCGCCGAAGAGAGCGGCACGTCCTTGTCGAGCGTGAGCACCTCCGATCTCAGCACGGGCAAGAGCTGCATCGGGTCGCCGCGCGCCGCCCGCGCCGCCACCCGCAGCGTCGCGACCGGGAATTGCAGCAGCGGCACCACCATCAGCGGCGACGGGGGGCGGTCGAGACCCTGGGTGTGCACGTCCCCGATCACGCCCGCGATCTCCCATGGGTCGTCGGGCCCGACCAGCTCGGTGATGCGCCGGCCCAGCGGGTCACCCTTCGGGAAGAAGCGGTGGACGAAGGCCTCGTTGACCAGCACCACGTGCGGCGCGCTCTTCACGTCCGTCCAGCGGAGGTCGCGCCCGCGCACCAGGGGAATGCCCATCGTCTCCAGGTATCCGGGAGTGGCGAACACCATCTCCGCCTTCGGCGCCTGGCCCGGCGCGAGCGCTACCCCCTCGAGAGCAAACCCGAACTCGGCCCGGGCGCGCGGATCGAGCGGGACGTTCGTGAGCAGGGCGGCGCTCCGCACGCCCGGCGCCGTCGAGACCCGGTCCAGCAGGTCGCGCGCGAACGTCGCGATCCGGTCCTTGGGATAACGCGACTGCGGCAGGTCCATGTCGGCCACGAGCACCCGCTCCGGCGAAGCGAGGCCGGTCGGGACGTCCAGCAGGCCGGAGAGCGTGCGGATCATCAGGCCCGCACCTACCGCGAGCACGAACGCGAGCGCCGTCTCGACGACGACCAGGGCCGACCGCGCCCGCGCCCGTTTCGCCGTGCCGCCCGAGCCATTTGCGAGCACCTCCATCAGATTCGGCCGGGTCACTTGCAGCGCGGGCACCAGACCAGCGAGCAGGCCGGCCGCCGTCGAGGCGCCAAGGGAGAAGAGGAGCACCGCCCCGTCGAGGTGGACCTCGTCGAGGCGCGGCGTTTCCGGCGGCGCGAGCGCCACCAGGGCCGAGAGGCACCATTGCGCGGCGATCAGACCGAGCCCTCCCCCGATCGCGGCGAGGAGCAGCGCCTCCGCCATCACCTGCCGCGCCAGCTCGCCGCGTCCCCCGCCGAGCGCAGCGCGGATGGCGAGCTCGCGCTGCCGCGCCATGCCGCGCGCGACCAACAGGCTCGCCAGATCGGCGCAGGCGATCAGCAACGCCAGCAGCACCGCGCCGAACAGCGCCGTCAGCGCGGGCTTGATCGATCCCACCAGGTCGTCGAGCAGCGGCTGTGCCTCGAGGCGCCAGCCCGTGTGCTCGGCAATGCGGCCGTTGATGCGCGGCGCGAGCACGTCGAGGTCGGCTTGCGCGTCGCGCACACCGAGACCTGGCTTGAGCCGCGCGACCACGGTCACCCAGTTGATCCCGCGAAACTCCTTCTCCCTGCCTTCGAGCGCGAGCGGAATGAGGATCTCCGCCTGCCGCAACGGCGCGAAATGAAAGTCCGGCGCCATCACGCCCACGATGGTGTAGGTGCGCCCGTCGAGCGTGAGCGTCCGCCCCAGCGCGGCGCGATCGCCGCCCAGCTCGCGCCGCCAGAAAGCGTCGGTGAGCACGGCGACGCGCGGGCCTCCGGAGACGTCCTCTTCAGCCGCCGGCGCGCGCCCGATCGCTGGCCACGCGCGCAGGGCTGCAAAGAAGCTCACGCTCACGCGCGCGATGCGGACCGGCGCCGGCGGGCCGTGGCCGGTGAGCGTCTGCCGGTCGGCCCGGATACCGGTCACCGATTGGAACGCGGTGCTCTCGGCGGCCAGATCGAGGAAGTCGGGCCCGGAGAAGGACCAGCGCGCATCGATTCCGGCGGGCCGCTCGTAGACGCGGACGAGCTGCTCGGGCGAGGCGAAGCCCAGCGGCCGGAGCACGATCCCGTGAAGCACGCTGAAGACGGCCGTGCTCCCCCCGATGCCGATGGCGAGCACGAGCACGCCGGCCGCGGTGAAGCCGGGAGCGCGCAAGAGCGATCGAAACGCGAGTCGCAGCTTGTCCATGCTGCGACGGCAAGCGAATCGGATGCCACCGCAGATTCCGGAAATCCGGCCGCTCTCGCGCCAGCATCGCCGGCCAGTGTCCGGATTCGGGACCGGCCGTCCCTGAGCCGGTCAACGTGCGGCATCGACAGGTGAGACGTTCGACGTAGAGGATCGCCGAGCATCGCACCCCAGCAAAGGAACGGACATGCTACGATTCTTCGCCCGTAGAGTCCGCAGGATCCTCCTCTTCCCTTCATCGGATGGGACTGGCACCTGTCCAAACCTGTCCAACGGCCGCGTTGAAGGATGCCTGGAACTACTTCGCCGGTATCAATGGATTCGGTCCGAGTACCTTGAACTCCGGGTTTCCTGGACGGGAACACAGCAATGAGGTTCAGGGGCTTGAAGCCCGCGTTGATGAACGCGTGCGGCACCCCATTGTTTTTCAGTCTCTCGCCCGGGGTGGCGTTGCGGATGGTCCTTCCTCCAGCCCACCGTGTCTGCCCTCACGGAGCTCAATATGTCCTCCCACCCGTTTACGGCTCTGCCGATCCCGAGCAGGTCGCCGTCGTACCGCAGCCCACGCATGGGCCAGGCGCGCCCCGCTTGCGCTGTCGGCACGCGTGCACCACCACCCATTTGCGGACCTCCTCTGCGATGAGCAGCGCCGCTGCGAACGGCACTGCGAGCAGCCAGTCACGGGCGTGGAGGGGCGCGGTGCCAAAGACCGCCTGGCCGGGGGACGTGTAGACCACCAGGGCGATGAGCGCGAGCTCCGCCGCGACGCCGACGAGCAGCAGCGGGTTCTCGAAGATCCCGCGCGCGGTGACCTTCGCCCGCTCGTCCCGGCACACGAACAGGTTCGCCACCTGCATCACCACCACGGTGGCAAGGCATGCCGTCGTGGCGCGAAGATAGAGCGGGTCGTCGGCGGCAAGAGGCACGCCATGCCTCCAGCCGCCGGCGACGAGCACCGCGAAGAACGCGCACATCGAGCCCGCCGCTTCGAGCACGCCGAGGAACCCGTACGAGCGCAGCAGCAGGCGCGCATCCAGGAGCCTCTCCTCGCGGCGCCGCGGCGGTCTTTGCATGGCTCCCGGGGCCGCGCGCTCGGCGCCCAGCGCGAGCGCCGGCAGCATGTCCGTGCCGAGATCGACGGCCAGGATCTGCATGATCGTCATCGCCAGCGGAACCCGGAAGAGGACCATCGCGAGATACGGGACCAGCTCCGGGACGTTGGAAGTGAGGATGTAGGTGAGGAACTTGCGGATGTTCGCGAAGACGGCCCTTCCTTCCTCCACGGCGTCGACGATGCTTGCGAAGTTGTCGTCGACCAGCACCACGTCCGCCGCCTCGCGGGCGACGTCGGTCCCCGAGACCCCCATGGCGATGCCGATGTCGGCCGCCCTCAGGGCCGGCGCGTCGTTGACGCCGTCTCCGGTGGCCGCGACGATTTCGCGCTTGCGGCGGAAGCCTTCGATCACACGCCGCTTGTCCACCGGATCCAGGCGGGCGAAGTGCAGGTCGGGAGCGTCCAGCGCGATCTGGAGCTGCTCGTCGCTCATCTTCTGCACTTCGGCTCCGCCGAGGACTGCGCCACAATCGAGACCGATCCTGCGTGCCAGCGCCGCGGCGGTGCGCGGATGGTCGCCGGTGACCATCACCACGCGGATGCCCGCGTCGCGGCAGCGCCGGATCGCGTCCGGCACCTCGGGCCGTGGAGGATCGAGCAGACCGATGAGTCCCGCGAACGTCAGACCGGAATCCGGCGCATCGCCTGGACCGAGCTCGCGGTGCGCAAAGGCGAGCACGCGCAGGCCGTCGGTCGCCATCGCGTCGGCCGCGCGCAAAGCCTCTGCCCGGACGGCGGGATCGAGCGTGCAGAGGGGCAACACGGTCTCTGGCGCTCCCTTGGTGTATGCGAGTGTCGCGTTTCCGATCTCGTGGAGCGTCGTCAGGCGCTTCCTGGCGGAGTCGAACGGGATCTCGCCGCTCCGCCGCGACGGCGGGACGGACCCGATCGCGGCTTCAGCCATGTCGACGAGCGCCAGCTCCATCGGGTCACCCTGCAATTGGGTGCGCCCGTTCTCCCCGCGCGATTCGATCAGATCGTGGCAGAGCTGGGCGCAGCGGAACAGGTCGGGCCGTCTCCTGCCGAGTTGCTTCAGGCCGGCGGAATCGATGTCATGAAACGACGAGCCGAAATACAGCCGGACCGGCGTCATGCGGTTCAGCGTCAGGGTGCCGGTCTTGTCGGTGCAGATCACGGTCGCGCAGCCCAGCGTCTCGACGGCGGGCAGCCTGCGGATGAGCGCGCGCCGCTTCGCCATCCGCTGCGATCCCATCGCGAGAGCGAGCGTGACGGTGGGCAGCAAGCCCTCGGGCACGTTGGCGACGATGATCCCGATTCCGAAGAGCAGGTTCGTCCAGAGGGGAAGCCCGATCGCGCGCCCGAGGAGGAAGAAGAGAGCGCCGAGCGCCGTCGCGAACACGGCGACGATCCGTCCGATGCGCACGATCTCCTGCTGCAGCGGCGAGAGGCCGGGTGCTCCCGATTGCGCCAGGCGGGCGATGCGGCCGATTTCGGTGCTCATGCCGGTAGCGAAGATCACGGCGCGGGCGTGCCCGGAAACGAGGAAGGTGCCGGCCAGGAGCACGTTGCGGGCGCGCGCCAGCGGCTCCCCGTCGGGCTCTGCGTCGCGCGGCTCGGGCACCGCCTCCCCCGTCATCGTGCTGGTGTTGACGCGTGCGGCGAGCGCCTCGATGACACGGCAGTCCGCGGGAACGAGATCGCCCGATTCCAGCAGCACCACGTCTCCCGGCACCAGGTCGGGGGCGGGCACGTCGACGACTTCGCCGCTGCGCAGCGCGTGTACGCGGTTCGGCAGGAGCGTCTGCAGGGCAGCGATGGCGCGCTCGGCCCGGCTTTCCTGCGCGAAGGAGAAGACGCCGTTGACGAAGATCACTCCGACGATGGCGATCGCGAGCCTCGCCATGCCTCCGCCCGGCTCGCGCCACTCCGCGAAGAGCGCCATCCCCGCTGCGAGCCAGAGGACCACGGCGAAGAAGTGGGTGAACTGGGCCGCGAATCGCACGAGGGCCGTTTTCCCCCGCAGGCGCTCGACCTGGTTCGGGCCGAACTCTGCCCGGCGCCGCTGCGCTTCGGCGTGCGACAGGCCCCCGATCGAGCTCCCGAGACTGCGGAGCGCTTCCCTGGCGCCTAGCTGGTGGATCCTCACGGCGGCCGCACGGTGAGCACCGGACAGGGCGCCGCGCGAACCACCTTCTCGGCCACCGATCCGAAGAGCGCTCGCTCGAGGCCGCGCCGCCCGTGTGTGGCGAGCACGACGACGTCGCAGCCCGTCTCCTGGGCGACCCGCAGGATCTCGCTCGCAGGCTTTCCGTGCTCCACCCGCGTCGCGACGCTCCTGCCCAAGTCTGCTGCAGCCGTCGCGGCGAGATCGCGGAGAGGGAGGCCGGCCTCGGTTACCATCGCCTGGATCCGCTCGGGCGGAGCGACGATGGTGTTCGGCTCGCCGGTCGCAACCACGTGGAGGAGCGTCAGCTCTGCGCCGAGCTTCCCCGCCAGCGAAACGGCCGTATGGAGGAGCGCGCCGCAATCGTGGTGGAGGTCCACCGCGCACAAGATCCGGTTCCAGTCTCTCATGGCCAGTCCTCCCGTCAGACGGACGTCTGGACGTGAATGCACGTTCCACGCCGGCGCTGGCGAGATCCACCAGAAGTCCTACGCCCGCATTTTTTTCGCGCAAGTACCCGCGAAAGCGTGAGGAGCGGCGGAGGCGTCCTGGCCCGCCGGATGGACGGGGCATTGCATGCCCAGACGGCCTCGCCGCGAGCAGCCCGCCTGGCGATGCTTGTAGCTCGTACCCAATCAGGTTAGCGGACGTCCCGGACTTCCGGGCCGGCGCGCGGGATCACGAAGCGGAAGGTGGTGCGGTCGTCCTCGCCCGGCTCAAGCCAGATGCGGCCGCCGTGGGCCTCCACCAGCCCGCGGGCGAGGTAAAGCCCGATGCCAGTTCCGGGGACCGGACCACGGCGGGCAGCATCGGTCCTGTAGAAGCGCTCGAAGAGCTGCGGGATCGCGTCCTTGGGTATGGCCCTGCCGATGTTGGTCACCCCCACGATCACTTCATGGGCATCGGTGGACACCTCGACCCGGATGGGCGTCCCCGGAAGGCCGTACTTGCCCGCGTTCGAGAGCAGGTTGGCGAAGACCTGCTCCAGGCGCACGGGGTCGCCGTCCACCTCCGCGCTGCCGGGGGAGGGCACGAGCTCGACCGAGTGGCCGGAGACGATTGCATCGGCGCGCTCGACCACGCCGACCACGAGCTTGGTCATGTCGACTCGAACCGGGCGGAGCACGAGCCTGTTCGCCTCGATGAGCGAAGCGTCCATGAGGTCGCCGATCATCCGGTCGAGGGTCTTGATCTTCTCCCGGATGCGATCGAGCGCGACTCGAGTCGCCTGGGGCCTGTCGGGCGGCATCCGCTCGAGGCTGCTGGTGAGGACGCCGATGGCGTGGAGCGGGTTTCGCAGGTCGTGGGCGACGACGGAGATGAACTCCTCACGGAGGCGCTCGGCCTCGGCCTGGGTCCTCGCGGACTCGATCACGAACGCCTCGGCGAGGTTGATGGCGATGATGACGGCGCAGGTGGCGCGCAGCAACTCCACCGGGACGCCGGTGAGCTGCCGGAAGCCATCTGCGTGCAGGATCGCCGCGGAGAAGAAGGGCGGATCCCCCGCAACGAGGCCCGCGACGATACCGAAGGCCGCGAAGGTGTAGGCCGCGATGGCAAGCCGGCGCCGCTGCCGCATGCGCTCCGGCCCCGACAAGGTCCCTCCGACGTGCAGCAGCGCGGCGCACGCGAGCAGCGAGGCGGGAATTGCCGTCGCGTAGCGCACCAGCGCGTCCAGGCTGGTCGCGGGGAGACGCGGAAAGAGCAGCGCGATGGCGATCACAACCGCGAGCCCCACCAGGGCAGGACCGGCCCGTGCCCACCTGGGCCACCGGTGAAGAGAGATCTCGACCTCCACCCCGAACTGCCCCAGCGCGACGAAGGACAGGGCGAGGAGCAACTCGAACGTGAGTTCCCGGGTCGGGGTCAACCCGACGAAGACGTGCATGAGCCGCCACCACTCGGCGATCCCGTGCACGAGGGCGAAAGCGACCAACGCCCAAAGGGCGTTGCGGGCAAGGACGCGAATGGGGGACCAGGCCTGGAGGGCAAGGATGCCGCCCATCAAGATGAAGGCCGAGCCGTAGACGAGGAAGACGTGACCCATCATTCGCGGACGAGGATAGCTGGGCGACCCGGTGGGTGGTAAGTGACGTTACGCCGCATTGGCCAGTGCGCGGCATGGGCCTGAGGGGTCGGCCATGGAGGTCGGACTGGCACTGCAGTCCGACGCGCTTGGCCGCGGGGCATGGACGACTCGCAGGTCAAGCGTGCGGTCGCGCTGCGCAGGAAGGAGCGCAGCGTGCGCGCCATCGCCACCGCGCTGGGCGTGCCCCGGGTGACGGTGCACCGGACTCTCAGGGCCGTCACCACGTAGCTTCGGCGGGCGTGGGTCAGCGTCCGCCCTTCTTCCGGTGCTCCACGCCGGCATCGGTCAGCCTGGTCATGATCCTGAGCACGCCCGGCGGATGCCGGTGCACCCGGTCCTCGCCGCGATGCTCGCGTAGTGGAAGCTGTCCGGCTGGCCCGCGGAGCAAGGGCGCGCGCCCGGTGCCGATGACCTGATCATCCCCACCCGAAGCATTCACTGTCATGGCCCGGTGGTGGAAGCCAATCGGCTGATTCTCAATCAATACATTCGCGCCCCAGGGAACTTCGACGGCGTGGTCGACTTCGACGCCGCGACACGCGATCCGAATCCGGCAGCGCTGGGCAACATGAAGCCGGCCTATCTGCCCAACAGCCAGTTCACGCAGCTGCCGTGGGACTACCTCCATCCCAACCACGCCGGGTACAACGCGATGGGCATGGCGATCGACATTGCGCCGTTCGCGCCCACCCACCACAAGTCGCACCGCTAGCAGCGAGGAGCTACGGGTTCGCGGTCGAGGTCGTCCCCCTCGACCGCGAGCTCATACAGGCCCCGTCGTCTCGCCACAGCACTCCGCCAGCGAACGGAGCTGGTGGCGACGTGGAGCCCGTCCGCAGTCCAAGGAGCGTGGAAGGACGGCCGGTACGTCTTCTGACCTGTCCGAAAAGACGCTCATCGCACTCGCTCACCAGCTCAGTCCCGGGCGGCCACCTTCTTGCCCGCCCTCGGCGGCTCGGTCAGCCAGGCGCGGACGAGCAGCGCGAACTTGCCCGCGTGGCGCGCATCGAGAATGGCCTTGCGGGTCGCGGCGGCCGCCGCCTTGTCGCCCGACTTCTCCTGCGCTGCCGCGAGTCGGAAACGGCACAGGTCGTCCTCGACGATGCACTTGCTTAGCTGCTCGACGGCGCTCTTCAAGTCGCCTTTGGCCCAGGCCACCTCGCCGCGCGCGTAAGCCAGCCCGTCGGCCTGAAAGGCGTCCTTGTCCGCATCCGGCGACGCCTTCTCCAGCCGGGCCAGCGCCTCCGCCGCCTCGGCGGGCTTCTTCGCCACCGCATCGACCCATACGGCGACGGTGAGCGCCTCACGCGAGAGGAAGCCGCGCGCGACGTCGGAGACCGCTTCCTTCGCGATGCGGTCGGCCGCCTGCTTCGCTGTCTTCACCGCCTCAGTCAATTTCCCGCCAGCGAGGTGGACCACGGCGAGGTCGATGTTCGCGCGGACCACGTCGTTCGGGTCCTCGCCGTCGGCGGCGTCCTTGGTCATCGCGTCCAGGTCAGCCGTAGCCGCGTCGTTCTTGTGCTGGGCCAGATCCACGAATGCCATCTGCTCGTCGATGGCAGCGCGGCTGGCGCCCGACTGCGCCAGGTCGCGACCGGTGGCCAGGTCCCGGCGTGCCGCCGCCCAATCGCCGCGCATCTCATCGACATAGGCGAGCGTGAGCCAGGTGTCCCAGCCCGCTTGGGCCATCGCGGTGGCCTTGCGGGCGGAGTCCTCCGCCTCGTCAAACTTGCCCGCGGCCACCAGCCCCGCCGCCAGCCCAGACTGCGCCGCCGGATCGTCGGGGCGCGCCGCCACCCACTTGCGCAGGACCGCCACCTCCTCGTCATGCTTTCCCTGCACGTCATAGATGAAGGACATCTGAAGGTAGGGCGCGCCCAGATGTGGATCGAGGTCCGACGCCTTCTGGAAGCCCGCCAGCGCCTCGTCGAGCTTGCGCGCCACCAGATCGTCTTGCGCCAAGGCAAGGAACGCGATCGGGTCCTTGGGTGCAAGCTCGACCAGCCTGGCAGCCTTCTCGACGTCGGTCTTCAGGTCGCCGTGCTTGCCCGCGTTCATCCACTCCAGCAGCGTGCGCTCCGCCTCCGAAAGACCGGTGCCAGCCTTGGTCGCCTCCTCCACCTTGTACATGGACTCGGTGCCCGGCGTGGCGCTGTAAAGGAATACCTGGGCGGCGAGGAACGTGGGGTCCAGCTCGAGCGCCTTCTTGTAGAAGCCGAGCGCAGTATCGATGTTGGTAGTGAATTGCGCGTCGTAGCCGCTGCGAAGCAGTTCCGCGGCTTCAGGAGTCGTGCTCAGCGGGATCTTGCCGTCGGGCAGCTTCGCGGCCACGGACCCCACAGCGGGAGCCGCGGCAACAACCTCTTTCTGCTTTGACGCATCCGCTGTCGATGGCGCCTGCGGCTTGACCCCCTCGGTCGCCGCCGCGCTCGGCATCTTCGTCTCGCTCTCGCCCGTGACGCTTTTGCCCTCGTGCGCGCACGCGAGCGCGAGCGCACAGCCTGTCAGCCATCCAAGCCTGTTCATGGTGTCCTCCGTGAGCGCGCAGCGCGCGCTCCGCCTTGTTTGCGCAATGACGCAGCAGAAGCGTTCCTTCGTGCGCGTGAAGGCCAGCGGAGGACGCTCCCTTCTCTTGGGAAAGTCAAGGCAGGAAGACCGGGAGCCCTTCGACTCTTTTGCTGAGCGCGTTCCTGAACGCAGTACGGAGGCAGCGTGGACCAACGGGACCATGGCGGTCCCGCGCGCCGACCTCTTACGCCGCCCTGGCCACGGGAGACGCCCGCCCCGCCCACGGCAGCGCCTCTTCGAGCTGACGCGAGACGGCGAGCACCGTCGCGTCATCGAGCGGCTTGCCACCGAGCTGGACCCCGATCGGCAACCCCTGCGACGACATGGCCAGCGGCAGCGAGGCGGCCGGCTGCCCGGTCAGGTTGAACGGCGCGGTGAACGCCCCGAGCGGAGCGGCGGCGAAGAACGTACGAACCGGGTCGTCGGAGGCGAACGCGCCCACGCGAGGGGCGGGCGCCGGTGTTGTCGGCGACAAGACCAGGTCCGCGCCCTCGCACCATTCGAGGTGGCGCGCGGCCAACTTGTGCTGGAGCGCGAGGACCTCGGGGCCGCGCAGCTTCCTGCCCTCGCGCGCCAACCAGCGGGTCACGGGCTGCAGCTTGGAGGCCCACAGCACCGGCGCGGTGCCGACGATGAACTGCCAGATCGGCAAGAACTCCTCGATCGAACCCTCCGGCGGATCGACCTCCTCGACGTGGTGGCCGAGCTCCTCCAAGGCGCGGGCGGCGCGCCGAACGGCGTCCTTGACCTCGGGGTCCACGGTCGAGATGGGGCTTGCGAGCACCATCCGAACACGCAGACCCTTGGGCGGTTGCCGTGCGAGCTCGGCAAAAAGCCTCGGCGGCGGCGGCGCGGTGTGAGGCCTGCCGACGCTGAGACCGGCCATCGCGTCGAGCATGGCGGCGGCGTCCGCGACATCTCGGGTGAGCGGGCCGTCGGTATAGAGGATCTCGTCGTCGCGCAGGCCGTAGGCGTTGGCGACACGCCCGCGCGAGGGTTTGAGACCGTAGAGGCCGCAGAAGGCCGCCGGGATGCGGATCGAGCCAGCGCCGTCGCTGCCCTGCGCGATCGGCAGCAGATTCGCCGCCACCGCCGCGCCCGCGCCGCCCGACGAGCCGCCCGAGCTGTGGTCGGTGTTCCACGGGTTGCGCGTCGGCGGATGGATCTCGGGCTCGGTCACCGGCATCGCTCCGAGCTCGGAGGTCGAGAGCTTCCCGACGATGACGAACCCCGCGCGCCGGAGCTGCGCCACGGTCTTGTCGTCTACCGGCGACCAGAACCAGCGAAACGCGCGTGAGCCCATGCGACAAAAGGCGCCGCGCACGAGGTTCAGATCCTTCACGCCGACCGGCACGCCGTGGAAGGAAGGCAAGGGGTCCGCGCGTGTCGCGGCGCGATCTTTCCTGCGTGCGGCGCGGAGCGCACGGGCGCCGAGCACCTGCACGAACGAGGTCAGCGGCTGGTCGTGTCGCTCGATGCGCGCCAAGTAGAGGCGGACCAGCTCCTCGCTCGAGATCTCACGAGTGCGAACCAGCGCAGCCTGTTGGAGTGCCGTGAGCGAGAGCAGATCGGTGGAGGTGCGAGCCATACGCAGGGAGGGAAGGACAGAGAAGCGAAGTTCTGTCGCCTCGCCCTCCTCTTCCCTTCATCGCGATCAGCCTAGCAGCGCGCGGCTGGAGCGGACTACACTCCGCCGCGCAGGGCGATGACAACGGCTTCACCGGGCGCGCTGGCGGGTCCCGGACAACCCGTGTGTTCGACTCCGGAGGCCGGCTTCTGAGCCTC
>JBGQLA010000123.1:0-11978 GCA_041499865.1 Deltaproteobacteria bacterium
ATCCTGGCGGCCGGCCTCGTCTTCGGGGCGGTGCTGGTGTGGCGCTTCGTCTTCGCCGCTCCGCGCTCCGCTGCCAAGGCGGCGGCGCCGGTTCCGGCGGAGGTGCGGGATCTCGCCGGCAGGACCGATGCGCTCCTCTTGCAACTTCGCGAGCTCGAGGACACCGCCGTCAAGCGGACGCCGGAGCAGCTCGCGCGCGAACGCTATGCGCTCGAGCTCGAGGCGGCGCAGACGCTCCTCGCGCTCGAGGAGTCGGGAGCATCCGCGCCGCTCGCGCCGGCTGCCGCCATCGCCATCCCGGCGAGCGCGGGAGCGGCTCCCGAGCGGTCCGGCCTGCGCGGCTTCCTCTGGGGCGTCGGGAGCGCCACGGGTGCGGCGCTCTTGATCCTTCTCGTGTACCAGTCCGCGAAGCCGCGGGAGGCCGGCGGCGCCGTCACCGGTGAGATCCCGACCGCTGCCCAGGCGCCCTCGAGCGTGGGCGGCGACGAGGCCGCGTTCCAGGCAGCGCTCGCGCGCAACCCCTCTGACTTCGAGACTCGCCTCGCCCTCGCGCGCCTGTACGTGGACCGCGAGAACTGGATGGGAGTCTGGAACGAGACCGCGAAGGTGCTCGAGCGCGCTCCTGACAATCCGCGCGCGCTCGCGTACCAGTCCCTGGTCCGGATGGCGATGGGCCAGCTGGACGTGGGAGTGGGCATGTTGAAGAAGGCCGTCGCCTCCGATCCCGATTTGGTGGAGGCCTACGCCTATCTCGCGCTCGGATACGCGCGGATGGGGCGCATGCGGGACGCGCAGGCCACGATCGCCTCGGCCTCCAAGCGGTTTCCAGAGCGGGCTGAGGATCTCGGGCGCTACCTGGCCGACTTGAAGGCGAACGAGTCCCAGGTTGCCAACGCGAGCCCCGCATCCGGCGCCAACCCGCACGCAAGCGTACCCACGCCGGGCGAAGGAGCGATGGCGCCGCGCGGAGGAGCGCCGGCGCGCGACACAAGCGGGGGCAGGCGTGTCTCGGGCATCGTGGATATCGATCCGTCGCTGCGGAGCGCGCTGTCCCCGGCGGCCGTCCTGTTCGTCTTCGCCCGGGCGGCGGGCGGCGGCGAGGGCCCGCCGGTCGCCGCGAAGCGACTGGCGGCGACATTTCCCGCGACCTTCGAGCTGAGCGAGGCGGATTCGATGATGGGGCAGCCGTTCCCGGACCGCCTTCTCATCGAGGCGCGGCTCGACTCCGACGGCGATCCCACCACGCGCCCGGCCTCGGATCCCAAGGCTCGCCTCGACGGAGTGAAGGCCGGCGCCGTGGGGCTGCGTCTCGTGCTCCGGCGACCCTGACCGCCGTCCTCCGGACCCCGATCGCTGGCACTCGGACACCTTGCGCCAACCTCTCGGATGGCGCGAGGAGGGGTTGGAGCGGGTACGAGCACAGCCTTGGCTCCATCCGCATCGCCCCGCGGTCGGTCGGAAAAGCGCGTCGTGGGGCGATCGGCCCGGACCCGGCTGCGGCCGAAACCGGCGCACCCAGGCCAGCCGCCGGCGTCGCCAGACGGCGGGCGCGGTGAGGGGGCGGTGGGACTCGGGACCGGCTCGGCCGCAGGCTCGACCACTACCGGGCGCAGAAGCGCTTCCGCTTCACGGGCCTCGGGTCAGGGCTGGTGGAAAAGGAGCCGGCGCTTCAGTCCCGTCCGGATGTCGCGCTGGCGATCGCCGAGAGTCACGAGACGCTTGGGCGGTTTCTGGCCCGCATCGGCCGGCTGGCCTGGCTGGAACATCAGGTTGCCGTGTTGATGTCGGATGTCTACGGCTACGGCGACCGGCATTCCTCGGCGGAGCTGCGCATGACCCTGCCCTGCTTCAAGCTGCTGCTCCACGGCGCGCGCAGCTGCCTGGGCGCGATTTCGGGGGACTGCCAAATGCCTCGGCTGCCCGCTGGCGTCGGTCTGCAGGCTCCCGAGTCTGGGCGTCACCTGCGGTCTCACGGTGCCCGAGCTCTTTGCCGTGCGCGCGAAGCTGCTGGAGGGCCTCAAGAGATGAAGCTCAATCCGTGCGCGACGGCGAGGACATCGCGGAAGAGGAGCTGCACCGCCATGCCGTACGTCGTGCCCTGACGCGCGCGCAACACAGCATCCACCTTTCGGACCTGGAGGCCGTTATCATTGGGGCATGACCCTGCTCCTGCGAGCCTCGGTGCTTTGCGTGGCAGGCGCGGCTCTCGGGATTGCCGGCAACGCTTTGACGCCGCGCCCTTCGCCTTTGGGCAGGCGCGTGGTTCCGGCCGCCGAGTCGCCCGGCGCTGCCTGTCAGGACCCGCGCGCGAGCGTCGCGCGCATCTCGGTGGAAGCGGCGAAGCCGCTCTGCGTCGCCTGCGCCGCCGCCTTCGTCGACGCGCGCTCCGCGCAGGAGTACGCGGCAGGCCACGTCACCGGCGCGCTGCACCTCGCGCCCGGCGAGCCGGTGGAGCCGCTGCTCGCGAAGCTGAAGTCGTCTCCCGCGGTGATCGTCTACGACCGCGACCGCGAGTGCGCCGCCGCGGATCAGGTCGCCACGCTCTTGCAGGCGAACGGCATCCGCGACGTGCGCGTCCTCACCGGCGCGTGGCCGGAGTGGTTGGCCCGAGGCGGACCCGGCGAGTCCGGGACGTGCTCCCTGTGCACGGCGGGGGCCCGATGAGCGCGCGCATCGTGCTCGCCTGCCGCGTGGTGCTCGGGGCGCTCTTCATCTGGGCGGCCGTCACCAAGCTGCCCGACATGGCGGCGTTCGCGCAGGACGTCGCGAATTACCGCGTGGTCCCCGCAGTCCTCGTCCCGTTCACCGCCGCGGCGGTGGTCGGCATCGAGCTGCTTGCGGGAATCGCGCTGGTCAGCGGCTGGATGGCGCGCCCTGCCGCGATCGTGATCGCGGCGCTGCTGGCCCTGTTCACCGTCTTCATCGCCCAGGCGCTGCTCCGCGGAATCGACCTGCGCTGCGGCTGCTTCGGCGGCGACGAGCCGGCGTCCTGGTGGACGGTGGCGCGCGATCTGGCGATGCTCGCGGCGGCGATCGCGGTCGCGCGGGGACCCTCGACGGCGGCGGCGCAACGGAACGAGACCCTCGCCGCCTGAGTTACCGCTTTGCGTGCTCGCCGACGAAGGCCGTGATCGCGCGCAGCGTCGCCTCCGGTTGATCGCGGTGCGGCGAGTGCCCGCACTCCGGGAGCATCAAGACCCGGACCGCGCGCACGCCGCGCTGGATGGCGTCGACCTGCTTGCGCGTCCCGTACTCGTCGTTCTCCCCCTGCACCACCAGGATGGGCGCCTGGATGCCGGGGAGGAACTCCTCCAGGTTCCACTTGCGAAACTCAGGATCGAGCCAGGGCCGGTTCCACCCCCAGAAGGCGGCGTCGACATTCTGGTGGTACTTCGCGAGGCGGCCGCGCATCTCGCCACCCTCGTACGCCTCGCGCGCCTTGGCGATGCTCGCCAGGCCCATCTCCTCGGTGAAGACGTGCGGCGCCTCGAGGACCAGGGCGCGCGCCTTGCCTCCGCTCCCGGCATAGATGATGGCGATGGAGGCGCCGTCGCTGTGGCCGACGAGCACCGGGTCGGCGATCCCGGCAGCGGCCAGGATCTCCGGCAGGAGCTCCGCTTCGTCGTGCATGTAGCGCACCGGACGCGGCATCGCGGCGGGGTCCGAAGCGCCGTATCCGGCGCGGCTGTAGACGAACGCGCCCAGCCCCGTCGCGTCCGCCGCTTTCTGCGGGAAATCCCGCCACAGCCCCACGGAGCCGAGCCCCTCGTGCAGAAACACGAGCGTGGGGCCCGTGGAACGGCCGATCTGCTGGGCCTCGATCTTCTTGCCGCGGACGGTGAGGAACACGGCGGGAACTTATCCCGCCGGCGGCACACCTGCATCCCGCGACCGCGGTTGCCGTAGCTTACGCAGGCCAGGCGCGGCGGAGGATGCCGTCGGCGTCGAGTCCCACCGGGAGCGTCCCGAACGAGTAGCCGTGATCGCCGGCCACGCGGGTCGCGCAGAACGCGTCCACCACGGCCGGCGGCGAGTGCCGGGCGAGGAGCGAGGCCTGCAGGGCGACGGCGAGGGACTCCACCAGCCGGCGCGCCCCGGACTCGTCGGGCTTTGCCAGCGCCGACTCCGCGTCGTCCAGCGCCGCATCCAGGCGGCGGTCGGCGCCGCGCGCGAGGCGGAGCTCCGCGATCACCGCGTCGCGGCTGTGCGGCTCCTTGTGCAGCGCGCGGAGCACGTCGAGGCAGATGACGTTCCCCGATCCCTCCCAGATGGAGTTCAACGGCGCCTCGCGATAGAGGCGGGGGAGGATCGACTCCTCGACGTAGCCGTTGCCCGCGAGGCACTCCAGCGCCTCGGCGATCGCGGGCGCGGCGCGCTTGCACACCCAGTACTTCGCCACCGCGGTGGCGATGCGGCGGAACGGCGCTTCCTCTTCGCGCCGGTCGTACGAGCGCGCCAACCGCATCATCAGCACCGTCGCGGCCTCCGACTCGACCGCGAGATCGGCGAGCACCGCGCGCATCAGCGGCTGCTCGATCAGGCGGCGCCCGAAGGCGCTGCGGTGCTGGCAGTGGTGGATCGCCTGCGCCACCGCCTGCCGCACGATCGCGGCGGCGCCGATCACGCAGTCGAGCCGGGTGTGGTTCACCATCTCCAGGATGGTGGCGACGCCGCGGCCCTCCTCGCCCACCAGGCGCGCCCAGGCGCGATCGAACTCCACCTCCCCGGAGGCGTTGCTGCGGTTCCCGAGCTTGTCCTTCAGGCGCTGCAAGTAGAAGCGGTTGCGCGCGCCGTCCGGCGTCCAGCGGGGAAGGAGGAAACAGGAGAGCCCGCGCGGCGCCTGCGCCAGCACCAGGAAGGCGTCGTTCATCGGCGCGGAGCAGAACCATTTGTGCCCGGTGAGCGCCCACGCGCCTGCGCCGAGCGGCTCGGCCCTGGTGGTGTTCGCCCGCACGTCCGAGCCGCCTTGCTTCTCGGTCATTCCCATGCCGATCAGGGCGCCGCGCTTCTCCGCGGCGGGGAGCATTCTCGGATCGTACGCGAGCGAGACGATCTGCGGCGCCCATTGCTCGAGCAGGTCGGGCTGCCGCTGCAGGGCGGGAAAGGCGGAGTACGTCATCGAGAGCGGGCAGCCGTGTCCCGCTTCCGTCTGCGAGACCAGGAACATCTTCGCCGCGCGCGCGACGTGCGCTCCCTCGCGCGGATCGCACCAGGGCCCGGCGTGCACGCCGTTCGCGATCGAGAGCCGCATCAACTCGTGCCAGGCGGGATGGAACTCCACCTCGTCGATGCGGAAGCCGAAGCGGTCGTGCGTGCGCAGCTGCGGCGGATTCCGGTTCGCCTGGAACCCCCAGCCGATCGCTTCTTCCGTCGCCGTGGCCCGGGCGAACGCTCCGACCTCCGCTTCCGCCCAGGCGGCGCCTTCACGCCGCAGCCCCTCCAGGAGCGGCAGGTCGCGGGCGAGGGGGTCGTAATCCTGAAGGAGCGGCGGCTGGTTGACCACCTCGTGCGTGGGCATGGGCCCACTGTAACGCCACCGCATCGCAGCTGCCGAGCGAGTGGGCGATCCGCCTCCGGAAACGTTGCCAAATCCCCCGCTCCGGCCGAATCTCCGCCCGATGACCCGATTCGGGAGCAACGGCGCCCGCCCGGTTGTTCTGGCCTGGATGGCCCGGCTTTGGCCCCTGCCGAAAGGTGTGCGCATCGGCGCCCTGATCGCCGCCGCGCTCGTCGTGCTGGCGGCGGCGGGCATCGGGATCATCGCGCTCGGCTGTCCTCCGGTGGAGAAGCTCCGCGACTACCACCCCCCGCAGGCCAGCCTGGTGTTCGACCGCGACAACAAGCTCCTCGGCCGGCTCGCGCCGGAAGAGCGGATCGTGGTGCCCCTCTCGTCGGTGTCGCCGAAGCTGGTGGGCGCGTTCCTTGCGGTCGAGGACATGCGCTTCTACCAGCACCACGGCATCGACTGGCGGCGCGTCGTCGGGGCGCTCTGGCGCGACCTGCGCACCTTCTCGGTCCGCGAGGGCTCGAGCACCATCACCATGCAGCTGGCGCGGAACGTCTTTCCCGACAGCCTCACCCGCGCGCGGACCCTGCGGCGAAAGGTGGCGGAGATGATCGTCGCCCGCCGCATCGAGCGCGCCTTCAGCAAGCAGCAGATCCTCGAGCTGTACCTGAACCAGATCTACCTGGGGAACGGCTTCTACGGAGTGGAGGCCGCCGCCCACGGTTACTTCGGCCGCACCGCCCTCGACCTGACGCCCGCGCAGGCGGCCCTGCTCACCGCGCTGCCCAAGGCGCCGTCGAACTACGATCCGCGGCGCTTCCCGGACCTGGCGGTCAAGCGGCGCAACCTCGTCCTCACGCTGATGGCGAAGGCAAAAGTGATCTCCCCCAAGGAAGAGGGGATCGCGCGCCGCAGCAAGCTGCGCCTCAGCCCCCAGGAGCAGGAGGGCGGCGCGCCCTGGTTCGTGGCGGCGGTGCGGCGCGAGCTCAACGAGCGGTTCGGCGACGACGCGGAGACGCAGGGCCTGCGCGTGCGCACCACGCTCGACGCGGGGCTGCAGCGGGTGGCCGAAAAAGAGCTGGCGCGCCAGATCGCGGCGGTGGAATCCGGCAAGCTCGGCCGCCTCCCCGTGGAGAAGTGCAACGGCGACCCCGAGGAATGCCTGGAGGGGCTCTTCGTCGCCCTCGACGCGCACACCGGCGACGTCCGCGCGCTGGTGGGCGGCCGCGATTACGCGCTCTCCGAGTTCGATCGCGTCACCCAGGCGCGGCGGCAGGCGGGATCGACGTTCAAGGCCTTCGTCTGGGCGGCGGCGGTGCAGGCCGGAGTGCCCGTCTCCACCCTGCTGGATCCGGCGCAGCTCCCGCCGGACTACGCGCCGGCTGACGGACAGGTCCCGGGAGATCGGCCGCTCAACCTGCGGGAGGCGCTGCGGGTCTCCTCGAACCGCGCCGCGGTGGCGCTCGGGCAGCGCGTCGGGATCCAGGCGGTGGCGGAGGCGGCGCACGCCTGCGGGATCGGCGACGCGATGATCCCGCCGTATCCCTCGAGCTTCCTCGGCGCCGCCGACGTGATTCCGCTGGAGCTGGTCGCCGCCTTCGCGCCGTTCGCCAACGGCGGCGACCGCGTGCTGCCGCGCTTCATCGACGAGGTGCGCAGCGCCACCGGCGAGGTGGTGCTGAAGAACAGCATCCACACCCAGTCGGCGCTGCCGCCCGGGCCGGCATTCATCATGTCCTCGCTGCTCTCGGACGTGGTGGAGCGGGGCACCGGCGTCGCGGCCCGCGCCGGGCTTCCGCCGGAGCTGCCGGTCCTGGGAAAGACCGGGACGACGAACGGCGCGCAGGACGTCTGGTTCATCGGGGCGACCCCGGAGCTGGTGGCCGGAGTGTGGATGGGCTTCGATCATCCCCGCCCGCTGGGCGCCTCGGCGACGGGTGGCCGGCTGGTGGCGCCGGTATGGGCCCGGGTGATGGGCGCGTGGCAGAAGGGACGGCCGATGCCGCCGGCCTGGCAGCCGCCGCCGGACCTCGAGCACCGGGACATCGACACCCTCACCGGCGGCCTCGCCATCGTCGGCTGTCCGCAACAGCAGGTCTCCCGCGAATGGTTCCTCCCCGGCACCGCGCCGAGCGACTGCTCCGTGCACACCGGCGGGGTGGCCGGCTTCCTCGAACGCACCTTCGGGAAGTGGTTCCGTTGAAGCGAAGCGCAAGGCTGCTGCTCCTGCTGCTCGCGGTCGCGTGCGCGCACGGGCCGCGCTCCGGAGAGCGGGAGCGCGTCGCCGAAGGGCTGGCCTCGTACTACGGCGGCGCGTTTCGCGGCCACCGGACCGCGAGCGGCGAGCGCTTCGACCCGGATGACCTCACCGCCGCCCACCGCACGCTCGCGTTCGGCACCTGCCTGCGGGTGGAGAACGCGGAGAACGGCCGCTCGGTGCGCGTGCGCGTGAACGACCGCGGCCCATTCGTGAAGGGGCGCGTGGTGGACGTGTCCGAGGCGGCTGCACGGGCGCTGGATTTCATCCAGCGGGGCGTCGCGCGGGTCCGCCTCTTTCTCTGCGGCTGAGCTTCCCGTCGCCGCTCACCTCGCCGTCCGGATAACCCGGGATATGGCTGGTTGCGTCGATTCCGCCGGAATGCCAAGCCGGCAAGGGCGCTTGCGAGCGGCATCGGGTCCCGGCTCGTGAACCGCGAGGAATGGCGGGCGCACCCCGATTGACTCTTTTTTGCGGGTCCGCCTACTGTCTCCTCGCTGCGGGGGGGGACTTGAGGAGATGCACCGCCTCAGGGTCTATTGTCTTGCGCTTTTTCTTTTTGCCTGTTCGCAAAGCGAACCAGGCCCGGTCGCGCCTTGGGACACGGCCCTCGATCCCGCGCAACACGACAAGTTCTTTCCTATCGTCGCAGGTCCCCACGCGCTCGCGTGCAACACGTGCCACGGAACCTCGGACACATTCCGGCGATTCGACTGCACCACCTGCCACTCGGAGGAGCCGACGGCAGCGCTTCACCGGCCGGGGGAGGGATTCAACTGGGAGAGCGGCAGCTGCTATCAATGCCATGGCCGCGGCACGGCCCCGTTTCACGTGGCCGATCACGGCCCGTATTTCCCGGTCGGAGCCGGCCAGCCGCACGCCGTGGGATCCGACGCGTCGCTGGCGCCGGGACTGATCGGCTGCGCGAGTTGTCACGCGGCCGGGAGCGCCCGCATCGACTGCGCCGGTTGCCATACGCAGCAGAACATGACTTCGTCCGCTGGCCAGTCGTTTCACGCTTCGGTGCCGGACCTCGCGCCGGGTCCCGAGGCCTCGGCGCAGTGCTTGCTCTGCCATTCGGGCGGCGCCGTGCCGGTCTCCGTCACGTATTCCACGCGCGCGCCATCGCACGACGGGAAATACGGATTTCAGGTCGCGCCCGGCAGCGTTCACGCCGGCGAGCCGTGCCTGACCTGTCACTCGCAGACGAGGACGGTGTCGGGCAATGCGCTCCCGGCGGCCGATTTCACGCAGCAGACGTGCACGGCTTGCCACTCGCCGAAACCGTCCGGATCGCTGGACCAGGACATCGACCGGGCGCATCTGGGCTTGGGGCTGTTCAACGGGTTCTCGTACGCGAACATCTCGAGTCCGCCGAAGCCGGCGGACAGCCGGGGGTGCCTCGACTGTCACGCGCACGGGGCGGTCGACAATTTCGACCACAGCGCGTGGTTCCCGATCGGCCGCACCGATACGCATGCGATGGGCAAGTCCTTTCCGTCCCCGGGATCCGCCGCGGCGGTGGTGACGTGCGCGGCCTGCCACCAGGACCCGGCGGTTCGCGAGAACGTCACCTGCACCACCTGTCACACACCGTCCGGAGCGAATGCCGCCGGCCCGGCGCCGATCGATCTCGCTCCGGCCCACGCCAGTCGCCTCGCGGGAACGAGTTGGCAGGCGCCGCCCGGCTCTACCCCGCAGTGCGTGCTCTGCCACGCCGGCGATTTCATCGAACGCGTCGGCGCTCACGGCAGCGGCTCGGCTGCTTATCCTTCCGACTTCCCGGGAATCCCTTTCGGGATCGCGAGCGGTCCGCACTTCGCCCCCTGCGAGCAGTGCCATACGGCGCTAGTGACGGATGCGAATCTGAAGAAGCCCCGGATCGATTTCGCCCAGCGCAGTTGTGACGCCTGCCACTCCGAAGCGCAAGACAGGGTTGTGTCCAACCACGCCGGGATCGGGATCCACGTGGCGGATCCGGCGGGCGCGTCCAATGCGGGGCCGTGCCTGCAGTGCCATCCGGACGGAGGCGCGGCGCCCGCCTCGGTGGCGTACACGCATCCCTATTTCCCGGTGGACCGCGCATCGCCGCATCCGATGGGGCAAAGCGTGGCGCGAGCGGGCGGAGCGGTCACGTTCTCCTGCGCGAGTTGCCACCTCAGGGCCAGCGATTTCTCCCAGGTCGACTGCACGACCTGCCACTCCCAGGCGAGCATGACCTCCGCGGGCGGGGCCACCGCACACTCTTCGGTGCCGGACGTTCCGCCCTCGTTCGCGCCCGGGACGGAAACGTCCGTGAGCCTCTGCCTGCAGTGCCATGCGGACGGCAAGGCGCCGGTCTCGCTCACCTGGTCCACCGCGAAGGTCGGGACTCACGACGCGCTGTTCACGTTCAAGGTCTCCGCCGGCAGCCGACACGCGACGACGAACACGAATCCAGCGGAGAGGTGCTCGACCTGTCACTCCGTCACCCGCGTGATCGGCGGCACGACGCGACCGATCACCGCGATCGATTTCACCCAGCAGACCTGCACCGCTTGTCACGCGCCGGCCGGCGCTCTCGGGCAAAACGTCGATCAGCTCCACGACGGCCTCGGGCCCATCACCGTCGGCGGCGTGGCATACACCTACCGGCCTCTCTCCAGCCCTCCGGTGCCGGCGGACAGCAAGAGCTGCCTGAACTGCCACGCCAACGGCTCCGTCGGCAGCTTCGATCACAGCCGATGGTTCCCGATCGCCACCGCCGACACGCACGCGCTGGGAAATTCCTTCGCCGTCTCCGGATCCGCGAGCCCGGTCACCCTGGCCTGCACCACCTGCCACCAGGACCCGGCGGTGCGGGAGAACGTGACCTGCACCAGCTGTCACACGCCTTCCGGAGCGAATGGCGCCGGCCCCGCAGCGATCGATCTCGCTCCAGCCCACGCCACCCGGCTCGCAGGAACGAGCTGGCAGGCGCCGCCTGGCCCCACCCCGCAGTGCGTGCTCTGCCACGCCACTGATTTCATGGACCGCGTCGGCGCTCACGGCAGCGGCTCGGCCACGTATCCCTCCGACTTCCCCGGAGTCACTTTCGCGATCGCCAGCGGCCCGCACTTCGTCGCCTGCGAGCAATGCCACACCGCGCAGGCGACGGATGCAAACCTGAGAAGACCCCGGATCGATTTCGCCCAGCGCAGCTGTGACGCCTGCCACTCCGAAGCGAGAGACAGGGTGGTCTCGAACCACGCCGGCATCGGCATTCAGGTGACGGATCCGTCCGGGCTCTCCAACGCCGCGCCATGCCTGCAGTGCCATCCGGACGGGGGCCGGGCACCCGCCACGGTGGCCTACGCCCATCCATATTTCCCGGTGGACCGCGCATCGCCGCACCCGATGGGGGAGACCGTGGCGCGCGCCGGAGGCGCGGTGACGTTCTCCTGCGCCAGCTGCCACGTCACGCCGGCCGACTCCGCACAAGTGGATTGCACTACCTGCCACAACGCGGCCGACCAGGGCGCCAGGCACAGCGGCCTGATCGGCCCCGGACCGGGGGCGCCGCTCTGGAGCGGCAGCGGTCCTGCGCCGGGTGGCGAGACCGCGAACTGTCTGCTCTGTCACGCGGTGGGCGGCCTGCAGCGCGTTGCGACCCATGCCCGGACGCAAGCGCAGCCCGCGGGATTCCCGATCGCGAGCGGAAACCACTTCCAGTCCTGCGAGCAGTGCCACACCGCCCGGAAGATCGATCCCGCGCTGAGGAACCCGCAGCTCGATTTCGCCACCTCGAACTGCGCAAATTGCCACACCGAGGCCCGCGACTCGATATCCACCAAGCACGCCGCCTTTGGCGTAAACGTGACCTCAGCCACGACGGCGAACTGCCTGAGCTGCCACTCGGACGGCGGAATGGTGACCAGTTTCGACCACCCCGCATTCCCTATCGGTTCCAGAGACGTCCACGGGCTCGGCGCCGCAGCAGTGCACGTATCCGGGACCATCAACTGCGCCAGCTGCCACACTGCAGCGGCAGGCTACACCAAGGCCGACTGCACGACCTGCCACCCCTCGGCCTCGATGCAGCCATTGCACGTGGCCGTCTCCGATCTGCCCGCGACGTACGCATCGCCTGACTCGGCTACCTTTGCCACCTCGGCGCTCTGCCTCAAGTGCCACGCCGACGCGCAGGTGCCGATCGCGGTGGCCACCACGCCCCCGGATCATGTCCCGCCGGTCGCG
>JBGQLA010000124.1:0-11971 GCA_041499865.1 Deltaproteobacteria bacterium
GTTGGGCGCCCTTGCAGGATGTAGACGAACTCGTCTTGCCTGGTATGAGCGTGGCGCAGCGCCGACACCGCCCCTGGAGCAAGCCGCGTCAGATTCACCCCGAAGTTGGTGAGACCAAACAGGTCACCCAACGGCTGCTTCCGCCTGCCCGCCATTCTGGATGCGAAAGGCTCGGGGTAGTTCGACGGCTTCGTTCTTGGCGGTGCTTCATCCGCGACGACAGCAACAGGGCAGGTTGGATTTGCCATGCCGTAGTAGATGCCGATGAGGGCTCCGCGCTCCTTGGGTCACCTCGCCAGGCGCTCCAGCTCGCCGACGACGATCGGCCACGCGTCGCTCAGCGGATCGATCACGGCGAAATGCCCGGCGCCGCGGACCCTTACGAGCCGCACTTGCGGATGGGCCGCGACATACGATTCGGACAGCGACAGCGGCACCACTTCGTCCGCATCGCCGTGCACGAGGGTCGTGGCGATGGACGGTGACGGCATCCGCTTCGGATCGAGATCCGGACGTTCCTTCGGTTCCTCGCCGAGAAACGCCAGCGCCGCGCCGTCGTCGAGATTCAGCTCGTGCGCGAGTTGGAGGTCAGCCACTGCGCCCAGCGCCAGAGCTCCGTGCAACTGCGGAATCGGGCGTTTCGACGCGGCCCACAGCGAGAGGTGGCCACCCGCGGAATGACCCACCGCGAGCACGCGCCCGTCGTGCCCCGAGACTTTCGCGGGCAGCGTCTTCAGGGAGAGCGCAATGTCGTCGGCCGTGAGGTCCGGGCGCTGCGGAACTCGCCGATACTCGACTGCCGCAACCGTCCAGCCCGCTTCGGCAAGGGCCGCTGCCATCGGTCCGGTGTGCGTGCGATCGATGTCTGGCCGCCAGAAGCCGCCGTGGATCAGCACCACCAGCGGGCGCCGGGCTGCGCGTTCACCGCCATGGCGCACGTCCGCAATCTGCTCGGGTTCCGCACCGTAGGCGGCGACCTCATCGGCAGGTGCCGCAGGGCGCGTGAGAACGGAACGATCTTCCGGCACCGGGATCTCCGTCTTCCGGGGAAATCGGGCGAAGAGTACCGCGTTCGATTCCACGCATCTTCGACCTTGCTGCCGCGCACGGTCTTTGGCGACGAACTCGGCGCGCGAAAGCACGACGCACTCTGCTCCCGCAGCACGCCGCTGGAGACCGATGGGGACGCCGCAGTCATGCGACGACGGTTGCCACGCAGCGCGCCGCTGGCAAGGAGGCGGGAAACCTACAGATCAGGGCGGCGTGAGCCGCTCGATCCCGCCCATGTACGGGCGGATCGCTTCCGGCAGGACCACGCTCCCGTCCGGCCGCTGGCCGTTCTCGAGGATCGCCACCACCGTCCGCCCCACCGCAAGCCCGCTCCCGTTGAGCGTCGCCACCAGCCGCGGCTTCTCCCCTTGCGCCGGGCGAAAGCGGATCTGCGCCCGCCGCGCCTGGAACTCGCCGAACGACGAGCAGGAGCTGATCTCGCGGTACGCGTTCTGCCCCGGGAGCCAGACCTCGAGGTCGTAGGTCTTCTCCGCGGAGAAGCCCACGTCCCCCGTGCAGAGGAGCGCCACCCGGTGGTGCAGCCCGAGCCTCTGCAGCGGCGCCTGCGCGTCGCGCACCAGCTCCTCCAGCGCCGATTGCGCGTTCTCCGGCTTCTCGAACCGCACCAGCTCCACCTTGTGGAACTGGTGCTGGCGGACGATTCCCTTGGTGTCCTTGCCGTAGCTGCCCGCCTCGCTGCGAAAGCAGGGGGAGAACGCGCAGTACTTGAGCGGAAGCTGCGCGCCTTCGAGGATCTCGTCGCGGTGGTAGTTCGTCACCGGCACTTCCGCGGTGGGGATCAGGTAGTAGCCCGCGGTGGTCTTGAAGAGGTCCTCCTCGAACTTGGGCAGCTGCCCGGTGCCGCGCATCGAGTCGGCGTTCACCAGATACGGCGGCAGCAGCTCGAGGTAGCCGCGCTCGCGCGCGGAATCGAGAAAGAACTGCACCAGGGCCAGCTCCAGCCGCGCCAGCGCCCCCCGGTAGAAGACGAAGCGCGCGCCCGAGACCTTCGCGGCGCGCGCGAAGTCGAGCATGCCCAGCTTCTCGCCGATCTCGGTGTGCTCCTTCGCGGAAGGTACCTGCGGCTTCTCGCCCCAGGCGCGCGCGACCTGGTTGTCGTGCTCGGAGGTCCCTTGCGGCACGGTCTCGTGCGGCAGGTTCGGAACGTCGAGCAGCGCCGCCTCGATGCGCTCCTCCACCTCTTTCAGCCGGACCTCCTTCTCCTTCACCTCGTCGGAGAGCGACTTCAGGCGCGCGCGCAGCTGCGCCTGCTCCTCGCCCTTGAGCGCGCGCATCTGCTCGGAGGCCTTGCGCTGCTCGGCCCGCTGCGTCTCGCTGGACTGGATCAGCTGCCGCCGCTCCGCGGCCAGCGCCTCGATCGGCGCCAGCGCTTGCGCCGCGGCGCCGCCGCGGGTCGCCAGCCGGCGCCGCGCCTCGTCCAGATTCGCCACCACCCACTTCAGATCGAGCATGGCCCGTGGAAGTAGCCCTCGCTTTTTTCTCCGTCAATCGCTAAGGGTGCCCCCGTCGGATGGACGACCTGGGCGACGCCGAGCTGCTCGATGCGTTCCGCGCGGGCGACGCGAAGGCCTTCGAGGTGCTGGTGCGCCGGTACCAGCGGCCGGTCCTCGCCATCGCGCGCCGCTTCGCGCGCGACGGGGACGACGCCGAGGACCTCGCGCAGCGCGCCTTCATCAACGCCAGCGAGCGCGCCGGCGGATGGCGCGGCGGCTCGTTCAAGTCCTGGCTTTTCCGGATCGTGGTGAACCTGGCCAAGAACCACCTGCGCGACATCTCGCGATTCGATCGCTCGGAGGAAGCCCAGGAGCATGAGGCCGACGCCGCAGGACCGAGCGCGGAGGAGAGGCTGGTCCGGGCGGAGCAGCAGAGGGCTCTGCGCGCCGCCGTGGCCAGGCTTCCCCGCAGGCAGCGCGAGGTGCTGCTGCTGCGCATCGACGGCGAACTGCCCTTCGCGGAGATCGCGCGGACGCTGGAGATCACCGAGGTGAATGCGAAGGTCAACTTCCACCATGCCGTGCAGAAGCTGAAGAAGCTGCTTCAGCCCTGAGCGATCCGCAGCAGCTCGCTTGCGGAGAACGCGTAGGCGGCGGTGCAGAAGTCGCAGGTGAGATTTGCGCCGCCGTCCTTCGCCGCCATGTCGCGCAACTCCGCCGCACCCAGGGAGCGCAAGGCGCGCTCCACCCGCTCCCGCGAGCAGCGGCAGGCAAAGCGCGGCCGCAGCTCCGCGACGCTCTGAAGCGGCCCGAGCGCGAACGCCGAGGAGAGCGAATCCGCGAGCGCGCCGGCCTCGTCCGCCCCGAGCAGCGCCGCGGCGAGCCCGCCCTGCCGCAGTGGCTTTCCCAGGACCCGCGCCTTCTCGCTGTCGGCGGCATCGAGGGGCGAGACGAGCACGCCGGCGACCGCGGCGATCGGCTGAGCGCTGGAGACCAGCGCCTCCACTGCCATCTCGCCGCCTTGCTCGCGCTCTCCACGCAGGTACAGGGTCAGCGCCGCCCCCAGGTCCGCGCCGGCGAACGGGAACGTCGCGCGATGCGCTGGCTGCCCGGCTGCCGGCGCCCGGAGAATCGAGAGACTTCCGGCGCGTTCGTCATGCGGAGAGGCCAGCAGCGGCCGGGGGTCGAAGCGGGCGCGCTCCGCGGTCCGCGGACCCCCTTCCAGCGTGTTCACGCGGACCAGCCCGCGCACGGCGCCGCTCTCGCCGGCGTCCACCAGGAGCCCGCGCAACGGCCCGTTGCATTCCAGCTGCACGTCGACGCGCGCCCGCTCGTGCGCGGCGAGCAGGAGCGCCGCCGTGAGCGCCTGGCCGAGGATGGCCGCGCTGCCCGGCGCGAGCCGGTGCCGGGCGCTTGCGTCGCGCGAGAGATCGCGCGCGGTGCAAACGAGCAGCCGCAGCCCGGCGGACGGAGCATCGAAAGCGCGGACGGAATCGGGCACTGCGGAAATCTAGCTGGTACTCTCGCGGCGTGCGCAAGATCGCGCTGCCGCTCGCCTGCGCGCTCGCGTTCGCCGGCCCCTTCTGCTTCGCTCCGGTGAGCGACAGCGATTCGGGCTGGCACGTGGCCGTCGGCCGCCTGATCCTCGGCGGGGCGTTCCCGCGCACGAACGCGCTCTCCTGGAAATGGGGCGACTACCCCTGGTACGCCACCTCCTGGCTCTTCGACGCCTTGTGCGCGCTGCCCGGAACCGCGCTGGGGCTGCAGATCCTCACCTTCGCGTTCCTCGCGCTCACCCTCCTCGCGCTCTGTTTCGCCTGCGAGACCGCCTGGGTCGCTCCCGGAATCGCGCTCCTGCTCGTTCCCCGCATCGTTCCCCGTCCGCACGTCGCCAGCTGGGCGCTGCTCGCCGCGGTCCTGGCGCTCGCGCCGCGCAGCACACGCGCCCGCGCGATCTGCGTCGCGCTCGTCGCGGTCGGCGGCAACCTGCACTCCGGCGCCGTTTTCGCCGCATTCGTGCTCGCGCTCTCCTGCCTCGAAGCCTGGCTGCGGTCCCGCCGCGGCATCGAGCTCTGGCTCGCGTTCGGCGCGGTGGCGGCGCTGCTGCTCAACCCTGGCGTGCTGTTCAATGCCCGGTACCTCCTGGAGCACCTCCTGCACGTCGACGAGGTGGTGCAGCTCCGCGAGTTCGAGCCCCCTTCGTTCGCGGCCCGGCCTGCGTTCTACCTGCTGCTCCCGGTGACGCTGCTCCTCGCAGTTCACCGGCGGCGCGAGCGTCCTGCGCTGCTGATCTCGACGGTGGTGTTCGCGGCGCTCGCGCTGCGCGCGCTGCGGATGGTGTCCGAGGCGCACATCGTCTGGGCGCCCACGCTGGCCTGGGGCCTTTCGCGGGTCCCGCGCCGGTTGCTCGCGCCGGCGGGCGTCGCCGCCGCCCTGCTCGCCGGCCTCTCGCTGCGCATCGATCGCACCGCGCTGGCGCTGCGCATCTCGCCCTCCTGGAACGCGGCGCTGCTGCCGGTCCGCGCGGCGGCGTTCCTCGACGAGCATCGCATCGGCGGTCCCGGATTCAATGCCTTCCGCGACGGCGGTTACCTGGAGGCGGCGAGGCCGGGCGTGCCTGCGTTCATCGACGGGCGGGTGCAGGCGATTCCCGACCCGGCCTGGCAAGCCCTGCAGGAAGCGGAACAGACGCCGGCGGCGTTCCAGGCGTATCTGGAGCGCATCGGCTGCGAGTGGGCGATCGCCACGCGCGTCCGCGAACGGCTGGGAGGCTACCGCCTGCTGAACGGACCGCGGTGGGCGCTGATCTACTGGGACGACGCCAGCGAGGTGTTCGTGCGCCGCGACGTCGCGCGGTTCTCGGCGCTCCGCGACTCCCTCGAGTACCGGCGCTTCCGCCCGTACGGGACCATCGTGGCCACCGTGGAGAAGCTGGATCGGGCCGGCCTGCTCGAGCTGCTGCACGAGCTCGATCGGTTCGAACGCACGTCCCCGCGAGATCCGTTCGCGTTGCTCGACCGCTGCGCGGCGATGACGCGGCTGCAGGCGCCGGAGCAGACCAAGGTTTGCGACGAGGCGGAAGCACAGGCGCCGCCCGCGGTCGCCGGGCTGATCGGGAAAGCGCGGGCGCTTCAGGCCGCGCCCTGAGACCCTTCAGGCACCGTGTGCACTCTTGGTGGGACCTCTCCCAGCACGCTGCGGATCGTCTCGCGCAGCGTGTGCACCGGGCGGAACCCGAGCTCGCGCTCGGCGCGCGTGCCGTCCACGGTGCAGAGGAACTGCAGATGGTCCAGCTCCGCGGAGGGGAACCCGGCGAGGCGGTACTGGAAGAGCTTGTCGAGCAGGGGACGGGCGATCAGGTGCGGCACCGGGAGGGGAGCGCGCCCGAGCTCGCGCAGGACCGCCGAGAGCGGCAGCTCCCCGGGTCCGCAGACGTTGAAGATGCCGCGGATTCCGGGACGCAGCGCCAGGGCGAGCGCCCGCGCCACGTCGTCCTCGTGGATCAGCTGCACCATCGGATCGAACCCGGCCAGCATCCACGGACGCGGCAGTCTCAGATACATGGAGGGCACATTCTTCACCGTGGGTCCCACGATGTGCACCGGCCGGAGGATCGTCGTCTCCACCTCCGGATGCTTCCAGATGCACTGCTGCGCGTACATGTCCACTTCGACGAGGTCCCGGATCTCCGGGAAGCGCTGCGACCCGAGCAGCGGCGACTCCTCGGTGAGGAAGTTGTCGTTCCCGGGCTGCGGGCCGTAGACGAACGCGGAGCTGAGCAGCACCACCTTGCGCACGCCGTACTTCGCGGCGTGGGAGAGGATCGCCTTGGTGCCGAGCACGTTGAAGCTGTGGTGCTCGTGCTGGGGAAGGCGAGGGTCGCGGACGATGGCCATGTGGATGATCGCGTGCACGTCGCCGCGGCGGAACAGGTCCTCGACCTTGCGCTTGCGGATGTCGAGGTGGTGCACCTCGAGGTCCTTGGGTGCGCCGGGGAACGGACGGCGATCGACGCCGATCACCCGATCGGTCTTGTGCAGGAGCCGCGCGAGCGCCCGGCCCAGGTTGCCGCTGATTCCTGTGACGAGCACCGCATCGCGCGCCATGCGCGGCACACTAACAGATGCGGGTCAGCGCGGGATCGCGAGCACCACGGCGGTAGTATTGTGCCAGGATTCGATCCGCCCGCTGTAGCTGGCGATCTCTCCATAGGTGAGGAAGCCGGCGACCGGCACCTCGCCCATCACCGACCGGATCGCGTCGATCTCGCGCTGGAAGCCGTCCTTGAGGATGAGCCCGCGGCAGACGCAGTCGAAGAGAAGGACGCCGGCTGGCGGCTGCCCTTGCAGGTTCTGCAGGGCCTCCTCCGCCGCCTCCCGCGCGGCCGCCACCATCGCGTCCGGCCGCCCGTCGAGGATGGCGACGTGCGCGCCCTGGGGGACCTCGGCCGCGCAGCTGAGCGAGCCGTCGGCGCCGACCGAGAGCGGAGCGCGCGCTCGCGTCACCTTGCCGGCAACCAGGATGCCCAGCTCGTTCGCGATCAGGTACTCGCCCGCCGTCGCCGCCGACAGCGTGACGCCACGCTCGCGGGCGTGATCCTGGTAGACGGCGAATGCCGGCCTCCCGTCGATCTCCTGGACCACGTTTCCCTTCGCCCGGGTGACCCGCATCTTCGCGGTCGTCGGCTCCAGCCCGTGCCCGATGCCGACTCCCCAGGGCGTTCGCGTGTAGAGGTGCAGCGCGGCGGCCATGTCGGTGCCCGCCCGCTCCGGCTCGCCGACCTCGGTGGCCACGAACTTGCCTTCGTCGCCCGCGGCGCCTCCCACCACCTGGTGCAGGGCCTGGGTGTTCTCCACCATCGCGTCCACGAAGCGCTCGCCCGCGCCGCTCAGCCCATCCACCAGGGTGAGCGTGGTGGAACAGACGAACCCCTTGTTCCGCGCGGACGACGCCGCCGGGTGGAAGCCTTCGCAGAGCGCCTTGGCCGCCGCCGCGGGCGCGGCAGCGACTCCGCGTGCCGTCTGCGCCAGGTGCGGCGAGTCGGTGGAGACGAGGAGCACCGCCACCCCGCCGTGGATCAGCCCGCGCTCGTTGAACTCTCCAGCGGTGGTGCATCCCATCAGCCGGGCGCCGCGCGCGAGGCCGGACGCCGTGCGCAGGCACTCGCTGAGGGGCAGCGCCGGAGAGCTGAACACGAACCCGAACGACGGCGCGCTTCCGCCGAGCCCCTCCAGCGCCATTCTCGTCGCTTCCGCGGACGCGACCTTCGCATCAGGGCCGGCAGCGCGGCCCGAACCAACCTTGTTCGCCATTGTGGTCGTCCCCCCTTGCTCGCTTTTCAGCGGACCACGCCCCGTCATGGAGTGTCGAGGAGCCGCGCGTGGTCGGAGGTGGACCGATCAGCGGAAGATGGAGGCGCGCGACGACAGACCGCGCTCCAGCAGCGCCTCGATGGCGCGCTTCACCTCGGACACCTTCCGCTCCAGCTCCGCGTCGTCGTCTTCCGCCGTGCCGGCGACCCGCAGGGGCGCGCCGAACCAGAGGTGATACTTCACCGGCAGCGGCAGGGGCAGCAGGGTGGGGGTGACGGGAAGCGAGGGGAACCCGATCGCCTTGGCCACCGACTTGAAGTCGAAGAACGCGGGCGCCTGCTCCTCCGCGCCGACCACTGCCACCGGCACGATGGGCGTCGACGTCTCCAGCGCGATGCGCATGAAGCCGCTGCCGAACTCCTGCAGGCGGTAGCGCTTGTCGTAGGTCTTGTTCAGGCCCCGCGTTCCCTCGGGGAACACCATGATCGTCTCGCCGGCGGCAAGCAGGCGGCGGCAGTTCTCGGGCGTCCCCACCACCTGCCCGATGCGCGCGAAGAACGGCGCCACGAACGGCAACGTCGGCGCCCACTTCTCCACCATCGCCCGCACCACCCGGGGCGGCTCACCCTCGAGCAAGAGCGCCATGCCGATCATCGCCCCGTCGAGCGGGAGCTGCCCGGAGTGATTCGCCACCAGCATCACCCGTCCGGCCGGGACCTGCTCGATGCCGTGCGTCTGCACCCGGAAGTAGCTCCGGTACAGCCAGAGCGCCGGGGCGATCGCCGCCTTGGTGAAATCCAGCTCCATGCCGAACGGATCGACGCCGTACTCGTTCTGCGGCGCGACCAGCCGCGCCAGCCGCCCTTCCAGGTCCGGGCCGCCCTGCGACAGCGTCCACTTCTCCATCGCGCCCCTCAAGCGCCCGAAGAGCCCCCGGGGCCGGTCCTGATCGGTGCGGACGAGTGCGGTGGACATACAGGCCCTCTAACGCCGCTGCGCGGTCAGGGCAAGAGGCGGACGGCCGCGTCCTGCAACGTGCAGTGGTCTCCGGGAAGCTTTTCGAGCAGCCGCCGCAGCCGCCGCAGCTTCTGCGCCGCGGGCATGCGGATGCCCGGCTGCGCGCGGGCGATCTCCCGCGGGACGTCGCTCTGGTCCAGGGCGTCGATGCCGTGCAGCTCGAGGTTGAGGTGTCCGCCCGCGAACGCCGCGCGCGCGATCGCCGGAAAAGGCAGCACGGTGGTGCCGATCGCCGGCGCGCGCAGCCCGGGCAGCGTCGCGATCGGCAGCTCGCGGACGCCGCGCCGGCGGTGGGCGCGCCGGCGGGCGAAGAGCTGCCGCACGCCGCCGAGAACGCTCAGGCTCTTGCGGCCGCGCAGGGCGTACAGGCCGATGGCGGCCGCTTTGGCCGCGTAATAGGGAAGGCTGGGCAAGAGCGAGGAGTCGTACACGTAGCCGCGCTCGCGGACGGCATCGAGCAGCGCTGCCGAGAGCGTGTACCCGGGGGCGCGAAAGCCGCGCGGCCGCTGCCCGGATGCGTCCTCGATCGCCCGCTCCGCGAGCGCGAGGTCCTGGGCGATCTCCTCGCGCGTCCTGCGCGAGAGCGCGTAGTCGTGCGCGTACGAGTGCGAGGCGATCTCGTGTCCAGCCGCGGCCGCGGCCCGCAGCGGCGAGGGCGCGAGGCCCGCTTCACGCCCGATGACGAACAACGTGGCGCGCACGCCCGCCGAGGAGAAGAGGTCGCACAAGCGCTGGAGCGCGACTTCGGGCACCGCACGCAGCGCGCGATCGTCGAGCGACGTCGAGAGCCCGTGGATGGCCGCGTAGCAGCCCAACCCGTCCAGATCCACCGAGACGGACCAGATCACGGCCTCCGCCGGGATTCCTCCTGCATGTAGTAGATGTCGTCCTGGACGGTGGAGACGTCGCCGGCATCGGGCCGGAGCTCCAGGTACCGGCGGAACTCGACGATCGCTTCCTTGCGCTTGTTGTCGTCCTTGAACATGTACCCCAGCTCGTGATGCGCGAGCGCGTCGCCGGGATCGACGTGAGTGGCCTGCTGCAGCGCTTTCACCGCCTTGGTCCGGCACCCGCTGCAGTCCTGGTCCTTGTAGGCGATCCCTAGCTTGGTCCAGACGCCCGGGAGGTTCGGGTCCTGGGCGAGCGATCTGTGGAAGCTCTGGATCGCGCCTTCCAGATCGCCCGACTGCTGCTCGGCGTCGCCCACCAGCGCCCAGATGCGCGCGCGCTTCGGATCCAGCTCGGCCGCTTTCTTGAAGGAGTTGACCGCGTCGGCGAACCGGTTCTCCACCATGAGGTTCAGGCCCAGGTGCTCGTACGCGTCCGCGTTCTTGTCGCTGCGCGCGATGGCGCGCGTGTACATCTCGATCGCGTCGCGCACCTGCTGGACCTTCTCGTAGATCAGGCCGAGGTGGTAGAGGAACTCGGGATTGTCGGGCTCGATCTCCACCGCCCGCTTCATCAGATCGACGGACTCCGTCAGGTTCTTGCGGCCGGCAAGGGCCCGGGCGAGGAAGTAGAGCGCTTCCGCCTGGCGATCGTTGAGCAGCACTGCCTGCCGGAGCTCTTGCTCGGCCTCCGCGAGATCTCCCCGCTCCACCAGGAGTCCGCCCAGGCGGGCGCGGTAGCGCGGATCCTTCGAATCGATCTTCACTGCCTTGCGGAAGGACTCCAGCGCCCGGTCAGACTGGCCCATCCGGCGCAGCAGCGACCCGTACTCGTAGTAGAGCGAGGCGTCGGAATCGAGCTGCGCCAGCGCGATCTCCATCTCCTTGCGCGCGGCGGGAAGATCGCCTTGCGCGGCCAGCGCCTTGCCCATCCCGGAGTGGGCGACTGGATCGTCGGGATCCTTCTGCAGCGCCCGCGCGAAAGCCTCCCGCGCCCTTTCCCGATCGCCCATCGCCAGCGCCAGATCGCCGATCGCCTCGTCCTCGAGCGGAGTGAGCCCCGCGACCGGCACCTTGAGCGCGGTGTCGAACCGCTCCTGCGCCCTGGCCTTGTCGTTGCGCGACATCCACACCAGGCCCTGGGCGGCGAGGGCCTCGACCAGATCGGGCTTCGCCTTCAGCGCCGCCTCGTACTTGCGGTTGGCCTCCTCGGCCTTCCCGATCGCATCGGCGACGCGCCCTTGCAGGTAGAGATACCGCGCGTTGGTCGCGTCCTTGGACACCGCCTGGTTGATCGCCTTGTCGGCCTCGAGCAGCCGGTTGAGCCCGAGGTAGGCGCGCGCCGCTCCCGCGTACGCGAACGAGGACCCACCGTTCTGGATCGCCGCCTCGAACTGGCGCGCCGCCCGCTCCCACTCCAGGCGCTGCAGCCGGAACTCGCCGTACGCCTCGTGAACTCTCGCCGAGTTGGGATCGAGCGAGACGGCGCGTTCGTACGCCGCCTCCGCCGCCCTCCGGTCGTGCGCCGCCGCCCCGAGCCGGCCGCGCAGCATGTTCGCCCGCGCCTCCTCGCTGGCATCGAGCGTCTTGCGCACCTCGCCGTCCAGCGCCGCCGTCAGCAGATCCGAGGCGCCCTTGGCGTCGTTCTGCTCCAGCCGCACGGAAGCCAGCTCCACCATCGCGCGCGCGTTGTCCGGGGCGGCCTTCAAGGCGCGGTCGAGGAAATCCGCGGCCTCGGGGAGCTGGCCGCGATCCCGGGCGACCGTGCCGCGCAGCAGCAGCAGGCGGGTGGAAGTGGGGCGCGCCTTGAGCGCGTTGTCCAGCACCTGCGCTGCCCGGGCCGCCTCGTTCGCGGAGATCAGGGAGACCGCGTAGAGCCAGGTCGACTCCAGGTCCGCATTTGCCGTGTCTCCCAGGGCGGCGAGGAACTGCTTGGCCTTGGGGATGTCGGCATTGGCGAGGGCAAAGGCGCCGCGGGCCCGGTTCTGCGAGGGGCGCGTCCCCTTCATCTTGTCCTGGACCCGCTTCGCCTGGTCCCAGTCGGCGCCCACCTGGCCGTACTCGATCTTCAGCTCGGACGCCGAGAGCACGAAGAACGCCTTCACTTCCTCGTCGTCCGGCAACACGGCGATCAGCTGCGCGGCGGCGGCGACGGCCTCGCGCGCGCCGACGAAGTCGCCGCGGTTGAGCTTGGCGAGCCCGTGCTCGATCACTTGCGCCTCGGCGGCGTTGGCGGACTTCTTCGAGGGAA
>JBGQLA010000125.1:0-11954 GCA_041499865.1 Deltaproteobacteria bacterium
ACCCGGCGGCGGTCCAGCGCCCTGCGCAGCACGCCGACGAAGAGGAAGAGGACGGCGATGGACAGGAAGGTCAGCGACTGCACGGTCCCATGCTCGCCGCTCGCTTCGCCCTGCGCAAGAAGCCGGAGGTGTGGGATGGATCGGGTGCTGCTATGTGTTCCACCTGACAATGGGCACCTCGACTCGCATCCTGGTGATCGCGTTCCTCGCGGTGGTCGTGGCCTTCATCGGATCGACCGTCCTGGTGCAGCACCAGGCGCGCGAGATCGACGACGAAGCGGCGCGCATCGCGCGCGACATCGGGCCCGGAATCCAGGTGATCAGCGACCTGCGCGCCGAGGTTCGCGAGCTGCAGGCCCGCGTCGTCCGAAGCGTGGAGGTCGGCGGTTCCACCGAGGACGTGGCGCTCGCGCGCCGCCGCGTCGACCTGCTGCTCGAGGAGGCGGTCGCCCTTCCCACCGACGCCCCGGAGGCGATCCTGCTGGGGAAGCTGCACAGCGCCGTCCGGGCCTTCGACGAGGCCGCCGAGCGGGCGCTGGAGCAGTCGCGCGGCGGGCATGGAGCGCACGCGATGGAGACCCTGCGGACGGACGTGTGGCGGCTGGCGGACGTCGCGGGGGCCGCCGCCAACGATCTCGTCCAGTACGACGTGGAAGCCTCCGAGACCGCGGCCCGGCGGATCGAACAGGCGCGCGCGCGCGGAAACCGCATCGCCTGGCAGCTCGACGCGCTCTGCGTGGTGATCGCCGCCTGCGCCGGCTCGCTCACCGTGCGGGCGATGCGGCAGATCCAGCGCGCGCAGCAGGCCAACCAGGATCTGGCCCAGCGCAAGGCGGAGGAGCTGGAGCAGTTCGCGGGCCGCGTCGCCCACGACGTGCTCAGCCCGCTCTCGGCGGTGAGCATGGCGCTGGCGGTGGTCGAGCGTAGTCCGGCGCACGCGAGCGACGCGCTCGGACGCGCCAACTCCAGCCTCTTGCGGGTGCGCCGGATCGTGGACGGGCTGCTGGAGTTCGCGCGGGCCGGAGCGCGCCCGGAGACGGGCGCCCGCGCTTCCGTCCGAGCGGTGGTCGCGGGGCTCCTCGACGAGTTGGGGCCGTTCGCCGTGCAGCGCCACGCCACCCTCCGGTTCGACGAGGTGCCGGAGTGCGCCGTCGCCTGCAGCCCCGGCGTGCTGCTCAGCCTCCTGGGAAACCTCCTGCGCAACGGGCTCAAGTACCTGGGCAACGCGGAGACGCGCGAGGTGATGCTGCGGGTGCGTTCGCGGCGCGGGCGGGTGCTCTTCGAAGTGGAGGACACCGGCCCCGGCGTTCCCGCGTCGCTCGGGATGCGGATCTTCGAGCCTTACATCCGCGGCCCGAACACCGGCGCTCCGGGAATCGGGCTCGGTCTCGCCACCGTCAAGCGCCTGGTGGAATCGCACGGCGGCTCCCTCGGGGTGCGCGCCGGGGTGCGCGGCGGAGCGCTGTTCTGGTTCGAGCTGGACGAAGCGGCGCCGTCCGAACCCGCCCACCTGGGCGGTGTTTCGCTTGACCAACAGATCTCGAGCCTGTAGGTTCCCGCGCCCTCCGGGCAATTCCGCCCGGAATTGAAGCGCCTGCTCTCCTTCCCGCCTGCCCGGCGGAAGGCGGGGGGAATCCGAAGGAAATCACGATGTCCCTGGGCCCGTTGCATTACGAAAGCCGCAAGCCACAAGTGGTCGAGAAGTTCCGCACCCACGAGCGCGACACCGGCTCGCCGGAGGTGCAGGTGGCGCTGCTCACCGAGCGCATCCATTACCTGACCGAGCACTTCAAGACCCACAAGAAGGACCATCACTCGCGCCGCGGGCTGCTCAAGCTGGTGGGCCAGCGCCGGCGCCTCCTCGACTATCTCAAGTCCAAGGACTCGACCCGGTACCGGAAGCTGATCGACGGTCTCGGTATCCGCAAGTAAAGAGGAATCGTCTCGAGGGGCATCCAAAGGTGCCCCTCGGTTGTTGTGAGAAGAGGCGGGTTGTACCCGGGAGCCGCACCGGACCCTCATCGGAGCAGCGAAGCCGGACTTCGCTCCTGCGATCAGGATCCCTCGGTCCCCGGATCCAGCCCCGGACAAACGACGCAGAGCGAAGCGCGGGCACGGGCCCGCGCGAAAGGACGTTGCACATGGCAGAAGGAATCACGGTCTCCGCGAAAGTCGGGAGCCAGGAAATCTCCATCGACACGGGCAGGCTGGCGAAGCAGGCGGACGGCTCGGTGGTGATGCGCAGCGGCGACAGCATGGTGCTGGTGACCGCCGTCTCCCAGAGGGATCCCAAGCTCGGATTCGACTTCTTTCCCCTCACCGTCGATTACCAGGAGCGCCTCTCGGCCGCCGGCCGCATCCCGGGAAGCTTCTTCCGCCGCGAAGGCCGGCTCACCGAGCGCGAGACGCTGATCTCGCGCCTGATCGACCGTTCGCTGCGCCCGCTCTTCCCCGAGGGATACCAGAACGACACCCAGGTGATCGCCACGGTGTTCTCGGCGGATCCTTCGCACGACACGGATGTGCTCGCGCTCACCGGCGCCTCCTTCGCCATGGCGGTCAGCGACATCCCCTTCCCCTTCCAGTTCGCCGGCGTGCGCGTCGGCCGCGTGGGCGGACAGTACGTCGCCAATCCCTCGGAAGAGGAGCGCGCGCAGTCCGACATCGACGTGATCATGGCCGCGAACCGCGACTCCATCTTCATGGTGGAGGGCGGCGGGAAGGAAGTGACCGAGCCCGAGATGATCGAGGCGCTGCTCTTCGGCCAGCGCGCGATCGAGCCGCTGCTCCAGGCGCAGGAGAAGCTGGCGAAGACCGTCAACGCGCAGAAGCGCACCTTCGACAAGGTGCCGCTGGCCGAGGGCGTGGCGGCGAAGGTGCGCGAGGTTTCCTTCGAGCGGCTGCGGCAGGCCTACGCGCAGCACGACAAGCACGAGCGCTACGGCCAGCTCTCGCAGATCAAGAAGGACGTCGTCGTCCAGCTCTGCGCCCCGGGCACGGGCGCGCCCTTCGAGGGCAAGGAGAAGGACGTCAAGCAGGCCTTCGAGGATCTCAAGTACGACTACATGCGCCGGATGATCACGCACGAGGGCAAGCGCATCGGCGCCCGCAGCACCACCCAGGTCCGGGCCATCTCCTGCGAGGTGGGCCTCCTGCCCCGCGCGCACGGGTCCGCGCTCTTCACCCGCGGCGAGACGCAGGGTCTGGTCACCACCACCCTCGGCACCGCCGACGACGAGCAGCGGATGGAGAGCCTGAAGGGGCAGTCCTTCCGCAAGTTCATGCTGCACTACAACTTCCCCCCCTACTCGGTGGGCGAGGTGAAGCCGCTGCGCGGCGCCGGGCGCCGGGAGATCGGGCACGGCCTGCTGGCGGAGCGCGCCCTGCGCGCGGTGCTGCCGCCGGACGACAAGTTCCCCTACACGCTGCGGGTGGTGAGCGACATCCTGGAGTCGAACGGCTCCTCGTCGATGGCCACGGTCTGCGGCGGGTGCCTCAGCCTGATGGACGCCGGCGTTCCCATCGCGACGCCGGTGGCCGGAATCGCCATGGGCCTGATCAAGGAGGAGGACAAGATCGCCATCCTCTCCGACATCCTCGGCGACGAGGACCACCTCGGGGACATGGACTTCAAGGTGTGCGGCACCAACAAGGGCATCACCTCCATCCAGATGGACATCAAGATCACCGGCGTCTCCAAGGAGATCCTCACCCAGGCGCTGTCGCAGGCGCGCGAGGGCCGGATCCACATCCTCGCGGAGATGGCCAAGGCCATCGAGAAGCCGCGCGCCGACATCTCCAAGTACGCGCCGAAGATCACCACCATCCGCGTCCCGGTCAGCCGCATCAAGGACGTCATCGGGCCGGGAGGCAAGGTGATCAAGGACATCATCGCCCGCACCGGCGCGAGCATCGACATCGAGGACGACGGGTCGGTGGCGATCGCCTCGCCGAACAGCGAAGGCGTGGAGCAGGCGATCAAGATGATCCGCGCGCTGACGCAGGAGGCGGAGGTGGGGAAGACCTATCTCGGCACCGTGCGCCGGCTCATGGAGTTCGGCGCCTTCGTGGAGATCTTCCCCGGAACCGACGGGCTGGTGCACATCTCCGATCTCGCCAACAGCCGGGTGAAGAAGGTCGAGGACGTGCTCAAGGAAGGCGACGAGGTGCTGGTGAAGGTCGTCTCCGTCGATCGCTCGGGCAAGATCCGCCTCTCCCGCAAGGAAGCTCTCGCGGAGCAGGGCGCGGGCGACGGACGGCACCAGGCGGTGCCCAAGGCGTAGCCGATCGGGTAGCATCCGCGTCATGCGGCTCTTGATTGCGGGTGCTCTGGTGGGCTGCCTCTCTTGCGGCGGCGGCGGTTCCGGTGGCGGGTCGGGCACGTTCTCCGGGTCCGTCGGCGGGCGATCGCTCGTTCCCCGCGACGCCACCGCCGCCACCTTGTCGTTCGGCGCGAACGGCGTCCCTGGGCGCGCCGCGGTGATGGCCATCACCAGCGCGGCCGGCATCTGTCCGCTGCTGGCGGGCGGCAAGGAACCGGCGAACACGCAGTACCTGGTCCTCACCGCGTTCCAGCTGCAACCCGACTACTCCGCCGCTCCACCGCCCAAGCCGGGGACGTACACCGTCGGCGCGCTGGCCATCGAGAGCGCGGCAGCGGTCTTCGCCGCCACGGATGCGAGCTGCCACCTCGAGCCCACGTCCGGCGCGGTGGCCACCTCGGGAGCGACCACCTTCACTTCCGTCGGCAACCGCTATACCGGGTCGTACGACCTGACGTTTGGCTTCGGCGATCACGTGACCGGGACCTTCGACGCGCCGGTCTGCGCCGGCGCTGCCACGATCGGGGCGGGAAGTGGCTCGCTCGCTTGCCAGTGATTGACCGGCGCGCCGTGGCGCAGCGCGGCGAGACGGCTCTCCGGGTCTCTGGTAGGACAGCGCGCCCGGAGGTCACCGCATGGGGAGTCGGATCATCGGAAGTGGGTTCGTCACCGGCGAAAACCTCGTGACGAACGATCAGCTCGCCCGCCTGATGGACACGTCGGACAGCTGGATCCGCGAGCGCAGCGGGATCGAATCGCGCTACTACGTCGAGCGGGGCACCACGACCAGCGATCTGGGCCTGGGCGCGGCGAAGAAGGCGATCGCGGACGCGGGCATCGCGAAGGAGGAGATCGACTACATCGTCTTCGCCACCATGACGCCGGACCACTACTTCCCGGGATGCGGCGGCATCCTCCAGGACAAGCTGGGAATCGGGCACATCCCCGCCCTCGACATCCGCCAGCAATGCACCGGGTTCATCTACGGTCTTCAAGTCTCGGACGCGCTGCTCAAGGCCGGCCAGGCGCGCACGGTGCTGCTGGTCGGCGCCGAGGTGCACTCCGGCTTCATGCCCTGGAAGCGCTGGGACTATCTCTTCGGCCGCGGCGGCGAGCCGCCGACGGAAGAGGAGAAGGCGGTCGCGACGCGCTTCCGCGACCGCACCGTGCTGTTCGGCGACGCCGCCGGCGCCGTGGTCCTCCGCGCTTCCGAGGGCGAGAGCGGGCTGCTCGGCTTCCAGCTCCACTCCGACGGAGCGAACTTCCAGGACCTGTACGTGCCGGGGATGGGGTTCGCGCACCGGCCCTTCGTCGACGAGGAGCAGGTCCGCGAGTGGCGCCACGTCCCGGAGATGAACGGCCGCGCCGTCTACAAGCAGGCGGTGTCGCGGATGCCGCAGGCGGTGCGCGACCTCTGCGCGAAGCAGCACATGACGGTGGCGGACATCGGGCTGCTCATCGCGCACCAGGCGAACCTGCGCATCAGCGAGGCGGTGCAGAAGGCGCTGGGGCTGCCGGACGAGCGCGTCTACAACAACATCCAGAAGTACGGGAACACGACCGCGGCGACGATCCCCATCGCGCTCGACGAATGCCGCAAGAGCGGCCGCATCCGCCCCGGGGAGCTGGTCTGCTTCGTCGGGCTCGGCGCAGGCTTCCACTGGGGCGCCGCGCTGATGCGCGCGTAATCGCTAGACCGTGGCGGAGGTCCCCGACTGGGCGTAGCCGGCGTCGATCATCCTGCGCAGGTTCCCGGGGTCGAAGTCGAGCGAGTCGAACGGCAGCGGCTCGGTGGGCTGGAAGACGCGGATCCTCACCTTCCGGTATTCCGGCCGGAGCTCGGAGAGATCGTTCTTCAGCCCGGCGATGCGCAGGTCCGCGCGGCTCACCTCGCCGTTCATGATGTCGAGCGAGCGCAGCAGGAGCTGCGGAATGGCATGCGCGTCCTTGATCTGGAAGGGCGAGTTGGCGAACGGGTCCGAGCAGAGGACCACGTCGATCTCGCCCGCCCCCGCCCGGATCGCCTCGCCCAGCGGCGTCACCGTGCGGAGGCCGCCGTCGGTCCAGAGGTCGCCTTTGATCGAAGCCGGCGTCAGCATCACGGGGAATGCCGACGACGCGATCACCCACTCCGCAAGGTCGGGCGTCTGCTCGTCCGCGACGAACGATTCGCCGGTTCCCAGCGAGACGGAGACGATGCGAAGCAGCCGCCCCGAAACGCGCACGGCGTTCGCGTCGAGGCCGGCCCGGATCCACTGGTGCAGCGGTTCGGAGTCGTACACCGAGGTCTTGAAGAACGCCGACGCCTCCCGGAACGGGAACCAGTTCTTGCGCACCTTCTCCGTGGTGACCGTGTCCCACAGGGCCCTGAGCTTCGCGGCTGCCTCGCGCGGCTGCCCCAGCGGCGTCTGCGCCAGATAGGCGACGTTGATCGCTCCCACCGACGTCCCGCAGAGCAGATCGTAGTCGAGCTGCTCGTCGCCCATCAGGCGCTGCAGCACGCCGACCTCGAACGCGCCCTTGCTGCCGCCGCCGGAGAGGACCAGCGCCCGCCGCGGCTTCAGCGCATTTCCCGGGACGCTCATGGCGGCCGATAGCTGATCCGGTAGATCGCGTCCGCCGTGTCGTCGGAGACGAGGAGCGCCAGGAAGCGTGTCGGGGTCATGGCAGTCCGTCCTCCACCCACACTGAACCATGCCGGGGAACTTGCGGCAGCCGCACCGCGGTGCGACGCTTCAAAAATGAGCTTCGCGAAGATCCTCGCCGTCCTGCTCGGCCTGGCTGCCACCGCCTTCGCGGTGCGCACGGCGCTCACGGGCACCATGGGCCGCGATGACTCGGCGCACTCCGCCCCGCGCCGCCAGCTCGACACCGTCCGCGAAAAAGCGCGCGACCTGGAACGCCAGCAGCAGAAGGCGGCGGACGACATCGCCCGCCGCGCCGCCGAACAATAGCTCCTTCAAAACCCGGGGTTCAGTGGCCTGCGCGGGCCTTCTTTTCCTTGACCAGGCTGTCGACGACGCCCGGGTCCGCCAGGGTCGAGATGTCGCCCAGGGTGTCGAACTCGTCGGCGGCGATCTTTCGCAGGATGCGTCGCATGATCTTGCCGGACCGGGTCTTCGGCAGGCCCGGCGCCCAGTGGATCACGTCCGGCGAGGCGAGCGGGCCGATCCCCTTGCGCACGTGCTGCACCAGGTCCATGCGCAGCGCGTCCGACGGATCCACGCCTTGCTTCAGGGTCACGTAGGCGTAGATCCCCTGGCCCTTGATGTCGTGCGGGAAGCCGACCACCGCCGCCTCGGCGACGTCGTGGTGCGAGACCAGCGCGCTCTCGATCTCGGCGGTGCCCAGGCGGTGGCCGCTGACGTTGATCACGTCGTCTACGCGCCCGGTGATCCAGTAGTAGCCGTCCTCGTCGCGGCGGCAGCCGTCGCCGGTGAAGTACATTCCGGGGAAGGTGCTGAAGTACGTCTTCCGGAAGCGGTCGGGATCGCCGAACACGCCGCGCATGATCCCCGGCCAGGGACGCGAGATGCAGAGGTTGCCGGTGCAGGGGCCCTCGAGCACCTTCCCCTGATCGTCCACCACCGTCGGCTGCACGCCGAAGAACGGCAAGGTCGCGGACCCCGGCTTCTGCGCGATCGCGCCAGGGAGCGGCGTGATCAGGATGCCGCCCGTCTCCGTCTGCCACCAGGTGTCGACGATGGGGCAGCGCCCGTCGCCCACCACCCGGTGGTACCAGAGCCAGACCTCGGGGTTGATCGGCTCGCCGACCGTCCCCAACAGGCGCAGCGACTTGCGGCTGCGCGCCTTCACCGGCGCCTCGCCCTCGCGCGCGATGGCGCGGATGGCGGTGGGAGCCGTGTAGAGGATGGTCACCCCGTACTTGTCGACGATGTCCCAGAACCGGCCCCAATCCGGATAGTTGGGAACGCCCTCGAACATCACGCTGGTCGCGCCGTTCGCCAGCGGACCGTAGACCACGTAGGTGTGGCCGGTGACCCAGCCGCAGTCCGCCGTGCACCAGAACATGTCTTCCTCGCGCAGGTCGAACACCAGCTCGTGCGAAAGCGCGGCGTAGACCAGGTACCCGCCGGTGGTGTGCATCACACCCTTCGGCTTCCCGGTCGAGCCGCTGGTGTAGAGGATGAAGAGCGGATCCTCGGCGTCCATCTGCGCGGGCTCGCACTCCTGCGGCACGCCGCGGACCAGGTCGTGCCACCACTTGTCGCGGCCCTCGACGATGGGCACGTCCTTGCCCGTCCGCTTGAGCACCACCACGCTCTTCACGCCCGGGCACTCCTTGAGCGCGTCGTCGGTGGTGTGCTTGAGCGGGACGATGCGGCCCCCGCGGAATCCGCCGTCCGCGGTGACCACCACCTCGCTGTCGCAGTCCTGGATGCGGTTCCGCAGCGACTCGGAGGAGAACCCTCCGAAGACCACGCTGTGGATGGCGCCGATGCGCGCGCAGGCCAGCATGGCGATGGCCAGCTCGGGAATCATCGGCAGGTAGATGGTGACCCGATCGCCCTTCTTCACGCCCAGCTTCTTCAGCCCGTTGGCGAACTTGCAGGTCTCCCGGTAGACGTCGAAATAGGTCAGGGTGCGCGATTCCTCGGGCGAGTCGCCTTCCCAGACCAGAGCGGCCTTGTTCCGGCGCGGGCCGGCAATGTGCCGGTCGAGGCAGTTGACTGAAGCGTTGAGCTTGCCGCCGGTAAACCACTCGATCTTTGCCGTCTGGAAGTCGAACTTCGAGACCGTGCTCCATTTCTTCGACCAGGTGATCCGCTCCGCCTGCTCGCTCCAGAATGCGTCAGGATTGGAGATCGAGCGGTCGTAGAGCGCACGGTACTGCTCCATGCTGCCGACGTGCGCCTTCTTCGCAAACTGCTCGGGAACCTTGACGATGCTCGCGCCGCTGTTGTCAGCCATGCGAAGGCCTCCTGGAAGCGTGGGGCGCGTACTTTAGCGATCTTGGCGAAAAGGGGCCAGAGCGGCGCGCCCGCCTGTCCAGCACCCTGTGCTAAAGCAGGCCGCCATGCCGCTCCGCATCGAAGTGCTGCGCATCTCGCCGCCCCGCGGCGAGCCGCTCCCGCTGCCGGCGTACGCGACGGACGGATCCGCCGGGCTCGACCTGCGCGCGGACGCCGAGGTCGTTCTCGCTCCGGGCGAACGGGCGCTGGTCCCCACCGGGATTTCTCTCGCGATTCCCACCGGGTTCGAAGGGCAGGTGCGGCCGCGCTCCGGGCTCGCGCTGCGCGAGGGCGTCACCTGCCTGAACAGCCCCGGCACCATCGACAGCGATTACCGCGGCGAGGTCGGGGTGATCCTCGTCAACCTGGGGCAGAAGCGGGTGACGGTGCAGCGCGGCGACCGCATCGCGCAGCTGGTCATCGCGCGCGTCGAGCGCGCCGGGCTGGTGGAGGGCGCCTCGCTTCCGCAGACCGGCCGCGGCGGCGGCGGGTTCGGCCATACGGGCCGCGGATGATCCGATGCTGACCCTCGCCGACATCGTCGACCGGCGCGCCCGCAACCCTGCGCCGGGGCCGCGAGGACATCCGCTGCTGGGAAGCCTTCCGGAGGTGCGGCGCGATCCGCTGCGGCTCTTTCTCGCCGCCTTCCGCGAATACGGCGAGGTGGTGCGGTTCCACTTCGGTCCGATGGTCGCCCATCTGGTGTCCTCGCCCGCCGGCGTGCACCACGTGCTGGCGGAGAACAACAGGAACTACGGCAAGCAGACGCGCGGGTACAAGAACCTGCGCTACGTCCTGGGAAACGGCCTCCTCACCAGCGAAGGCGAGGCGTGGAAGCGGCAGCGGCGGATCGCCCAGCCGGCCTTCCACCGCCAGCGCATCGCGGGGTTCGGCGAGACCATGGTGCGCGCGGCCGAGGACGCTTCCTCCTCGCTGGAAGCCCGGCGCGGGCAGGCGGTCGATCTGCACCAGGAGATGATGCGCCTCACCCTGCGCATCGTCGGCGAGACGCTCCTCGGGTACGACCCGACCGATGCGGCGGACGAGGTGGGCGCCGCGCTGGCGTTCCTGCTCAACATCGCCAACGAGCGCAGCGCCCGCATCTTCGACATTCCCCCGTTGATCCCGACGCGGGAGAACCTGCGCTTCCGCAGGGCGTTGGCCACCCTCGACCGCGTCGTGCTGCGGATGATCGCCGAGCGCCGGAAGGATCCCGGGGAGCGGGGCGATCTGCTCTCGATGCTCATCGAAGCGCGCGACGCGGAGACCGGCGAGGCGATGGACGACCGCCAGCTGCGCGATCAGGCGATGACCATCTTCCTCGCCGGCCACGAGACCACGGCCAACGCGCTCACTTTCTCCTGGCTCCTGCTCTCGCGCTTTCCCGCGGTGTACCGGGAACTGCGCGCCGAGCTTCTGGCGGTGCTCGGCGGCCGCAGCCCGACGGTGGATGACCTGCCGCGGCTGGCCCTTCCCCGGCGGGTCCTCCAGGAAGCGATGCGGCTCTATCCCCCGGCGTGGATCATCGGGCGCTCCGCCAACGACGCCGATGAGATCGGCGGATACGGGATTCCCGCGCGGTCGATCGTGTTCATCAGCCCGTACGTGATCCACCGGCACCCGGGGCTCTGGGAGAACCCGGAAGGATTCGATCCTGCGCGCTTCGAGAAGGAGCCCCAGCGCGGCAGCTATCTTCCCTTCGGCGGCGGCCCGCGCATGTGCATCGGCAACGGCTTCGCCACCATGGAAGGGGAGCTGGTGCTGGCCACGCTCGCGCAGCGGCTCCGGTTCGACCTGGTCCCCGGCGAGCCCGTCGAGCTGGAGCCGAGCATCACGCTCCGGCCGCGCCGGGGCGTCCACATGACCGTCGTTGGATGCGCCCAGCACCCAATTTCATGATCCGCCACGGAATGATCGCGTTCAAGCATGGCCCCTGAGCCGCCTGCGGCGGCCGGGGCTATCTCGCGCGCATCCCGCGGCGCAGGCCCTTGTTGCGGCGCGCGCGCTTCCGCTTCAGCGCCGCCTTCTTCACCTTGCTGCGGTTCTTGATCGACTTCTTCGTCCGGGGCATGGCGCGCTGTGTAGCACAGGACGCGCGCCGCGCAAGCAGAGGGAGCGGCGCCGCCGGCCTTGCAAGCGGACGAGCGCTGCTGGTACATGCGTTCAGTGCGCGTTTGCGTCCTCGCCAGCGGAAGCGGCGGCAACTCCCTCTGGGTGGACGCGGGACCGACGCGGATCCTGATCGACGCCGGGCTGCCGCTGCGCGAGACCGCGCGACGCTGCAAGGACGCAGGGCTGGACGTGCGCGACCTCACCGACGTGTTCCTCACCCACGAGCACGCGGACCACTCGCACGGGGCCGGGATCCTCGCCCGCAAGCTCGAGGTGCGGGTGCACGCCACGCGGGGAACGATGCGCTGCCTGCGCGATCCTCCGCCCGAGGAGCTTCGCCGGTCCGTGTGCGCCGGCGTGGCCGTCCGGCTTGCCGGATTGACCGTCACCCCGATCGCGCTGCCGCACGATGCCGGCGAGCCCGTCGCGTACGTGATCGACGACGGCGCGGCGAAGGCGGCGATCGTCACCGACCTCGGCTCGGTCACCGCGGGCATCGTCCGCGCGCTGCAGGGGCTGGACGCGCTGGTCCTGGAGATGAACCACG
>JBGQLA010000126.1:0-11952 GCA_041499865.1 Deltaproteobacteria bacterium
GGCTAGGTGCCGGGGCGGGCGCAGAGGCGGCTGTACGTGGTAGCGGCGAGAGCGGCCGCCAGCGAAGTGTCGAGCGCGCGGGCGAAGATGAAGGCGATCAGCCAGGGCAGGTCCTCGAAGGAGGACTGGCCGAATGCCCCGGACGAGGCGGCGACGAGAGCGGCGGTGGTCCAAGGCACCACGGCGACGAGGAAGATGCGCAGGCGGGCGCCGCGGGCGAGCCGGGTGCTGCGCAGGAGCGCCGTCTGCATCGACTTCCGGTCGTCGGCCAGCGCGGGGACCGCGACGAAGGTGTCGCAAAGATAGTGGATCCCCGGCTTCACCAGCATGAAGAGCCGCGCCAGCGTGCCGCCGAGCGCCGCGAGGTGGACGCCGACCGCGCGCGGCCCGACGCGGAGAGCCGCCTGCAGCAGCTCGCCCAGGTCGGAGGGCAACGAGCGTTCGTGGTCCAGGACGGCCTTGACGAGTGCGCCCTGCACGAGCCCGGCGGCGACGACCCCGGCCATCACGAAGGCCACGGCGACGATCGGCTCGGGAAGCTCGGGCAGGAAGGCAAAGGCGAGCAGCGGGGCGTGCAGGAGCAGCGCGCATCCCGCGAGGACGGGCAGCTGCGAGAGCCAGGAGCGGAACCCATCCGCGAGGGCCTCGCCGGCGCTGAACTCGTCCTCGTCGTGCGCCGCCGCGGTGATGGCCCCGGTGCGCCCTCGCGGCAGCGATGCGTCCAGGTGCAGGGAGCTCTTCACCGATGGTGCCGGCATCCGGACCTCCGCGGGCAAGGGGAAAACCGATTGTTGCAGAGCGCCGTCTGCAGACAAGGACGTGCGCCGCGGTGCAGGTAGGTGCGGGTCAGGATGCAGGCGTCTGCGTGCCGGCAGGGGCGAGCAGGTACGAGGGATGGCGAAGGCCCGTGGGCGGGTAGAGCTCGTCGTGCGTGTAGCGGAACCCGAGCTTTCGCAGCGTCCGCGCCGACGCCGCGTTCTCCGGATGATGTCCGGCGAACAGCTCCGCGGCGCCAAGGGAAGTGAAGGCGAGGTCGATGGCCGCTCGCGCGGCCTCGGTGGCGAGCCCCTGGCCCCACCGCTCGGGAAGGAAGTGGAACCCGAGCTCGAGCGTCCGTGCGCGCGGCGGATACGGCCGCAGCCCGCAGCATCCGGCGAACGCGGAACCGGCGCGGAGGAACACCGGCCAGTACTGCAGATCGGCGGCAAGTTGCGCGTCGAGCAGGAGGCGCACGCGCTGGCTGTCGAACGGCCCGCCGATCAGCGCGGTGACGCGCGGGTCGCCCCACAACGCGAGCGCGAGGGGAAGATCCGTCTCCGTCCAGCGGCGGAAGAAGAGGCGCGCCGTCGGCGCCGGATGCGGCGGGTGCTCGTCCTGCACGCTCGTCCTGGCTGCGCAGCGGCCCCTGCGCGCCGGACATCGTACAGCAGAGCGGGCGGCCGCTGCTCGCGCTTGCGCCGCGGCCGTTCCGCCTGCATCGTGAGAGCCGGGGAGGCACATGGGAAAGGACGCGGTCGCGATGGACTTCGAGGTGGAGGCGTCGCTCCTGATCAACGAAGGCGGCGTGCATTGCGTGCCGGTGGTCTTCGCGCGGCCGCTGCGCGGCGCTCCGGACGCGTTGCCCGCGAAGCCGTTCCTCAACGGCGCGCGGGTGGCCGCGCTCGATCCGGTGCGCGCGGCGCGGCGCGGGCCCGGCCTCGTCGCCTTCGTGCTCGAGGACCCGATGGACGCGCGCGAGTTCCACCCCGGCGACAAGGCGCGCCTCGAGTCACGCTGACGGCTGCGGCTTCGCGCGGAGGAGCGTCGCCCCCAGGCTCGCCGCCAGGGCGAAGAACGCGGCCGCCCCCAGCGGACCGGAGAGCGCGGAGAGCCAGAGCAGCCCGTCGGGACCCCACTGCCCGGCGATCCCCTCGAAAGCGCGAAGCGCGGCGGAGAGCGCGAACGCGACAACGGCGAACGCGCGCAACCAGGGGAACGCGAGCGGCCGGCCGGCGAACCCGGGCGCGAGCCGGCCTGCCATGGTCGCGATCAGCGTGAGCAGGAACCCGATGTTGAGCAGGTGCCGCCGCACGTCGAGCCAGAGGGAATGAACGCGGAGCCCGAGCAGGTCCGCCACGCCGGCGGCGGCGCCGACCAGGGCCCCGGCGACGAGCAGCGCGTATGCCGCACGGGCGCCGAACGGGAACAGCGGATCGCGGGTGCGATCGATGGCCGGGCCCCCGGCGGTGGAGGCGAGTCCCAGTCGCAGCGCGAGCGGGACCGCCCCGACGGCGAAGAGCACGTCCGCCGCTCGCTCCAGCGGCGTCGAACCCCAGAGCGCGCCGCCGGCGCCGAGCGCCACCGACGCGACCCACAGCCAGGCGGCAACGGCGAACACCCGATCGCGCCCCTTCGCGCCGGCGGGCTTTCGCCCCAGAGGATCCCCGAGCGCCGGCTCGACGCCGAGAAAGCCGGAGAACATCCGCGCCGACACCGCGAAGGCCATCCCGAGCGCGAAACCCTCCACCGCGAGCCTCCACGCCGCCGAGGCGAGCCCCGGGAGCAGATCCGCGTCTGGCTGCCCGGCGGAGAGCCACCAGGCCGCGCCGTCGGCGAGGCCGGCGAGGGCAAGAAAGGCGAGCGCGGCCTGAAGGAGCACCTCGTGCCCTCGCCGGCGATCGCCCTCGCGTCTCCGCGCCGCCATCGGCGCCTCGAGGCAAGCCGCGCCGGCCAGCGCGCCGAACGCGACCAGCAGCGCGAGAGCGCGGCGGAGCAGCGACGCCGTGGCTCCGGAGGCCAGCGGCACGACGAAGTTCGCGGCGGTAGCCAGCGCGAGCGCAGCCAGCGCCGGGAGCGCGAGACCCGCGCGGATCGGATATCCCGCCACGATCCGCGGCACCAGGTAGGTTCCGAACCCGAGCACCAGCGGAACCAGGAAGCCGAACACCTGCGCCTGTCCGTGCACCTGCTTCCACAGCGGATCCACGGGCCCGAGCGCGAGCTGGATGCGGAGGATGAGGATGGCCCCCAGCGTGCTCCCGCAGAGGGCGGCCGCGAGCGCCACCAGCGCGAACGGCGGCAGGAGCAGCGGATGCTTGGGCGCCATCAGCGGGGCGCGCGCTCGCGCGGGCGCCAGAGCGGATAATCGAGCCCGGCCAGGCGGTTGATGACGATCGCCTGCAGCACCAGGAGCACCAGCGCCACCTCGATGATGATCAGGTGGGTCGGACGGGTGATCGCCCCGAGCGAGATGATCAGGGTGGTGGCGCCCGCCGGCGGGTGCGCGGCGTTGAGCAGGATCATCAGCGCGCCGGTCGAGGCCAGCGAGAGCGCCGCCGCCAGCACGCGAGGCCAGGTCGTGCCCAGCGCCAGCGCGCTTCCGGCATCTTGAAGGTGGAAGACCAGCAGCGAGCCGTACCCGCAGAGGATCCCGATGGCGTGCCCGATCACCGCGTGGTGCGGCGAGGCGCTGGGAGCGCGCGGATCGAAGAAGAAGAGGAAGGCCGTCGGCCCGAGGGAGGGGAAGACGAACGGCGTGCCGGTGGCCAGCGCCACCATCGCCAGCAGCGCGATGGTGACGAAGCCGTTCACGAACATGAATGCCGCCCACACCTTCCGCTCGTCGAACCGGGTGAGCAGCCACTGCAGGCGCAGGCGCTGGGCAATGCCGCGGATGACCAACGGCTCGAACAGGGTGGGCCGGTGCTGCTCCTCAGGCATCCGGGTCCACCCTCCGGCGGCGCCGGTCGAAATCGAAGACGTACCAGAGCAGGCCCGCGTTGACCGCGAACAGGACCGCCGAGGCGATCGACGCCGGAATGGCGAGGCGCGGCTCGCCGCTGAGAGCGGCGTCCAGCGCGGCGCCGAGCAGCCAGAGCTGGATGATCACCAGCACCGCGATCAGGAGGCAGATGCCGGTGAAGAGGGTGGTCCCCTGGCGCCCGGTCTCCACGCTAGACCTCGACGCCGATGGCGAAGATGCCGCCGGCGCTGCGCTCGAGCTGCACCCGCGGGAGCCGCCGCGTCGGCGGACCGGCGCTGGGCCTTCCGTCGTGGCAGTCGAAGTGGCCCTGGTGGCAGGGGCAGAAGAGCTCGTCCTCCGCCGGCCGGTGCACCACTGCGCAGGAGAGGTGCGTGCACACCTGCGAGTACGCCGCGAGCGTCCCGTCGGCTCGGCGGACGAGGATGCAGGGGTCCTCGGCGGTGGGATAGGTGAAGAGCAGCGATCCGTTGCGGGGGAGAGATTCCGCGCCCTCGATGCGCATGCGCGGGCCCCGACCCCGCGGCCGCAGGCGGTCGCCGATCACCGCCACTCCGACCGTCGCGGCCACGATGGTTCCCGAGCCCAAGGTGAGGAACTTCGCCAGATCGCGGCGGGTGACGTAGTGATCCTCGTCCCAGAGGATGGGGAAGTCCTCACTCCAGCGCGGAGCATCGCTCATGGCGATCCCTCCAGCAGCGCGGCCACGTCGAACGGCTCGTGCTTCTTGCCGCCGAGCTGCACCAGGTCGAGGCGGACCTCGCGCGTGGCCTTTGGCGTGATCACGAAGACCTTGGTCTCCACCACCTCGTTCCCGAAGACCCAGCGGTTGATGGCCTTGCCCTGGCGCGTGCGTTCGATCTCCTCGAGAGTGGTGAAGGCCAGCGCTTGCGAGGGACAGACGGTGGCGCACATCGGCCGCTTGCCCGCGCTGGTGCGGTCGTAGCAGTAGTCGCACTTCATCATCTGGTCGATCCCGCCGTAGTAGTTCGGCACCCCGAACGGGCAGGCCAGCACGCAGTTCGAGCAGCCGATGCAGCGCGGCTTGAGCGCGCTCTGGGTGACCCCGTCGGGAGTCTGCTTGATGGCGTCGGCGGGGCAGACGCGCGCGCAGATGGGATCCTTGCAGTGCATGCACACCTGGGGCGCGGTCTGCACGCTGTCGCGCTCGTCGATGGCCTCCAGATGGATCATCGATCGCCCGCGGTGCGTGTCGCACTCCTCGCAGGCCTGCACGCAGGCGCGGCAGCCGATGCAGCGCGAGTAGTCGATGAAGAAGGCCAGCTCGCTCACAGGAGCCCCCCGGCCTGCGGCGGCAGGTGGGCGATGGCATCGTCGGGACGCGAAGTCTTGCTGACGCGCACCGCGCAGATCTTGTACTCGGGGATGTTGGAGACGGGATCGATGGCGCGGATGGTCGCCCGGTTCGCCGCGCGGTCCAGCGGCCAGTGGTACGGCACGAAGACCGTGTCCGGGCGGATGGTCGTGACCACGCGGGCGGGGACCACCAGATTTCCGCGCCGGCTCTCGACCTTGACGAAGTCGCCGTCCTCGATCCCGAGCTTCTCCGCCAGCCGGGGATGGATCTCGCACCACGGCTCCGGCGCCTGCGCCACCAACCCGCCGATGCGCCGCGTCTGCGTGCCGGAGAGGTACTGCGCGACGGTGCGGCCGGTGGTGAGGACGATCGGGTACTCCGCATCGGGCTCCTCGGCCGCCGGACGCCATTCCACCGGCTGCGGATGCGCCTTCCCGTCGGGGTGCCCGAAGCGGGCGCCTTCGTAGAGCCGCGGCGTCCCCGGGTGGTCGAGCGCCGGGCAGGGCCAGAACACGCCCATCTGCTCGTCGATCTTCTCCCAGGTGATCCCGAAGTAATCGGAGACGCCGCCCGACGAGGCGCGCCGCAACTCATCGAAGATCTCCTTCGTCGAGCGGTACTTGAACTTCTCGCCCGCGCCGAGCCGCTGCGCAAGCTCGCAGATGATCCGCCAGTCCTCCCAGGCTTCCGCAGGAGGATCCACCGCCTTCGTGTGGTGGATGACGCGCCCTTCGACGTTGGTGGTGGTGCCCTCGTCCTCCTCCATCAGCGACCCGGGCAGGACCACGTCGGCATGGCGCACCGTCTCGGAGAGGAAGAAGTCGATGCCCGCGAAGAACTCCAGCTTCTCCAGCGCCTCGCGGATGAAGTTCTGGTCGGGCAGCGAGACCAGCGGGTTGAAGCAGATCAGCAAGAGGCCCTTGATCTTGCCGGCGTGGATCGCCTCCAGCAGCGGCACCGCCGAGAGCCCCTTGTGGGGAATCGACGGCTCCGGCACCTCCCAGACCTGCGCGATGTACTTGCGATGCGCCGGGTTCTCCACGTCGCGCGAGCCCGGGAGCTGATCGCACTTCTGCCCCTGCTCCCGCGCGCCCTGCCCGTTGCCCTGGCCGGTGATCATCGCGTACCCGCAGCCCTCGCGGCCGATACGGCCGGAGCCCACCACAAGATTCAGCGCGGCCAGGCAGTTCTCCACGCCCTTCGAGTGGTGCTCGATCCCCCGCGCATGGAGGAGGAAGCTGGTCTTCGCCGGCCCCCACAGCTCCGCCGCCTTGACGATCAGCGAGGGAGGGACGCCCGCGATCTTCGCGCCGTACTCCGGCGTGTACTTCTCGACCGTCTTCTCCACCGCCTCCCACCCGACGGTGTGCTCGGCGATGAAGCGCCGGTCGATCCAGCCGCGCCGGATCATCACCTGCAGCATGGCGTTGAAGATCCCGATGTCGCCGCCGGGCCGCACCGGGATGAAGAGATCGACGGTGCGCGCGATCGGCGTGAGCCGCGGATCGAGGACGATGATCTTCGCCCCGTTCTCGCGCGCCTGCCAGACGTAGTCGGTGGTGATGGGCGAGCACTCGGCGATGTTGGAGCCGGCGATCAGCAGCACCTCCGCCTTGGGGATGTCGCTCCACGGGTTCCCCGAGCGGTCGATGCCGAAGACCTTCTTCGAGGCGGCGGCCGCCGAGACCATGCAGAGGCGGCCGTTGTAGTCGATGTTCGCGGTGCGCAGCGCCACGCGCGCGAACTTGCCCATCAGATACGCCTTCTCGTTGGTGAGCGAGGCGCCGGTGAGCACCGCGAAGGCGTCGTTGCCGTGCGCGGCCTGGATCCGCTTCATCTCCCGCGCCACCCGGTCGAGCGCGCCGTCCCAGGGGATCTCGCGAAAGCCCTGGCCTTCCACCCGCTCGAGCGGCGCGAGCAGGCGGTCGGGGTGCGAGTTCTGCAGGTAGCGCTTGACGCCCTTGGGGCAGAGCTTTCCCTTGTTGAAGGGGAACTCCTCCCAGGGCTCGAACCCGACCACCTGGTTGTCCTTGACCTTGAGCTGGATGCCGCACTGCTGCCCGCAGAAGCAGCAATGGGTCTTCACCAGCCGGTCCGCCTCGCCGATGGGCTGCCAGCCCTCCGCGGGCTCCGTCTGCACCCGCGGGCCGTAGCGCGCGACCAGATTCTGGATGGTATCGGGGAGCTTCGCCATCGCTCAGGGCGCCTCCGGCCGGGGGCGGCCACGCTCGCGCCACAACCCGTCCTGGGTGATCGCCAGCAGCTTGCGGCGGCAGAGCGGGCACACGTCCTGGTAATGCGCGCCCGCGGCGGCGAACTTGATCTCCAACCCCTCCTCGACCTGCTTCAGGTCGTCGATGTGTAGCCGGCCGGCGAACTGCCGCCCGCAGCGCGCGCACGCCGCCTGCGGCCCGGCGGCGGAAGCGCGCCGGTAGAACTCGATCGAGAGCTGTGCCGGGCGCTGGAAGATGTGGAAGAACTTGCCGAACGGCAGGTAGAGCAGCGTGAAGATCACCGTCACCGCATGGAACTCGGAGAGGAAGCCGTAGTGATAGCCCCGCGCGGCGTGGGTGGAGACGGTGAGCAGCAAGCCGGTGACGGAGATGGCGAAGAGGAGGAAGAGCGGCATCAGGTCGTTGGAGAGCTGCTGCACGGCGAGCGCGCCGCGGTCGCGCGCCCTGCGCCACATGGCGATCCCGATCCCCGCCAGCACCAGCACGGCGGCGATGTCCAGGACGTTGAAGACCAGCGGCGCGAGCGGCGATCCCAGAGGGAAGCGGAAGACCGGCAGCCCGAAGACGAACGCCTGGTAGACCTCCTGCGAGTGCGGGACGGTCTCGAACCGGATCCAGCCGAACGAGAGCGGAAAGGTGACCAGCGCCGCGAGCACGCAGCCCCAGAAGATCAGCCAGTGGGCTGCCCAGCGCGCCGCGCCCCGGCGGGCGATGAAGGACTGCACGACGAAGTTCGCGAACAGCCGGCGCACCAGGAAGACCAGATTCGCGGCCAGGCGCGACGGCTCGAGGAAGATCTGCCATCCGCGGAACCAGTACAGGCGCGTGGGCGGCCGCTGCAGCCACATCGAGTAGCGGTATCCGAGGCCGAAGGCCGCGAACACCGTCGCGCCGGCGTACGGCACCAGCGCGGTGTCGAAATCCTTCAGCCCGCGGCTGCCGAGGACCGTGCCCGCCACCACCAGCGCGGCGGCCAGACATCCCCAGACGGTCGCGCGGAAGACCTCCGATCGGCGTGGCTGACCCGTTCGCAAGACGCCGCGAGGATAGGACATGCGGGGTCATCCTGCACCCGCTTCGCGGCGGAACGTCCCACTCGAACGGTCGAGGGTACGGCTGGCGGGCGGGAGCACAGGGTTGTGCGGCGACGCCGTCCGAGCCTATCCATGGGCCCCATGGCCATCCAGCTGCCTGCGTCGTCGAGCGCTCTCCCGGGCTGGCGCACCGATCCATACCGCGTCCTCTTCCCGCTCGGCGTGCTGCTCGCCTGGGCCGGCGTCCTGCACTGGCTCCTGCTCGCCACCGGCGTGATCGGCGAGTACCGATCGATCTTCCACGCCTTCGCGCAGATCGAAGGCTTCATGACCTGCTTCGCGGTCGGATTCCTTTTCACCCTGATCCCGCGCCGGACGGCGACCGCGCCTCCCGCCGCCTGGCAGATGGCGGTCGGGGTGGCGGCGCCGATCGCGATCACCGCCGGCGCCTGGTACGAGAGGTGGGCGCTCTCGCAGCTTCCCTGGCTCCTGCTGATGGGCGTGCTGATCCAGTTCGCGGTCAGCCGGTTTCGCGCGCCGGGAGCCGCGCCGCGGGTGCCGAACAGCTTCGTCTGGGTGGTGCTCGCCCTGTTGATGGGCACCGGGGGATCGATCCTCGCCGGCGTCGGCGGCGCGATGGGCGAGGATCGGTTCTGGATCCACGACGTCGGCCGCTCGATCATCCTGCAGGGCATGTTCACCGGCCTCGTGCTCGGAATCGGCGGGATGCTGCTGCCGGTGATCACCCGGGGGGCGCCGCCGCTCGGCGGTCCCGGGCCGTCCGGGCGCGCCAAGGCCTTGCACCTCCTCGCCGGGATCGCCTTCATCGGCACCTTCTTCCTCGAGGTGCTGGTCTCGATCCGGCTCGGCTTCGCGCTGCGCGCGGCCATCGTCCTCGTGGTGCTGCTCGCCTCGGCGGAGATCTGGCGGCGGCCCACGGTGCCCGGGCTGCACCGCCGGTTCATCTGGCTGGCTGGCTGGTTCCTGCCCGCCGGGTACGCCTGCGTGGCCGCGTTTCCGGAGTACCCGACGGCCGGGCTGCACGTGACGTTCATCGGGTGCTTCGCCCTGCTCGCCTTGTCGATCTCGATCCACGTGGTGCTCTCGCACGGCGGCGCTCCGCAGCTTCTCGGACAGCGGCCCTGGCCCGTCGCGCTGATGGGAGCGCTCCTGCTCGCCGCGCTGGCGCTGCGCGTGCTGGTCAACACCGACCAGGCGCACGTCTACCGGTGGCTCGGCCTCGCCGCTTCCGCATTCCTCTGCGCGACCGTGGCGTGGGGCCTCTTTCTCCTCGGGTCGCTGCGCCGATCGCCGCCCTGAGGCGGCGGGTGTACACTTTCCCCGGCGTGTCAGGCGGTGGAGGACGGCGCGGTGAGCCTCGCGAGCCTCAAGGGTTTCTTCCAGCCGCGCTCCGTGGCCGTCATCGGCGCGTCGAAGCTCGCCGACAGCCTCGGCGCATCGGTCCTGCGCAACCTGCTGCAAGCGGAGTTCGACGGGCCCATCCTTCCGGTCAACCCGAAGCACGATTCGGTGCTCGGCGTCCGCTGCTACCGCTCGATCAAGGACTTGCCGGTGGTGCCGGATCTCGCGGTCCTCTGCACGCCCGAGGACACGCTCCCAGGCGTCGTGGAGAGGCTGGGCAGGCAGGGAACGCGCGCCGCGATCGTGATGTCGCGCGCGCGGGATCCCGCCCGCGCCACCGCCCTGCGGTCCGCCCTGCTGGCCGCCGCGGCGCCCTACGGCCTGCGCATGCTGGGGCCCGGGTCGGACGGGATCCAGGTGCCGAGCGCGAAGCTGAACGCGAGTTGGATGGTGGGCCGCGCGCGGCCCGGCAATGTCAGCCTGATCTCGCAGTCGGGCTCGCTGATCGCCGGGATGCTGCCCTGGGCCGAGAGACGCTCGATCGGGTTCTCCCAGGTGATCTCTCACGGCGAGGGGATCGACGTGGTCCTCGGCGATCTCCTCGACTACGTGGCAACCGATCCGCACACGCACGCCGTGCTCCTGTACCTGAAGAAGCTGTACGACAGCCGCAAGTTCATGTCCGCGGCGCGCGCGCTGGCGCGAATCAAGCCGGTGATCGCCATCAGGCCCAGCCTGGGCGGCGGCGAGACCGGAATCGTCTTCCCCGGCGGGCAGGTGCTTCCGGGCGTGGATCCCGACGCCGTCCACGACGTGGCGATGCAGCGCGCCGGCATCCTCCGGGTGCGCGACATCGACGAGCTGTTCGACGCCGCGCAGGCGCTCACGCATGGGCGGCGGCCAGCGGGCGAGCACCTCGTCATCCTGGGCAACGGGTTGGGACCGGCCGAGATGGCGCTGGGTGCGCTGAGCGAAGGCGGCGGAAAGGGGGCCCGCTTGTCGCCGGGCACCCGCGAGAAGCTCGCCGCCCTGACCTCCGCCACCGCGCAGCCGGACTCCATCGTCGACATCGGCCGCCGCGCGACCCCCGCCCGGTACCACGAGGCGGTGTCGGTTCTGCTGGCGGACCCGGGCGTGAACGCCCTGCTGGTGATGCACACCGACACCGCGGTTGCCCCGGAAGAGGCTTGCGCCGCCCAGGTGATCGAGGCCGTCAAGGACAGCGAGCGCTACGTCCTCGCCTGCTGGCTGGGGTCCGATCCCAGGGGCAGCGCCCACCGCCGCTTCACCGAGGCGGGGATCGCGAACTACCCGACGCCGGAGAAGGCGACGCGGGCGTTCTTGCACCTGGTGCGCTACCAGCGAAGCCAGTACCTGCTCCGCCAGACGCCGGCCACGCCGATGCCGGACAAGGCGGCAGCGCGGATGCGCGAGCGGGCGGGGACCATCATCGCCTCCGCTCTCGGCGAAGGCCGCCGCTGGCTGCACGAGGAGGAGATTTCGCAGGTGCTCGAATGCTACGGCATCCCGGCGGTGCCCGCGCGGCTGGCCTCGAGCCCCGACGATGCGGTGCGCCTTGCCCGCGAGCTGGGATTCCCGGTCAGCCTGCACCTCTCGATGCGCGCGCCCGCATCGTCGAAGCTGGACTCCGAGAGCGCGGTCCGGGAAGCCGCCGCCGCCCTGTTCGCGGATCCCGGCGCGGAGCTGCCGGGAATGCCGGAGACGCGCGTCGTCGTGCACCCCGCGGCAGGGCGGCCCGATGCGCTGATCCTGATGGCCGGCATCGCCAGCAACCCCGTGTTCGGCCGCGTCATCCATCTCAGTCCGGGCGGGCTGCAGAAGAGCAGCAGCGAAGGCGGCGCGCTCTCGCTGCCGCCGCTGAACATGGCGCTCGCGGAGGAGATGATCTCCCGCACCGGCATCGCCCACATGGTGGCGCAGACGTTCAATCGATCGGGGCTGGACCAGACGGCGCTCCAGGCGCTGCTGGTGCGCCTGTCGGACGTCGCGGTGGACCTGCCGGAGGTGTCGGTGCTGCAGATCAATCCCCTGCTCGCCGACCGCGGCGGCGTGCTCGCGCAGGAGGTTCGCCTGGCGATCGAGCCGCGGCAGCCCGGCCGGGCCGCGCTCTCCATCCGCCCGTACCCCAGCGAGCTGGAGGAGGAGCTCACCCTGGACGACGGGAGCAAGGTGCTGGCGCGCCCGGTGCGCCCGGAGGACGAGCCGGCGTATACGCGGCTGCTCGCGCAGCTCAGCCCCGAGGAC
>JBGQLA010000127.1:0-11841 GCA_041499865.1 Deltaproteobacteria bacterium
CTCGCGCGGAACCACCAGCAGCGCATCGCCGGCGTCGATCACGCAAAGCCCGTGCAGCCCCACGGCCGCCACCAGCCGCTTGCCCTCGGAGAGGATCACGCAGTCGTCGCAATCGATCGCCAGCGCGTCGCCCGCCACCGCGTTCCCGCGCGCGTCGAGCGCGCGCACTTCCGGCAATGCCGCGAACGAGCCGACGTCGCTCCAGCCGAAGTCGCCGGCGACCAGGGAGATCCGGCGGGTGGTCTGCGACTCCGGTTCCATCACCCCGTAGTCGATGCTGATCGACTGCAGCGAGGCGAAGTCGCCGCCGCTCACCAGGCCTTCGTGCACCTCGGGCAGGTGCCGCCGGAGCGCGCCGAGCATCGCGTCGGCGCGGAAGACGAAGATCCCCGCGTTCCAGGAATAACCCGCATCCTGGAGGTACCGCTGCGCGGTCTTCGCATCCGGCTTCTCCACGAACGCGTCCACCGCGAACACTCCCGGCGCCTTCTCTTCGCCGCGCTTCAGGTACCCGTATCCCGTCTCCGGCCGGGTGGGATGGATCCCGAGCGTGAGCAGATCCCCGCCCTCGCAGGCCCGGGCCGCCGCCGAGAGCGCCTCGCGGAACGCGTCGGGCCGCGCGACGTGGTGATCGCTGGGCAATACCGCCAGGACCGCCTCCGGGTCCTCGCGCAGCGCGTGCACGCAGGCGAGGCCGATGGCCGGCGCGGTGTTGCGCGCCGCCGGCTCCACCAGCAAGTGCCGCTCGGGCAGCGCCGGCAGCGCCTGGCGCACTGCCTGCGCGTGGTCCTTGCCGCAGACCACCCAGGTGCGCGCGGCGGAGCAGAGCGGCTCGACGCGCAGGAACGTCTCCGCGATCAGCGAGCGGCCGGTGACCAGCGGGAGGAACTGCTTGGGCTTCTTCACCCGCGAGAGCGGCCAGAAGCGCGTTCCGCTCCCGCCGGCGAGGATCACTGCGTGCAAGCTCATGGTGCCTCCTGCGCGAGCGTGATCAGTTGATTCAGGATGCGGGCCGTCGCTCCCCACACCACGTTGCCCTCCACGGTGTACCAGTAGAGCTCGAACTGCACCCCTTCGCGCTCGCGCATCTCGACGCGCAGGTTCGCCGGATCGAGGAACCCGGAGAGCGGCAGCTCGTGCAGCGCGGCGATCTCCGCCGGGCTCGGTTCCCAAGGGTAGCGGCCGGCGGCGGTGAACGCGAGCGGGTCCACCACTCCCACCAGCGGGGTGATCACGTAGCCGGTGACGAACGTGGGGCAATCGTCGATCGTCCCCAGGACCTCGACGTGCTCCTTGCGCAGCCCCACCTCCTCGCGCGCCTCGCGCAAGGCCGCCGCGCGCACGTCAGGGTCGGCAGCGTCGACCGAGCCGCCGGGAAAGCTGATCTGCCCGGCGTGCGAGCGCAGCTCCATGCTCCGCTCGGTGAAGAGGACGTGCAGCCCCTCCGGCCGAGGGAGGAGCGGGACCAGCACCGCCGCCGCCCGCCCGAACTCGGGACGCAGCACCGGGTTGTGCCGGGCGATCGCCCGCCGGATCTGGGCGAGGGTTACCTCTTTCCGCTCAGCCACAGCACCACCACCAGGGCCGCCAGAGCCAGGCGATACCAGGCGAACACCGCGTAGGTGCGGCGGCGCAGGTAGTCGAGCATCCAGCGGATCACGGCCGCCCCCACGATCGCGGAGGCGACGAACCCCGCCGCCACCGCCGCCCAGGTCAGGCCGCCTTCCCCGGAACGCATGTCGTGCACCATCTTGGGAAGCTTGAGCAGGCCCGCGCCGAAGATGATCGGCGTGCTCATCAGGAAGCTGAAGCGCGCGGTCTCCTCGCGGGTGAAGCCCATGAACAGTCCCGTCGAGATGGTGGCGCCGCTGCGCGAGACCCCGGGCACCAGGGCGGCGGCCTGCGCGACGCCGATGGTGAACGCCCGCCCGAGGGTCATCTGGTCCAGCGCGCGCGTCTTCCGTCCCACGCTGTCCGCATACCAGAGGATCAGGCCGAGCAGGGCCGTCGTCGCGGCGATCAGCAAGGGCGCGCGCAGGTTCGTCTCCGCCCACTTGTCGAGCAGCTTTCCGATGATGGAGGCGGGGATCGAGGAGATCGCCAGGCCCCAGAACAGACGCTTGTCGCCCGGAGCGCCGCGCCCGCCCAGCCCGGCCAGGATCAGCCGGATCCAGTCCTTCCAGAAGACCGCCAGGACGGCGGCGAGCGTGCCCCAGTGCAGGGCCACGTCGAAGGCGAGGCCCGGATCCTCCCATCCGAAAATCCAGGGCAGCAGCGCCAGGTGCGCGCTGGAGGAGATGGGCAGGAACTCCGCGAGGCCCTGGACGACCCCGTAGACCAGCGCTTGCCAGACCGGCATCGCGCTTTTCTACGTCCCTTCTTCCCAGGAGGCGAGATAGCTCTCCTGCTTCGGGGTCAGCTTGTCGATCCGCACGCCCATGCTCTTCAGCTTGAGGCGCGCGATCTCCCGGTCGATCGCGTCGGGCACCGGATAGACCTTCTTCTCCAGCGTCTTGTGGTTCTTCACCACGTACTCGGCGCTCAGCGCCTGGTTGGCGAAGCTCATGTCCATCACCGAGCTGGGGTGCCCCTCCGCGCTGGCGAGGTTGATCAGGCGCCCCTCGCCGAGGATGGCGATGCGGTTGCCGCCCTTGAGCGTGTACTCGTCGACGAACTCGCGCACCGTGCGCTTCTTGCCGTTCTTCTCCAGCCAGCCGATGTCCACCTCGACGTTGAAGTGGCCGCTGTTGGCGACGATGGCGCCGTCCTTCATCCGCTCGAAGTGCGGCTGCGCCAGCACCTCGCAGTTGCCGGTGACGGTGCAGAAGAAGTCGCCGATCTTCGCCGCGTCCAGGCCCGGCATCACCCGGTAGCCGTCCATGGTCGCTTCCAGCGCCTTGAGGGGATCGATCTCGGTGACCACCACGTCGGCGCCCATTCCCTTGGCGCGCATCGCCAGCCCGCGGCCGCACCAGCCGTAGCCGAGGACCACGAAGACGCTGCCGGCCAGCAGCCGGTTGGTGGCGCGGATCATCCCGTCGAGGGTGCTCTGGCCCGTGCCGTACCGGTTGTCGAACATGTGCTTGGTGAGCGCGTCGTTGACGCTGATCACCGGGAAGGCGAGGTCGCCCTTGAGCTGCATGGCGCGGAGGCGCTGCACGCCGGTGGTGGTCTCCTCGGTGCCGCCGATCACGTTCTTGAGCAGCTCGCGGCGGCTGGTGACCAGGCTGGAGACGAGATCGCAGCCGTCGTCCATGGTGAGGTTCGGCGCGTGATCGAGCGCGGCCTTGATGTGCTCGAAATACGTGTTCCGGTCCTCGCCTTTGATGGCGTAGACGCTGATCCCCTCGTCGACCAGCGCGGCGGCCACGTCGTCCTGCGTGCTGAGCGGGTTCGAGGCGCAGAGCACCAGCTCGGCCCCTCCCGCGTGCAGCGTCTGCATCAGATGCGCGGTCTCGGTGGTCACGTGCAGGCAGGCGCTGACGCGCAGGCCCTTGAGGGGCTTCTGCTTCGCGAACCGGTCGCGGATGTCGGTCAGCACCGGCATCGACCGGCCCGCCCACTCGATGCGCCCGTGCCCCTTGGGAGCGAGGTCGAGGTCCTTCACGTGGTGCGCGGTCTTCATCTGCTTCTTGCTCACTGCCATCGTCTCTCCCGGATTGAGCGCGCCCGTGTATCGCATCTGAAGGCTGGGCGCCACCCTGATCACAGGCGAAATGCCAGGCCAAAGTCTGCGGTCGGATGCTCGTCCTTCAGGCCGGGTCCGCCGACCACGGCGGCGCGCAGCTAGGCGGCGCCTTTGAGGCCCGCTGCCTGCTTCAGCGTTTCGGCCCGATCCGTGCGCTCCCAGGTGAACTCTGGCTCGCTGCGGCCGAAGTGTCCGTAGGCGGCGGTCTTCTCGTAGATCGGGCGGAGCAGGTCGAGGTCGCGGATGATCGACGCCGGCTTGAGCGAGAAGGTGGCCCGCACCGCCTTCTCGATCCGCTCCTCCGGAACCGCGTGGGTCCCGAACGTCTCCACCATGATCGAGACCGGCTCGGCCACGCCGATGGCGTACGCCACCTGCACCTCGCAGCGGCGGGCGAGGCCGGCGGCGACGACGTTCTTCGCCACCCAGCGTGCCGCGTACGCCGCGCTGCGGTCCACCTTGGAGGGGTCCTTGCCGGAGAACGCGCCGCCCCCGTGGTGTCCCATCCCTCCGTAGGTGTCGACGATGATCTTGCGCCCGGTGACGCCGGAGTCGCCCATCGGACCGCCGATGATGAAGCGGCCGGTGGCGTTGATCATCCGCTTCATGTCCGGCCCGCGCAGCTCCACCGGGACCACCTTGTCGATCACCTCGGAGTTGATCGCCTCGCGCAGGTGCTCGGTGCTGACCGAGTCGTCGTGCTGCGCGGCGATCACCACCGCCTGCACCTTGTGCGGGCGGCCGCCGCGGTACTCGACCGTGACCTGGCTCTTGCCGTCGGGGCGCAGCCACTTCAGCTCGCCCCGCCTCGCCTTGGCGAGCTGGCGGGTGAGCCGGTGCGCGAGCGCGATGGGCAGGGGCATCAGCTCCGGCGTCTCGTCGCAGGCATAGCCGAACATCATCCCCTGGTCGCCGGCGCCCTGCTCCTTGGCGGCGCTGGAGTCGACCCCCATGGCGATCTCGGGGGACTGCTGCTCCACCGCCACCATCACCGCGCAGCTGCGCGAGTCGAAGCCCATGGAGCCGTCGTTGAACCCGATGCGCTCCACCGAGCGGCGGACGATGGTCGAGTAATCGAGCCTGGCCCGGGTGGTGATCTCGCCGATGAGGAGGACCAGCCCGGTCTTGACGGCGGTCTCCAGCGCGACCCGGCTGGACTTGTCCTGGCGCAGGCACTCGTCGAGCACCGCGTCGGAAACCTGATCACAGACCTTGTCGGGGTGGCCTTCGGTGACGGATTCGGAAGAGAAGAGAGCGTCGCGAAGCTGCATTGTTGTCCTCAGACCCGGATCGTGCCGGCGTGGAACGAAAGGCCGCGCAGAATCACCCCGTTGCCAGGCCGTGTCAACGTCAAACGGGGCGTTCAGGACCCTGCCCGACGGGCTCGTCGATCAGCTGGGGAAAGTGCGTCCGCATGTACTCGAGCACGTGGCGCTCGATCTCGTCGTGGGAGGAGAACGCCATCGCCTCCTCCAGCATCTTCTTCGCCGCGCCAACGTCGGCGCAGCGGATCACCCGCTTTACCTTGGGGATGTCCGCCGGGTTCATCGACAGCTCGTCGAGCCCGAGCGCGAGCAGCACCAGCGCGTACGCCGGATCCCCCGCCATCTCCCCGCACATGGCGCAGGGGATCCCCGCCGCCTTGGCGCCCTCGACGGAGGCCTGGATCAGGCGCAGCACGCCCAGGTGGAGCGGCCGGTAGAGATAGGCGACGTCGCGGTTGCCGCGGTCGATGGCCAGCGAGTACTGGATCAGGTCGTTGGTCCCGATGGAGAAGAAGTCGCACTCGCGGGCCAGCCGATCGGCGGCCAGCGCGGCCGCCGGGGTCTCGATCATGATCCCGACCGGGATCTTCTCCGCCACCGGCGTCCCCTCCCGCAGCAGCTCCTGCCGGATCAGCTCGATCTGCACCTTGGCATCGCGCAGCTCGCCGACGGCGGCGACCATCGGCAGCATGATCTGCAGCTTCCCGTGCACCGAGGCGCGCAGGAGCGCACGCACCTGGGTGCGGAAGAGCTGGGGATGGCGGAGGGTGAAGCGGATGGCGCGCAGCCCCAGCGCGGGGTTCGGCTCGTGCGAGCGGTGGCCGATGGGCAGCTTGTCGCCGCCCAGGTCGAGGGTGCGGATGGTGACGGGCCGCCCCTGCATCCGCTCGAGGATGCTGCTGTAGGCGCGGAAGTGCTCCTCCTCCGAGGGCAGCTCCTCGCGGTTCAGGTAGAGGAACTCGGTGCGGTACAGCCCCACGCCTTCGCCGCCGTGCGCGAGGACGCTCGGCACCTCCTCGGGGAACTCGATGTTGGCGAGCATGTGCACCTGGAACCCGTCCAGCGTGCGCGCCGGCAGGTCCCGGTCCCCGAGCAGCACCGCCTCGCGGAACTTGGCGGCGACGCCCGCAGCCTCGAACCGCTGCACCTCCTCCGGATCGGGCGAGAGAAGGACCTCGCCGGTGCTCCCGTCGAGGGCGATGGTGTCTCCGGCGCGGGCGATCTCGCTCGCCTGCCCCGCGCCCACCACGCACGGCACCTCCAGGGCGCGGGCGAGGATCGCGGTGTGCGAGGTCTTGCTGCCGAAGTCGGTGACCAGCCCCAGGACCTTTCCCGAGGCGAGCAGCACCGCCGCTTCCGCCGTGGGCAGATCGTAGGCGACGACCACCGCCTCTTCCTCCGGGATCGCCACGGTGATCGGCTTCTCGCCGATCAAGTTGTGCACGATCCGGTCGCAGACCTCGTCGAGGTCGGCGCGGCGCTCCGCCAGGTAGCCGTCGGCGCCCAGCTTCTCGCTCATGTCGCGCACCAGCCGCCGCACCGCCCACTCGGCGTTGAGCAGCTCGTCGCGGATCAGCCCCTTCGACCCTTCCAGCAGCGTGGGATCGTTGGCCATCATCCGGTGCGCCTCGAGGATGTCGCCCTGCTCGCCGTCCCCGAGGCTCTGGCGGATCTGCTGCAGCTGCTCGACGGAGTCCTTCATCGCCGAGTCGAGGCGCGCGAGCTCGTCCGGCACCTGCTCGGGCTGGATGTGATACCGGGGCACGCGCGCGCGCCGCCGGTCCACGGGGAACACGCGCCCGATCGCGACGCCGGGAGAAGCGGGGATTCCGGTCAGCTTCGCCAAAGCTCTCCGAGGTCTATCACAGCCGGGAGAGCTTCAAGTGCAGCCTGCGCAACTCCTCGTTGGCCTTCGCGTACTGGGCCTTTCCCTGCTCTCGGGCGAGCTGGGCGGCAAGCTGCGGGGCGATGCCCTTCAGCGCCGGGTGCGCTGCCGGAACGGAGGCGAGCCAGTCGAGGGCGCGCGTCGCCGCCACGCGGACGAGGGGCTGCTCTTCTGCAAGCGCCGCGGCCAGCGCCGGGACGGCGTCGGCCGATCCCGCCCAGCCGAGCTCGTAGGCGGCGCGGGCGCGCACGACGGGATCGGGGTCTTTCAGCTTGGGGAGCCAGCACGGGGCATCGGTCGCACAAACCCGCGCCGCTTCAAGAGGTTTTGAAAGCTCGCCGAACTGCGTCGCCAGGAGGTCACAGGCCTGACGCGGGTCGTCAACCGGCATGGTCAGCTCGGTCAGCTGCCGCAGGCACGATTGCTGCGACCCTTTCGCTTCCCGCAAGGCCAGGTTGAGGAGCTCCTTGCCCAGGGCGGGCTCCCCGAACAGCGCCGCGGACTGCGCGACCGTGAGCCGGAGCTTGAGCAATCCGGTCTGCGCCTTCTTCATCAGATCGCGCGCCTGGGCGCGGTCCCCCATCCAGACCAGCGCCTCCGCGGCGAAGGTGGTGACGTCCTCGTCCTGGGCGTTCCCGGTGGAGACCAGCGCCTGCACGGCGGGCGCGGCCTGCGCGGCGCGCATGCGTCCCAGCGCGTTGGCTGCGAACATCCGGACCAGATTCGAGAGCAGGCGGGAGGTGGCCGGGATGGGGTCGGGATCGACGTACTTCAGCTTCGAGAGCAGGACCGGGATGGCGCGCTTGTCCCCCAGATCGCCGAGGACCAGCGCCGTCTTCGCGTACGTGCCCGCCGGGGCGCGGTTGTTCTCCTTCGTCCAGGCGAGGTACGCCGGATCCTGATCCTGGGCGATGCGCATCAAGGGCTCGACCGCGGGCTCGCCGATCACCAGGAGCGCGTACGAGCTCTCCGGCAGGAACGAGACCCCCTGCCGCTCGATCACCAGACCGTGCGCGAGCGCCGGGATCGCCGCCGGGTCGCCGATCTGCCCCAGGGCGACGATCGCGCGCTTGATCAGGAGCGGCGGCGCCGCGGCGTCGTCGACGATGTGCGACAGCTCGGGAACGGCCTCCTTCGCCTTGACGTTGCCGAGCGCCTCCGCCGCGGCGAGCCGCAGGTTGTCGTCGCTGGCGCGCGCCAGGCGCAGGAGCGCCGGCGCGGCGCGTGGATCGCCGATGTTGCCGAGCGCCTCGGCGATCCGGGTGTTGCTCCGGTTGGCGGCGCGCGCAGCGGTGTCGCTGCCCGCCCCCACCGTGGTCTCCACCGCGGCGAGCAGGGCGTCGACCTGCTCGGGGCCGCCGAGGTCCTCGAGCGCGAGCGCGGCGTCCTCCTTGACCAGCGGATCCTTGAGCAGCTCGGCGATCTGCGGAGCCGCCTGTTTCGCCTTCAGCTTGCGGAGCTGCTGGATGGCCTGGGCGCGGACCTTGGCGTCCTTGTCCTCGAGCTTCGGGATCCAGGTCTGGGGATCGTTCGCGTCTCCCGGCTTGCAGGCGAAAAGCGAAAGGGCGAGCGCGAGCGCGAGAAATCGCATCGCCCTTTCGCGTACCTGCCATCGGAGGTCCCGTCAATTCCCTCGCGTCGGACCTTTCCTTACGTCAGCCCCTCGATCTTCAGCGCCTCGGCGACCGCGGGGCGCGCCTTCACCCGCTCCATGAACTGCTGCAGCGGCTGCGGCAGCGTGACCTCCGCGCGCGGGGACCAGCGGAGGATGGTGAAGAGATACGCGTCGGCGGCGCTGAACTTGTCGCCGAGCAGGTACGGCTGCTTCGAGAGCGTCGCCGCGACCAGGTCCAGCCGCTTCTGCAGCGTCTCTCGCGGAACCGGGTCCGGGGTCTTGCGGAACAGCGGGCTGAAGTTCTTGTGCAGCTCGGTGGCGATGAAGACCAGCCACTCCTGCAGCTTGTAGCGCTCCTTGGTCCCCGCCTTCGGCGCCACCTTCTCGCCGCCCTTCTGATCGGCGAGGTACATGAGGATCGAGGCGCCCTCGGTCAGCACGGTGCCGTCGTCGAGTTGCAGCGCGGGCACGTAGCTCTTCGGGTTGAGCTGGTTGTAGTCGGCGCCGGACTCGGAGACCTTGGTCTTGCGGTCCACCTTGTCGAGCTGGAAGTCCGCGCCGATCTCGCGGAGCACGATGTGGGGAGAGAGGGAGCACACGCCCGGGACGTAGAAGAGTTTCATGGGAGGTCGGATGCCCGTGCGTTTTGCTAAGTTCCCGAGCCCCATGCGGATCGTCTTCCTGGGAACACCGGAGTTCGCGCTGCCGATCGTCGACGCCTGCCGGCGGGCGGGCGGGCTGGTGCTCGTCGTCGCGCAACCCGACAAGCCGGTCGGACGCCACCAGGAGCTGCGAGAGCCACCTGTAAAGCGCTGGGCGCGGGAGCGCGGAATTCCGGTCGAGCAACCCGCGAAGGTCAAGCAGGGAAGGCTCGCGGCGGTGCTCGCTTCGGCGCGGCCGGACGTCGCGGTGATCGCCGCGTACGGCCGCATCCTCCCCTCGGACGCCCTGGCGGTTCCGGTGCGCGGCTGCCTGAACGTGCACGCGTCGCTCTTGCCGGAGCTGCGCGGCGCCGCTCCGGCGCAATGGGCGGTAGCGCGCGGCTACCGCGAGAGCGGCGTCACCATCCTGCAGGTCGACGAGGGCCTCGACACCGGCGACATCCGCCTGCAGCGGAAGCTGGCGATCGAGCCGGAGGAGACGGGCGAGTCGCTCCTCGGCAAGCTCGCCCAGCTCGGCGCGAGCGCGCTGGAGGAAGCGCTGGCGCTGCTCGCCCGCGGCCAGCTGCCCCGGATTCCGCAGGACCACGCGAAAGCGACGCTCGCGCCGCTGCTCACCCGGGAGGATGGCCGGGTGGACTGGACGCGCACCGCTTTCGAGCTCGATGCCCGGCGTCGCGGGTTTACGCCCTGGCCCGGCGCCTGGACGACGCTGGGCGGGGCGGTGCTCAAGATCCACGCCGCCCGTCCGCTCCGGGGCGCTCGCGGCGCACCCGGCGAGCTGCTGGAGGGGACGGCGGTGGTGTGCTCCGGCGACACCGCGTGGGAGCTTCAGGAAGTCCAGCCGGAGGGCAGGAAGCGCATGCCGGCGGCAGCCTGGCTGCAGGGCGCCCGCCTGGGCCGCGGCGCTCGCCTGGGCACGTGAGGGCCCACGGGCGGGCGCTCCTGGGGTATTTTGATCCGTCCGACGAAGAGGAGCGCCCGGCATGCTGATCGTCCTCCATCCCGACGTGACACCGCAGGCGCAGGCCGCCATCGAGGCGCGCGTCCGCGAGCTGGGCTTTACGCCGCACGCGATCTCCGGCGCCGGACGCACCGCGATCGGCATCACCGGGAACAAGGGGGCCATCGACCCGGGCCATTTCCAGGAGCTGCCTGGAGTGGCCGACTGCATTCCGGTCACGGCGCCCTACAAGCTGGTGTCCCGCGAGGTGAAGCACGACGACACGGTGGTGGATGTCGCCGGGGTCCCCATCGGCGGCCCCGAGCTGGTGGTGATGGCGGGCCCCTGCGCGGTGGAGAGCGAGCCGCAGATCCTCGCGGCGGCGCGCGGCGTGGCGGCGAGCGGCGCGTCGCTCCTGCGCGGCGGCGCCTTCAAGCCGCGGACCAGCCCGTACGATTTCCAGGGCCTGAAGCAGAAAGGGCTCGAGCTGCTCGCCAAGGCGCGCACGCAGACGGGGCTGAAGGTCGTCACCGAGGTGAAGGACACCGAGACGCTGGGCGCGGTGGTGGAGACGGCGGACCTGCTGCAGATCGGCGCCCGCAACATGCAGAACTTCTCCCTCCTGGAAGCGATCGGCGACGTGCGCAAGCCGGTGCTGCTCAAGCGGGGAATGTCGTCGACCCTCAAGGAGCTCCTGATGGCCGCGGAGTACATCGTCTCCCGCGGCAACAAGCAGGTGATCCTCTGCGAGCGCGGGATCCGCACCTTCGAGACCATGACCCGGAACACGCTGGACCTGAACGCCGTGCCCCTCCTCAAGCGCGAGTCGCACCTCCCGGTGGTGGTCGACCCTTCGCACGGCGTCGGCATCCGCAGCGCGGTGCTCCCGATGGCGCGCGCGGCGGTGGCCTGCGGCGCGGACGGGCTGCTCATCGAGGTGCACCCCGATCCGGACCGCGCGCTCAGCGACGGCATGCAGTCGCTGAACCTGGCCGCGTTCGAAAAGCTCATGCGCGAGGTGGAGAAGATCGCCGCCGCCATGGGGCGCACGCTGCACCGGGTGGCGCGCGCGTGAAGGCGCGCATCTCGCCGCTGCGCCGGCCCGTACGCGCCGAGGGCGTGCGCGTGCCCGGCGACAAGAGCATCTCGCACCGGGCGCTCCTGTTCGCGGCGCTGGCCGAAGGGGAGAGCCGGATCGCGGGGCTGGCGGCGGGCGACGACGTGCGCTCCACCGCGCGCTGCCTGGCGCAACTGGGCGTGCCGCTGCTGCGCGGCGATGGCACGCCGTGGCTGCCGGCCCCGCGCTCGCCGGAATTTCCCCCGGACGCGAAGCGCCCGTTCGTGCCGCCGCAGCGGCCGCCCGGCAGCGCCGCGCTTCCCGAGCGCGATTCGGACATGGGGGACGACGACGCCATCGTCCTCGGCCAGGGCCTCTCCGGACTCCGCGAGCCGCAGAGCGCGCTGGACTGCGGCAACTCCGGCACCACCTTGCGCCTGCTCACCGGCGTCCTCGCCGGAGCGGGAGTTACGGCGACGCTCACCGGCGACGAGTCGCTCTCGCGGCGCCCGATGGAGCGGGTGGCGAAGCCGCTGCGGCAGCTCGGCGCGGCCATCGAGACCCGCGAAGGGAAGCCGCCGGTGCTGGTCCGCCGGGGAAGGCCGCTGCGCGCCGGAGCGGTGTCGTCGGAGGTCGCCAGCGCGCAGGTGAAGAGCGCGGTCCTGCTCGCGGGCCTGTTCGCCGAGGGGGAGACGAGCTTCGCCGAGCCGGCGAAGAGCCGCGATCACA
>JBGQLA010000128.1:0-11799 GCA_041499865.1 Deltaproteobacteria bacterium
AGCAGCTCGACGGCGCTGCTCCGCGCCAGGCCATAGGCGGCGCGGGCGATCGTCGATCCGACGCTGACCCGGCGCACGCCGATCCGCTCGAGATCGCCGAGCGGCGGCGAGGCGGGGCTGGCGAGGATGTTCAGCGGCCCGCGGATCTCCCTGGCCAGCCGGGCGATGATCTCCTGGTCGCTGACGAACGGCACGAAGACGCAGTCCGCCCCGGCGGCAAGGAAGGCGTTTCCCCGGCGGACCGCCTCGCCGACCCGCGCCTCCCCGGCGAGGGCGCGCGCGGCGAAAGCGTCGGTCCGGGCATTCAGCACCAGCGGCACTCCGGCCGCTTCGGAGGCCGAGCGCACCGCGCGGATCCGCGCCAGCTGCAGATCCAGCGCCAGCAGCTCGCCGCTTTCGCCGCTGTCCTCCAGGTTCATGCCCACCGCGCCGGCGGCCACCACCGCGCGGGCAGTCGCGGACGCCGCTTCCTCCGTGTCGCCGTACCCGGCCTCGACGTCGGCGGAGACGGGGACCTGCACCGCCGCGGCGATGCGCCGGACCATGTCCAGCATCTCCTCGCGGGAGATGCGCTGGCCGTCGGGATAGCCGAGGGCGTAAGCGACGCCGGCGCTGGAGGTGGCGACGGCGCTCGCGCCCACCGCTTCGATCACTTTCGCGCTGGCAACGTCCCAGGCGTTGGGCAGGACCAGGAGCCGGGGGCCAAGGTGGAGCTGCCGGAGCCGTTCCGCCCTGTCGCGCTGCGTGCTCATGGCGCCCGGAGCATGGGTGCGGCCCTTACCCGACGAACCGCGAGCGATCGAAGGCCCTGCGGCTCTTGTGGGCGACGATCTGCATGCAGTCGCCGCGGCCCTCTTCGCCGGTGAACACGGACCAGCCGAGGAACAGGTGCCAGAGGCGGTACCAGCGCTCGCCGTACGCCCTGACGATCTGATCGCGGTTCTTCATCCAGTTCCTGTACCAGCGGTGGATGGTCATCGCGTAGTGCACGTTGACGTTGTCGATGTTGCGGATCTCGAATCCCGCCTTCTCCAGCTGCCCGGTGACGAAGGAGAGGGGAAGGCTGGCATCGGCTCCGGGGAAGATGTACTTCGACATGAACATCGCCCAGGTGAAGTCGGCGGCGTTCCAGTAGCCGCCGCGATCGTTGCGCAGGAACAAGACCTCCGGCGGCCGGCGCAGGGCGACGATCTGCAGGAAGAACAGCCCGTCGTCCTCGAGCAGGCCGCTGACCTGGCGCAAGAAGCCCTGGAACTTGCGGACGCCGACGTGCTCCGCCATCTCCAGGCAAGAGATCGCGTTCCACTTCGCGGCGGGGATGTCGCGGTAATCGAGCGTCAGCACCCGCGCCTTGTCCTGGAGCTTCCGCTCCTCGATGGCCTTGTTCGCGAACTGCGCCTGGTTCGTGCTCAGCGTCACGCCGGTGGCGTCGACGCCGCGCTCCTCGGCGAGGACCCTCGCCAGCGTGCCCCAGCCGCAGCCGATGTCCAGCAGGCGCTGCCCGCGCTGCAGCTGGAGGCGGTCGCCGACGCGGCGGATCTTGCGCAGCTGGGCGGCTTCCAGGTCCTCGTCCTTCGAGTCGAAGACTGCCGAGGTGTAGACCATCGATGGGCCGAGAAAAGCCTCGAAGAAGTCGTTGCCGCGGTCGTAGTGGCCGACCACGAACTCGCGGTCCGCCGCCTTGGAATGGATCAGCAGCGAGGGGATGAATCTGGTGAAGAGGAACTTCGCCTGGTCCCAGGTGAAGCGATAGTTGGCCCATTCGTCGCGCTGGCGGAGGAACTCGTGCAGATCGCCTTCGATGTTGATCGAGCCGTCGATGTAACGCTCCACGAAGGTGGTCATGGGAATGCGGCGCGTTCGCTCGAACGCCCGCGCCAGCGCGGAGTCACGCATCTCGATACGGTCGACGGCGGTCAGGGGAACCTCCTCGAGACCGCGCAAGGATCGCGAGGTCGGGCTGCAATGGGAGGGGAACCCTAGCACGGCGGGGTGGCCGTCCGGCAGAATTCGCCGTGCCGGGCGTTCGCTGCAGTAAAGTAGAGGGATGGGCACCCAGGGCATCCCCACAGGCACCGTCCTCGTCGTCGACGACGAGCCGGGCGTCCGCGCCGCGCTCACCCAGGTGCTGCAGCGGCTGGGATACATGGTGATGACGGCGGAGTCCGGCGAGGAAGCGCTGCAGCGGCTGCAGGAGAACCCGGTCGAGGTGATCATCAGCGATCAGCACATGCCCGGGCTCTCGGGGATCGACCTGTTGAAGCTCGTCCGCGTCCGTCACCCGCGCGTGGTGCGGATCATGCTCACCGCCGACAAGGATCCCGACGTCCCGATCCGCTCCATCAACGAGGGCGAGGTCTATCGCTTCGTCCGCAAGCCGTGGAACAACAACGACCTGCGCACGGTGCTCTCCTTCGCCTTCGAGATCGCCCGCCTCGAGCAGGAGAAGCGCCACCTGGTGACCCTCTTGAAGAACCAGATCGCTTCGCGCGACGATCCCGCGGACCTCGAGAGGGAGCTGGTGAAGCTCGCCGAGGACGAGATCCTGGATACGTAGGTCAGTCCGCGGGCAAGCCGGCGAGCCACTCTTCGCGCGTGAGGTGGAAGCGCCGATCGATGCCGAGGTAGGGGCCGGTGGCGAGCCCGGCATCGCGCAGCCCCGCTTTGCGCAACACCGCTCCCGAAGCGAGGTTGTTCACGTCGATGAAGGCCTGCAGCTCGGGCAGCTCCAGCACGCCGAACGCGTGCGCCACCAGGGTGCGCGCGGCCTCCGTCGCGACGCCCTTTCCCCAGGCGGCGCGCGCGAAGAGAAACCCGAGCTCCACCGGAGATTCTTCGCTCCGGACCATCAGCGCGGCGCCCCCGAGCCGCTCGCCGCTTCCGCGGGCCCGCACCACCCAGTAGCCGAAACCCAGCCGCTTCGCCTGGGCCCGGAGCGCATCGAGATTCGCGCGCGAGTGCTCCTCGCTGCGCACGCCGGTGCCGATGTAGCGCATCACTTCCGCATCCGCGTAGAGCGCGCAGAGCCAGCCATAGTCGGCGGGCGCGAGCGGGTCGAGGAGGAGCGAGGCGGATTGCAGACGGTCCATGTGGAGGCTCGTGCGGCGCCCGGTCAGTTCATAAAAGTTTGCAATATCAAATATGTATAGGCCGATGAAGTATTCCTTACCGGGCGGGCGACGCACATCCGGCGAACTCCAGTCAGTTCTACAGGCCCGAGGTGCCCGCGTGGTGCAACCTTCCGGAAAGAAGCGGACGGCCGTTTGCGAAATGTCGAGTAAGGAGCGGTCTGTTCGATCATGGCAACCCTCTTGCGCATCGGCATCCCGGCTCTATGTCCGCGCGCCCCACCTGGAACGACTGGATCACCCCATCCTTCTTCCGCATCCGTGTCTCGATGGCCGCGGCCGAGAAGCTGCGCCGGCTTCACGACAACGAGCAGCAGAAGCTGAAGGAGATGCTGGAGGAGATCGCCGAGATCGCCGCCTCCACCCCGGTCGGCCTCGCGCACGCACGGAACACGTCGTTCAAACGCTACGCCATCGACGAGGACACCCGCACCATCTCCGTCGAGCACGTCGTCATTCCCGAGGACGGGGTCGACCGGGAGGGCGACCCTCCGGTGGGAAAAGTCGGGTGATCGCGCTCCCGGCGGCCCGGCGCCGCCGGGTTCGCCGCCGCCGGCTCAGTTGACGATCGCCGGCAACTCCACCTCGAAGATCAGATCACGTAGCGCGCCAGCAGCTCCGAGACGCGCGCCGCCTGCTCGCGCACCGACGCCGAGGCGGCGGTGGTGTTCTCCAACCGCTGCTGCGTCTGCTGCATCATCGCCAGCTGTTCGGTGACGGCGACGAAGATCTGCTGGATGCCGGCGTCCTGCTGCCCCACCGCGGCGGCGATCTGCCGCGCGGAGTCCACGTTCTCGCGGGTGAGGGCGAGCAGGCCGCGCAGGTTGTCGCCGGAGTCCTTCACCCGCGAAAGGCCATCGCCGATCGCGCGCGATCCCTGCTCGCTCATCTGCACCGCGGACTGGATCGACCCCCCGAGGGTGGCGAGGATCTCCCCCACCCGGCGGGTGGCCGCGATCGACTGATCGGCGAGGCTGCGGATCTCGCGGGCGACGACGGCGAAGCCCTTCCCGTGCTCGCCGGAGCGGACCGCCTCGATGGCGGCGTTCAGGGCCAGCATGTTCGACTGGTCGGCGAGGTCCTTCACCGTGGCGGTGATGCCGCCGATCTGGCGCGCGCTGTTTTCCAGGGCGCGGATGTGCTCGCCGATCTGGCTGGTCTGGGAGCGGATCGAGGCGAGGCCGGTGATGCTCTCCTCCACCGCGGTCTCGCCGGAGCGGCCCATCTCGCCCGCGCCCTCCGCCGCCCGCAGCACCGCATGCGCCTTCTCCGCGGCGAGCGCGGAGGTCTGCTTGATCTCCTGCGCCGTGACCTGCGTCTGCTGCAGCGCGCTCGCCTGGCGCCCCAGCAGCTCGCGCTCGCTCTCGGTGGTGGTGCGAAGCTGCTCCGCCGCCTCGAGCAGCGCGCCCGACGCGGACTGCAAGGTGGTCAAGGCATCGCGCAGCGCGGAGACCATGCGCGAGAAGCTCTCCGCCAGCTGGCCCACCTCGTCGTCGGACGAGGCTTCGACGCGGTGGGTGAGATCGTTCCGGGTGACGATGTGCTGGCTGACGGCGATCAGCTTCCGGATGGCCTGCACCACCCGGCGCGCCACCACGAAAGAGAGGATCCAGGCGGCGAGGAGGCCCACCAGCGCGGCCGCCACCGCCTGCCGGAGGAACGCCCGCGCGTCGCTCTCCACCTCGGCGAGGGGGAGGGCGGCGGCGTAGCTCCAGCCCGCCTGCCGCAGCGGCTCGGCGACGGCGACATGGCGGGTGTGGGAGAGGTCCCAGGCGAACACGCGCCGGGAACCGGTCCCGCGGATCTTGCCCAGCTCCGCGGCCCCGATCGCGGGCGGCGCTCCCCGCGTTCCCCAGCGCTCTTCGGCGCGGAGCGCTTCCTCCTTGCCGGAGGGAAGGGCGACCACCGGCCGCAGCTGCCACCCGGCGTCCGCGGTGGTGGCTACCACCAGCCCGTCGCCGTCGAGGAGGACGCCTTGCGCGCCGGCGCCGATGCGGTCGCGCGCCGCCGCCACCAGGGTCTGGATGCGATCGATCGATTCTCTCGCGCGCACCACGCCGACGACCGTACCGTTCGATCCCCGCGCCGGGACGGCGGTGTAGATGCAGGGCGCGCCGCTGCTGGGCGAGACGGAGACGCCGCTGATGAATTCGCGTCCCGCCAGCGCCGCCTGCAGCTCGCGCCGCTGCGCCGGCGGGCGGAGATCCTTCTCGTCCGTGGTGCTGGCCACCACGCCGCCGCGAAGATCGACCACGTCGATCGATTCGATCTCGGGAGCGACGCTGGAGATGTCCGAGAGCGCCAGGTTGGTGGCGTCGACGTCCTCGCGCGCCAGCGACACCGCGGTGTCGAGCACGGTGCGCACGCTGCGCAGCCCGGCCACGCCGCGCAGGGCCACCAGGCGCTCCGACATCCAGTTCTCCACCAGCGTGGCGGTGAGCAGCGCCTCGCTGCCCAGCGCCAGCTCGGACTTCGCGCGCAGCCCGCTGGCCGCCTTCCCGTACCCGAGCCAGGTGAGGCCGCCGGCGAGGGCCGCGGAGATTCCCACCGAGAGAAGGACGATCTTGCTGGACAGGGTGAGCGAGCGCCGCGGCGCCGTCGTCCCCTCTGCGACAACCCCCATTCGATCCCGATATCACGCAGGCATCCGGCGAAACACTTTTGCAATCGTCGATCGGGGTGGGTGCCCCTGCGTCGGGCTGCGGAACCCTGCGCTCCGCGGGATCAGGCGAACCGTTTGAACGCGCCCGGCGTGTAGCCCACGATCCGCTTGAACGCGCGGGTGAAGTGGGCCTGATCCGCGAACCCGCAGGCGAGCGCGACCTCCGCCGCCGAAGCGTGCGCGTCAAGCATCTCGCGCGCGCGGGAGATTCTTAGATGCAGCTGGTAGGCGTGCGGCGTGGTCCCCACCTCCTCGCGGAAGAGCCGCAGGAGGTGGAACTTGCTCAGGCCCACCTCCTCGGAGAGCGAGTGCAGCGAGATGGCGCGCGCGAACCGGTCCTGGATGATGCGCCGCGCTTGCGCGATCTCCGCGCGCAGGGGACCTCCGGGCAACGTGCGCGTCGCAGGCGAGCGGGCCGCCGCGCAGGAAGTCTCCACCATGGCCGCCAGGAGAAGGTGCAGCTCGGGCGCGCCGGCGTTCCGCTCGATCGCCTGGGCGAAGCGCTGGACGGCGGCGGGCAAGAGCCCGTGGGGAACCACGTGGACCTCGAGCTCTCTTGCGCAGGGCCCGCCGCAAGCCGCGGCGATCGAATCGTGCAGCAGCGGTGCGACGTAGGCGGTGAGCGTGTCGGTGGTCTCGCTCAGGCGCTCGAGGATCCGCGGTATGCAATCGGGCGTGTTGACGATCGTGTCGCCGGGCCCGATCAGCGCGCCCTCGCCGTGCGACCAGATCCGGGCCCGCCCCGAGAGCAGGCAGGAGATCCGCACCATCGGTACGAATTGCCAGCTCACCGGCGGTCCGCTGTGGTGGGCGCGGACGATCTCGACGCCGCGGAGATGATCGGATCGCAGGTTGGTGTAGCGATGCGCCGGATACGCGAAAAGGCTGAGCAACGAGGCTCCCCTTGCACACTCGGATGGATTCACATCACAGGCTGACCGATCCAGGCGCTCCAGCCTGTCTCGGCCGAAGGTCGTAGCTGTCGAACGCCGGAGGATGATACCGCAACGCGGTGGCGTTTTCGACGCGACTCGCGGCGCTGATCGGCCGGCCGTGGTTCTGGGCGGTGGTCGTCGGCGCGCTGTTCGCCGGTCCATTGCTGCGCGGGCTGACGCAGGGCGGCGCCCCGCCGCCGCCGCCGGTCCTGGGAACGTTCCCGCCGTTTGCCCTGGTGGCGGACGACGGCAGGCGATTCGCCGCGAGCGATCTGCGCGGCCGGCCCTTCATCGCCGATCTGCTCTGCGGGAAGTGCGCCGGGGCGAGCGGTCGCGCCGGGGCGATGCGGACGCTGCAGCACCGCACCCGCAACCTCGGCGACGTCCTCTGGCTGGTGTCGTTCTCGGACGAGCTCGACCCGGAGGCGCTGCGCCTGCTCCGCGAGAGCCACGCCGCGGGGCAGCGCTGGATGCTGCTCTCCGGCGTTCCCGCCGGGACGGCGTCTCTCTTTTCCGGCGAGAACACCGTCGTGCTGGTCGACGGGCAGCGGCGGATCCGCGGCCGGTACGAAGCGGCGAAGGCCAAAGAGATCGATCGCCTCCTCACCGACGCCGCCCTGATCGCCGCGCTTCGGTAGCGATTCGCAATTTCTTACAAGATCCCTCCGGCCTTGTCTTTAAGAGTGTGCGCGGGTTGCAAGCACCCGCGCATCGATCACACCTCCCGGAGGGGGCGCGATGAGGCGTACCATCTTCCTGTCGCTGGTCGGCACCGCCACGTTCTGCGCGGTGTTCTTTGGAATGGGCCTCTTCTCGCCGGTCTCGGAGGCGGTGCCCGCCTTCGCCCGCAAGACCGGGCTGGCCTGCTCCTCCTGCCACGAGGTGTGGCCGCGGCTGAACGACTTCGGCCAGCTCTTCCGCGACCGCGGGTACCGTCTCAAGCGCGATCGGGACGCGCCGGTGGAGCAGGACGGCTCATATTGGCCGATCGCCATGCGCACGACCGTCGGCTACCAATGGCTGAAGCAGACGCTGGTGCAGACGGACCAGGGCACCGCGGACACGCAGAGCGGCACGTTCGGCTTCAGCGGCCTCGACGTCTTCGCCGCGGGAAACCTGGGCGACAACCTGAGCACGCTCATCGTCTACACGCCCGGGCTGGGCAGCTCCGGCTTCCAGACGGCGCCGAGCACCAGCGACAGCGACCTCGAGTCGGCGTTCATCGGCATCCACGACATCCTCGGAACCTCGTACCTCAACCTGCGCATCGGCAAGCACGCCCCGGACCTGCCGGTCGACGAGCACCGCACCATCACGCTGACGCAGGGATACAACGTCTACCACTTCGGGCTGCAGGGCAGCGCGGTCACCTGGGCACCGGGCGAGAACCAGAACGGGATCGAGCTGTACGGCCATTCCGAGCTGAGCCGCTTGCGCTACTCGTTCTCGCTGCTCAACGAGAACGGTGCGGCGGTCTTCTCCAAGAACCTAATCTCCAACCCGGTGCTGTGGGGGCACGTGCAGGGCGAGCAGTACCTCAACAACTCCTTCCTGGCGGCGGTGAAGCTGGGTGTATTCGGCAGCATCGGGTGGCACCCGGCCAACTCGCTGACGGTCACGGAGACGCCGCCGGGTGGGCCCGGGACGACGAGCCCGGTGTCGGGCACCGGGTTCGGAATGAAGAACCACTACCGCTACGGCGCCGAGGCGCACCTCTACTTCCTGAGCATGACCAATCCGCTCACCATCACCGGCGTGCTCTGGGGCGGCTCCGACGACCAGGCGCTGATCCAGGGCGCCGATCAGGACGCGCGCTTCCTCGGCGGGTTCGTCGAGGGCGTGTGGACGGTGAACCCACGCCTGAGCCTGGTCGCGCGCTGGGAGCGCATCCGCACCACGCAACAGGCCGTGATCGCGGCGCCCCAGTCGGCGGGCGACATCACCGCGCTGACGGGAGTCATCCGCCACACCTTCGAGCTCACCAGCCGCACCGAGGCGGCGCTGCACCTCGAGCTCAGCAAGTTCACCGTGGACAACGGCGACGGCACTGCGCCGGTGACCTGGACCGCGTTGCTCGGTCTGGATTTCGTTCTCTAGGAGGCGTCTCCATGAACGGATGGAAGCCGATCCTGCTCGCAGCATTGCTCCCCGGGGCCCTCGCGCTCGCGCAGACGCCGCAAGAGAAGCCGCCCAATCCTCCCAGGCCGCCGGATGCCGCGCGCGCCTCCCGCGGCAAGGCGGTGTACGAGCGGAACTGCTTTTCCTGTCACGGCGAGCAGGGCGACGGCCGCGGCTACTCGGCGCAATGGCTCGATCCCAGGCCCCGCGACTTCACCCGCGCGATCTTCAAGTGCCGCTCCACCCCGAGCGGCACGCTGCCGGTGGACGATGACCTGATGCGGACCCTGAACGAGGGCCTCTACCACACCAACATGCCCTCCTGGGCGGTGCTGGGCGATCGGCAGCTTCGCGACGTGATCGAGTACGTCAAGACCTTCTCGCCGCGCTGGAAGGAGGAGGGACCGGGCGACCCGATCCCCTTCGTGCGCGAGCCGGCCAACGACGCGGCCTCGGTGAAGAAGGGCCAGCAGATCTGGAACGCGCAGGCTTGCTTCAACTGCCACGGCCAGACCGGGAAGGGCGACGGGTCCTCCGTGCCCACCCTGTTCGACGACTGGGGCTTCCACATCACCCCGTTCGACTTCACCTCCAGCCCGCACCGCAAGTGCGGCTCGGGCGACAAGGACCTCTACCGCACCTTCCTCACCGGCCTGAACGGCACCCCGATGCCGTCGTTCGCGGACACCGTCACGCCGGAGGACGCCTGGCACCTGGTGCACTTCCTCAAGACCATGCAGGTGAAGGACACCGGGCAGCACCTGTTCGGGTTCTCGGTGGGCAAGTAGTAGATGCAGGCAGCCGCCGCGCACGCGCACGGGCCGCATGAAGTCGTCTGGCCGCAGGACCCGCAGTTCGCGCGGGCCAGTGCCGGGAAGATCGCGATGTGGATCTTCCTCGTCTCCGACGCCTTCTCCTTTTTCGGCCTGCTGCTCGCCTACGGCATCTTGCGAGGGGAGAGCAGCGCCTGGCACCAGCCCGGCGAGCCGGACCTCAGCGTGATCTTCGGCGCCGGGCTGACCGCGGTGCTGATCGCCTCCAGCGTGGCGATGATCCTCGCCTTCGACGCCTCCACCCGCGGCGAGCGCAGGCAAGCCTCGCTCTTCCTCGCCCTGACTGCGGCGCTGGGCGTCCTCTTCCTCGTGGGGCAGTACGCCGAGTATTTCGGCATCTTCCATCCTGGCCTCACCAAGGAAGGGCTGGTCTTCGGCAAGTCGGCGTACGCGAGCACGTTCTACGTGATCACCAGCTTCCATGCCCTGCACGTCTTCAGCGGCACCATCTACATTCTCTTCGTGCTGGCGCGGAATCTCGCAGGCAAGTCGTCGCCCGGCGAGTTCGAGCTGCTCGGACTCTTCTGGCACTTCGTCGATCTGATCTGGATCTTCGTTTTCACGCTCCTCTATCTCGTCCCCGTCGGGTGATGGACATGGAGAACGCACAGCCGGCGGCGCGGAAGCAGGCCGCGGTCACCTTCGCGGTGCTGATCGGGCTCACAGCCCTCGAGGTCGCGGTCTCGCAAGTCGGAGGGCATCACCGGGCGGTCGTCGCCGCCCTGATCGGCCTCGCCGCTGTGCAGGCGGCGGTGCAGCTCCTCTACTTCATGCACCTGCGCTGGGAGACGAAAGTGCTGCGGCTGTACGTCATGCTGCCACTCTCCTTTCCGGTGCTCTACGCGCTGGTGCTGATCGCCGACGGCGTCTGGAGGCGGCTGCGATGAGCGCCCCGGCAGTCGCGCTCCTGCTTTGCCCCATCTGCGCCATCCACCGCGCGCAGACCGGGACCGCCGCGGTGCTGCTGCTCGGCATGATCTTCGTCCCCTATTTCATCGTCGGGTTCGTGGTCCGCGCCATCCGGCGCGCGGACAGGTGACTCGGCAGGAGAGCCTCAGGGTGCATCTGTTCCCATTGCTCGCCGAACCGCTGGAAGGAAAAGGCCTCGGGCTGCCCCACGACGCGTCGCTCAACGGCTGGCGGATCGACGCGCTGATCAACGAGACCAGCGTCTTCGTCATCCTGCTCTTCCTGATCATGGTGGGGTGGATGGTGCTGGCGGCGGTGCGCCACGGTCCTTCGCACGCGGCGAAGTTCGATCACGGCACCTCCACCCGCTCCATCGCGGTGGCGCTGGGCATTGCGGGGGCCATCTTCGTGGTCGTCGACGGCCATCTCTTCGTCAACTCCATCCTGCTCTTGCGGAACATCGTCGGGAACTTCGCGATGGTGGAAGGCAACCCGCAGGCGGTCCGCATCGAGATTAACGCGCACCAGTGGGCCTGGGTCGCGCGCTATGCCGGTCCCGACGGAAAGTTCAACACGCCCGACGACATCGTCACCTTCAACGACGTGGTCGTGCCTGAGGGCGCGCCGATCATCCTCCAGCTGGTCTCCACCGACGTGATTCACGACTTCAACATCCCCAACATGCGCACCAAGATCGACGTGGTGCCGGGGATGGTGAACCGGATGTGGTTCCAGGCGAAGGAGACCGGCGAGTTCGACATCGCCTGCGCGCAGCACTGCGGCCTCAACCACTACAAGATGAAGGGGAAGCTGACCGTCCTGCCGAGAGCGGACTTCGATCGCTGGGCCGCCGAAGCCTCGGCGAACTCGGCGCGCGGCTACGACCCGGACGACGCCGAGGCCCATTGGGGATGGGACTGGGCCGAGCACTCGAGGATTTGATGGGAGCCACCAACGCCGAGTACGAGGAGCTCCAGCCGGTCCATCCGGCGCCGACCCGCTTTTTCTACAAGTACATCTGGTCGCTCGATCACAAGGTGATCGGCAAGCAGTTCCTCTGGGCGGGTCTCACTTTCCTCCTCGTCGGCGGCATCCTGGCGATGATGATCCGCTGGCAGTGGGCCTTCCCCGGCAAGGCGGTGCCGGTGCTGGGCCCGCTGCTCCTCAGCGGGCAGAACGGGCAGATCGGGCCAGCCACGTACATGACCATTTTC
>JBGQLA010000129.1:0-11786 GCA_041499865.1 Deltaproteobacteria bacterium
CGCAGCTTCTCCCGGACACGGAAGGCGTGGTGATGCTGCAGGTCGTGGCCACCGACAGCGTCGGCAACGCCGGAAGCGCTTCGCAGACCATCCAGGTCGACACGGTCGCTCCCTCGATCAGCGCGGTCGCGCTCGACTCCGGCGCGGACGGCAGGGACGCCTCGGGACAGGACTGGTTCCGCGGTCCCACCGTCGCGCCCGCAAGCGGAGACATCCTCGTCTCCGCCGCGATCGAGGACCAGAACCTGATCTCCAGCGGCGGCTCCGCTCCGGCAGCGATCGCGGGCGGCGCGCGGTATCCGGGCGTGGCGGTCTCCGGCCGCTGGACGTTCGCCATCCCTCGTGCGGTGGGCCTGAACGCGACCGGACCCGTCGTGGTGACGTTCGATGCGCAGGACCTCGCCGGCAACCATCCCGCCGCCTCGCCGTCCGTCGCGCTCTACTTCGACGACGTGACCCCGCCGGCGTTCAAGCCCACCGTCGCGCCGGATTCAACCTGGTACGCGCGCAACGCCGTCATCCAGCCCGCCGTCGCGATCACCTTTCCGGCGTTGCCGAGGAGCGGCATCTCGTCGGTCACTCTGCAGATTTCCGGACAGGCCGCGTCCACCTGCGTGACGGCGCCCGGAAGCGGCTACGCCTGCAGCGTTCCCTCTCTCCTCGCGCCGGCCGCTGCGGAGACCGCCCTCCAGTTCGAAGTGGTCGCCACCAGCGGGACCGGCATCGTCTCGTCCGCGTCCGGCTCCCGCAACATCGACGACGCCCCGCCGGTGCTCTCGAACGCCGCGCCACCCCCGTATCCAGCGCCGGCGGGACCGCTCTCGTGGAGCCATGACGGCGCCCGCTTCAACGTTCGTGACGACAGAGACCTTTACACGTTCAAGGCGTACGACTGCGGCTCCGGCGTGAAGTCGGCGGTCGCCGTGGTCAGACCGCCGGCGGCGCCCGTCACCTTGATCGACTCCGGCGCGCGCCAGAGCTGCGCGAACGGAACTCTCGCAGTCATCTACGACGTTCCGGTGAGGGCGAACCTCTCCACCCTTCCCCCGGGTACATTCCCGGGCGCCGACAACATGCTGAACCTGTCCGTGACCGTGGTCGACGCGGCGAGCGATGCCGGCACTGGCCCGCACACGGCGTCGCAGAGCAAGGCGGTGGCCGTCACTCGCAGGCTCTGGCAGACGGCGCCGGTTGGCGTGTCGCGGCTCGCGCTCGGACCGCTGCTCGTCGCCTCGTCTTCCGATACGGTGCGAGGCCTGAGCCGCGGCGATGGCACGACCCTCTGGAGCCGTGGCCCGGCGAACGTCCTCGCGCCGCCGGTGGTCGCCGGCCAAGCCGCCGCAGCGGTCGTCTATTACGCGACGGGGTCCGCAACCGCGCCGGGCGCCACACTGAACCAGGTCTCCGCCAGCGACGGCAGCGCCGGGGCGGCGTGCGTGGCGCTCGCGAGCCCTTCCCCGACCTGCCAAGGCGGTCTCCGCACGCACTCCGCCGCGCTGGCCTTGGCGGCGGACGGGACGCCGGTGCTCGCGGACAACTTCTACGTCGACGACGGAACCGTCCCGCCCGGTAACGACGTCTCTTGCTGGTCTGCGGCGTACGCGCTCTCCATCGGCTGTTCCACGTGGGCCCTGAGCACCGCGGGTCACAACCTCGATGGCCTGTTCATCGGGCGGCAGGGGCACGCGTTCTTCATCGACACACCGGTCAACTCGCGCACCGGGCCAGGCAGCGCGGCCCTGCAGGTACGCGCGCTCGGTGGCGGGCTGCTCGCCGAAGGTCCTCCCTGCGGCTCGATCGACCTGCTGACCGACTCGGCCGGCGCGGACGCCGCGGCCTGTGGAGGCGGCCGGTACACGTTCGACGGCTCGAGTCTTTCGACGGCGTGGGCCGGCAGCGCTTCTCCTGCCCGGACCTTTCCCGCGCTGGACCTGTTCTTCGCCGTCGACGGTACGGCGTACTCGCTGACGTCAGGCACCGCCATTCCCGGGTTCAACGGCGCGGGACGTCCGCTGCTCATTGGCGGCTCGAGCACTCCGGTCCTCTACAGCGCCGCCGGCGCGACGCTCTCCGCGCTGCACATCAGCGGCGGCGGATATGGGCCAACCGCCCTCGGGCTGCCGCCCGTCCCCGGGCCGGTCATCGACGATGCGCTGCTCGACGCGGCGGGGACGCTCTACGTGGCCAGCAACGGCCAGGTCTCGGCGATCGCGGTCGAGCCGTCGGGACCCGCGGCGGGCGGCACTCCCTGGCCGACGCGCAGCCGCGACAACTGCCGCTCCAACAACCTGGAATTCGCGTGCCAGTTCTGAGACTCGCGCTGGCGGCGCTGCTGCTCTCGGCGCCGGTGTTCGCGGACGCGACGGCCGAGGCGCGCGAGCATTTCAAGAAAGCCCAGACGCACTACGCGCTCGGCGAGTTCGAAGAGGCGGCGCGCGAGTTCCGCGAGACCTACCGGCTGCGGGAGGAGCCCGCGCTGCTCTTCAACATCGGGCAGGCGTACCGTCAGATGCGCCAGTGGCAGCAGGCGTACTTCTACTACCGGCAATACCTGAGCAAGCAGCCGGACGCGCCAAATCGGGCGGAGACGGAGTCGCTGGTCGCGCAGATGCGGCGCCGGATCGACGAGGAGGAGGAACAGAGGTCGAGGGTCGCGCGCGACCCGGCCACGTCGCGCAACGCCGAGGACGTCCTTCCCTCCGCCGCGAAGCAAGCGGTGCCCGCGCAAGCGGTCGCGCCCGCCCCAACGCCTTGGCGGCCGACGCCCGTGCACGTCGCCGGATACGTCGCCCTCGGGGCCGGAGTGATCGCCGAAGGAGTGGCGCTCCTGGCGCACAACTCGGCGCAATCCTCGGCCGATCGGTTCAACCAGAAGCACGCCGCCGGCACGCTCACCGCCGCCGACGCGCAGCTCAAGTCGGACGCCGAGTCGAAAGGAAGGATCGCCACCACCGCGGCCATCGGCGGCCTCGTTCTTCTCGCCAGCGGCGCGGTGCTCTCGTTCGTGTTCTGACCTCATCCGCGCGGCCACTGCTTGTCCGGCGGAGCGCCGGCACGTACATTCCGCGCCTCCTTCCTGCGGAGCCTCCATGGCCATCCCGATGCATGTCTTCCGCGAGTACGATATCCGCGGGCTCGTCACCACCGAGCTCACCCCTGCCTTCGCCGAGCAGCTCGGGCGCGGATTCGGGCGCTATCTGCTGGAAAAGGACCCCGGCGCGCAGAGCATCGTGCTTGGGCGCGACCATCGGCTCTCGAGCGAGGGGCTCGCCGCGGCGTTCTCGCGCGGGGTGCGGTCGCACGGGGTCGACGTGCTCTCGATCGGAGTGGTGCCCACGCCGCTGACGTACTTCGCGGCGCACGTCCTGCCGGTGGACGGCCTGTGCATGATCACCGGCTCGCACAACCCGCCGGAGTACAACGGCTTCAAGATCGGGATCGGGAAGAGCACGCTGGCGGGCCCGGAAGTGCAGGAGCTCAAGGCGCGGGTGGCGGCGGCGAAGGACGGCGGCCGCACCGCGTGGCAGCGGGAGCACGACATCGTCACCCCCTACATCCACTTCATCGTCGAGTCGCTGGGGATGACCGTGCGCCCGCTGCGGGTGGTCTGCGACGCCGGCAACGGCACCGGCGGCATGGTCGGGCCGCGGCTGCTCCGCGCCCTCGGCCACCACGTGATCGAGCTGTTCTGCAACCTCGACGGGACCTTCCCCAACCACCATCCCGATCCCACGGTGGAGGCGAACCTGCGCGACCTGCGGAACAAGGTCGCCGAGTGCAAGGCAGACCTGGGCATCGCCTGGGACGGCGACGCCGACCGGGTGGGCGCGCTGGACGAGAACGGCAGCATCCTCTGGGGGGATCAGCTGATGATCCTCTTCTCCCGGGACGTGCTCAAGGAGCGGCCCGGCGCGGCCATCGTCAGCGAGGTGAAGTGCTCGCAGACGCTGTACGATGACATCGAGAAGCACGGCGGCCGCGCCATCATGTGGAAGGCGGGGCACTCGCTGATCAAGAGCAAGATGAAGGAGGAGCACGCGCTGCTCGCCGGCGAGATGAGCGGGCACATCTTCTTCCGCCACCGCTACTACGGGTTCGACGACGGCATCTACTCCGCCGCGCGCCTCCTCGAGCTGGTGGCGCGCGACGGCAGGCCGTTGAGCAAGATGCTGGACGGCATCCCGCGCACGTTCGCCTCGCCGGAGATCCGCTTCGACTTCCCCGAGGAGAAGAAGTTCCGCGCGGTGGAGCTGGCGAAAGAGCGCCTGCGCAAGCACGGCAAGACCATCGAGGTCGACGGCGTGCGCCTGATCGTCGACGGCGGCTGGGGGCTGGTGCGCGCCTCGAACACGCAGCCGCTCCTGGTGCTCCGCTGGGAGGCGAGCACCGAGGAGAGGCTGGGCGAGATCCAGCGGCTGATCGAGGGTACGGTGGAGCAGATCCGCAAGGAGCTGGCCTGATTCGCGTCCGCCGCGGCAAGCCTGCTAGAGTCGCCGCTGGTCCATGAAGCGGGATGAGCTGTACCTGGGAGTCGATCTCTCTGGCGTGAGCGTCCGCGCCGGAGTGGTCGATGCCGGCGGGCACGTGCTCGGGCAGGAAACGCACCGGCTGCTCTCGAAGGAGCCACCACAAGTAGCGGAGGCGGTGCTGCGCGCGGCGAAGACCGCATGCGGGGCGGCGGGGATGCCGTTCTCGGAGACGAAAGGGATGGGCCTGGGCATCGCGGGCCTGATCGACCGCGGCCAGGGCCTGGTGCGCAGCGCGCCGGCGCTGGGCTGGCGCGACGTTCCCTTCCTCAAGCTGCTGCAGGCCCGCACGCCGCGCACGCCGCTGTGGATCGCCAGCGAGCTCTCGGTCGCGGCCTGGGGCGAGCGCGCCGTCGGCGCCGGCCGCGGCGTCAACGACCTGATCGTCGTCCTGGCCGGCGCCAGCATCGGTGCGGGAATCGTGATGCAGGGCAAGCTTCAAGAGGGCGCCTCCGGCGCGGCCGGCGACCTGGGACATGTCGTGGTGGCGCCGAACGGACGCCAGTGCTCGTGCGGACAGCGGGGCTGCCTGGAGGCCTACGCCGGCGGACAGAGCCTCGCGGCCTGGGCCCGCGACGACCTCCGCATCGCCATGGCCGCTGCGCGCGCCGCGGGCCAGCGGTATCCGGCCGTCGGGCGGAAGCTGCTCGATCTGGCCGGTGAGCCGGAGAAAGTGAGCGTGACCGCGATGGAAAGAGCGGCGCACGAGGGCGACGAGCTGTCGCGCAGGCTCCTCGACGAGGCAGGCCAGCTTCTCGGCATCGCGCTCGCCAACCTGGTCACCACCCTGAACCCGGCCCGCCTCCTCCTCGGCGGCGGCGTCGTGGCCGGCTCGCCCCGCATCACCCGGGCCGCCACCGCGGGAATCGACGCGCACGCAACCAAGGCTTCCCGCGCCGCCCTGCAGATCTCCACGCCGGAGCTGGGCGACCACGCCGGAATCATCGGCGCCGCACTGCTGGCCCGCGAATCCCTCGCCGCAGCCGCCTGAAACCCGGGTTTCGCTCAGTCGAGGGTGAAGTGGATGGTGAAGGGGACGGTGGTCGCGACGGCGACGCCGTTGACCTTGGCCGGTGAGAAGCGCAGCTCGCGGACGGCCTGGGCGGCCGCCGGACCGAGGCCCTGGCCCGGATCGGAGACGACGTCGACTTTGGCAATGGTGCCGTCCGCGTCGATCAAGAGCCGCAGCACCACGTCGCCCTCGAAGCCGTTCTTCTTTGCCTGGGCCGGGTAGTACTTGCGGAGATTGAGCGACTCGCGGTTGAGCGGCTGCGGCAGCTCGTTGACCTGCGCCGCCGGCGCGTACTGCTCCGCCTTGTACGGCTTCACCGTCTCCGGCGCGCGCGCCGTCCTCTCCGGCGCGCCGCGCAGGGTGTTGCCGGCGCCCACCGCGAACGAGCCGCCCTGCGAGGTGCTCTCCAGGGTGATCCCGGTGATCACCACCGCGTCGGGCGAATTGCGCGGAGCTTCAGAGGTGGGCGGCGGGGGCGCATTCGAAGGCGGCAGGGGCGTGGGCGTGGGTGGCGGCGCGGTCTGCGGCGTGCGCGGAGCGCGGGCGACCTTCATCGGCACCGGCTTCGGTGGCGAAGGAGGAGCCGGCGGCGGCGACTCCGGCGGCTGGGGAGGAGGCGCCTCCACCACCTGGATCTGCAGCGGGGTCTGCGGGACCGGCCGCGGCCGCACCGCCAGCGCGAGGATCGCGAGCGCCAGCGCCGCGTGCAGCGCGATGGAAGTGCCCAGGGGCACGAGCGCTGTGGAGGCCCGCCGCGCCATCGGACGCTACTGCTGCTTCTCGATCTGGATCGCGAACTTCGTCACGCCCGCGCCCTTGAGAACGTCGAGGAGGTGCGTCACCGCGCCGTGCGTCGCGTTCTTGTCCGCGCCGACGATCGCCTGCACGTCCTCTCCGGCGGCCTTCGCCTTCCGCACCTCGGCCACCAGCGCGTCGTCGTCGACCGGCACGCCATCGAGGAAGGCTTTCCCCTCGCGGGTGACCAGCACCGCGAACGTCTTCTGCACGGTCTCCCCGCCGTGCGCGGCGCGGGGTAGCTCCACCTCGATGGTCTCCTTCACGATGTAGCTGGCTGTGACCATGAAGATGATCAGCAGCACCAGGGTGACGTCGACGAGCGGCGTGACGTTGATCCCGGTGATGCTCTCCTCCTCGTTGTCGGCCGCGCCGCCCGCCATCACTGCCCCACGGCCTTGAGATGGAGCCCGGTGGCGATGGCGTTGCCCAGCGCGTTCGAGCGCCCGATCACGCGCTTGAGCAGCCGCTGGAAGATGTTGAACGCGAGCACCGCGGGAATGGCGACGAAGAGGCCGACCGCGGTGGCGACCAGCGCTTCGGAGATGCCCGCCATCACGAACGACGCGGTGCTGCCGCCGCCACCCTTGTTGGCCGCCGCCAGATCCGCGAAGGCGCGGATGATCCCCAGCACCGTGCCGAAGAGCCCGATGAACGGCGCGTTGTTTCCCAGCGTGCCGAGGACGAACAGCCACTTCTCGTACTCCAGCCGCCGGCGGTCGATGGTGGACTGCACCGCCTTCTCCACCGCGGCCGTCCCGCCGTCGGCGACCTTTGCCGCGGCGCGCACCACCTCGGACTCCATCGAGTCGCTGGTGGCGACGGCGGCGGCCGCCTTCAGATCTCCGCTCAGGCAGAGATCCAGGAGCCGCGGGAACAGCTTCGACATCCGCCGGCTGCCGAAGTACATCCCGCGCTCGACCATCACCGCCACCGAGAGCACGGAGAGCGCGAGCAGGAGCCAGAGCACCCAGCCGGCGCCCAGCAGGGTGAATGCGAGCAGCTTGTCGGCGATCACTTCGCCCCTCCGCTGACGTCGAAGGCCCCGATGGCCTTCGCCACCCGCAAGGCGGAGATCTGCACCGCGAGCCGCTGCTGCAGCGCGGTCGATTCGCCCTGGAACAGCGCGGACTCCGCGTCGCTCACCTCCACTTGCGAGGCGGTGCCCGCGCTGAACTGCGCGCGGATCAGCCGCTCGTTCTCCCGGGAGACGAGCAGCGCCTGCTCCGCTTCGTCCCGCAGCACCCGCGCGGACTCGAGGTCCAGCATCGCCCGCCGCAGCTCGTCCTCGATCCGCACGGTTTCGGAACGGGTCTGCGCGCGCGCCTGGCGCATCTGGCTGTCCGCGTCCTTCAGGGCCACGTAGCGGAATCCTCCGTCGTAGAGCGGCAGGGTGAGCGACAGCGCAACCGCCCAGGTTCCCTTCTCGCCGGTCGAGCTGGTCGGCGGATCGTTGTAACGGCCGGTGCCCGTGACAGCCAGTGTCGGCGCGAACTGCGCCCAGGCGTCCGTCTTCAGGCGCGCGGCGATCTCCTCGTTCGCGCGCGCCGCCGCCATCTCCGGACGCTCCTGGAGCGCATGCTCCACCAACTCGCGGAACGTGCCGCGAACCTGCTCCGGCGGCACGGGCGGAGCGCCCAGCTCGAACGCGGTGTCGTGTCGGTCGAGGAGCGCCGCGAGCTGGCTCTTTGACGAGGCGTACGCGTACTCCGCCCGGCGCACCTCCTGATCCGCCCGCAGGTAGTCGATCCGGGCGCGCAGCGCGCCGGAGAGCTGGATCAGCCCCGCCTCGTAGCGCGCCTGCGATTCCAGCGCGTGCTGCCGCGTGGCGCGCGCCTGCGCGAGCGCGACCCGCGCAAGCTCGCGCAGGCTCACGCCCGAGTAGTAGGTGGCGGCGACCGAGAGCAGCAGCTCGCGGCGTTGCTGCGTCTCGGTCAGGCGCGAGACGTCCACCTGCTGCCGCGCGCTGGCCAGGGCGGGGAAGGCGCGGAAGTTGAGCAGGTTCCAGGCGAACTGCAGCGTCCCCGCCTTGGTCCAGTTGCTGCTAGCCGCGACCTCGAAGGGGAAGGCGGCGCCAGGAGGAGCGAGGGTGAAGACCGTCCCGGGCTGGTTGTTGTAGGTGAGCGTGCCGGTGGCGGTGAGCGTCGGCTGCAGCGCCGACCAGGCGCGCTGCACGTTGTTCTCCGCCAGCCGCACGCGCTCCAGCGCGACCGCCAGGTCCGGCGACTGCGCCCGCGCCGCTTCCAGCGCCTCGGGAAGCGGCAGCACCGGGCCTTCCACCGGAGCCTCCGCTGCCAGCGGCGGCAGCGGCGCATTCAGCGACGAGTCCGCGGGCGGCTGGACCGCCTGCACCGGCGGCAGGGCCTGTGCGATGAGCAGGAGCGCGATCACGGCGCGCGCAACCTCGTCGAGGGGCGTTTCGCTGTCAAGACGCCGGCGAGGCGCAAGGACTTGCGCGCGAGCGAGGAGAGCCCCAGGGCGGAGATCCCGTCCGGAGCGACCCAGCGCACCTCCGCGCTGGCGGGCGTTCCGCTGGCGCGTCCGCCCGCGATCTCGACCCGGACCTCGCGGTGCGTGAGCGTCTGCTCGACGAGCCCGCGGCTGACCAGCGGGCCGTGGACGCGGATGCCGGCAGGGCGTTCGACTGGAAGATCCCAGAGGCCGCCGAAGAGCGCGGCCTCCGGCCGTCGCGCCAGCAGCACCGCCCCGTCCTTCCGCCGGAGCGCGAGCGCGCGCCACTCCAGCAACGGACGCTTTGGACGGCGCCGCGCTTCGGGATAGCGCTCGGGATCCGCCCTACCGCGGCACTCCGGGGCCAAAGGGCAGCGCGCGCAGTCCGGCGATCTGGGCGTGCAGAGGGTCGCGCCCAGCTCCATCAGCGCCTCGTTGAACGCTCCCGACCGGCCCCGCGGCAGCAGCCCCGGCGCGATCTTCCATGCCGCGGCCCGCGCATCGCCCGCCAGCGCGAACACCCGGGCGAGGACGCGCGCGACGTTGCCGTCGACCAGCGGCGCATCCTCCCCGAATGCGAGCGATGCCACCGCCGCCGCGGTGTAGGGACCGAATCCGGGCAGCGCGCGCAGCTCCGCCGAGGTCCTGGGCAACTCGCCTCCGCAAGCCTGCGCGGCGCGGTGCAGGTTGCGGGCGCGCGCGTAGTACCCAAGGCCGCTCCAGAGCGCGAGCACGTCGTCCAGCGGAGCGGCGGCCAGGGCGCGCAGGGTAGGAAAGCGCCGGAGGAACCGCCGGTAGTAGGGGACCACCACTTCCACCCGCGTCTGCTGCAGCATCACCTCGCTGATCCAGACGCGATACGGGTCGCGCGGCTCCTTCCGCCAGGGAAGGTCCCGCCGTGAGGCCGAAAACCACGGGAGCAGGCGATCGGCGAGTGTGCTATTCAGCGCGCCCATGAAACGCATCCGGGTGCACAGCGTGGCCCAGTACGTGAACGAGATCGGGCCGCTGATGCAGAAGGGACTCGAGATGTACCGCGCCGACGTCCCCGAGGAGGGGCTCCTCGGCCTGGGTTTCGTGGGCGCCGAGACCGAGGTGATGATCTCCATCCAGGAGTTCAAGGCCACCGGCGACCTGGTCAAGTACGGCGAGCTGATCGACCCCTACGAGCCGCCGGACAAGAAGACCCAGAAGGTCAAGGCCGGCGGGAAGGACTAGCAGGCCGCGGGGTCGCGGCCGCTGTCCAGCCGGCGCCGCGGGGGTCCACGCGCCGAAGCGGACTAGCAGGCCGCGGGGTCGCGGCCGCTGTCCAGCCGGCGCCGCGGGGGTCCACGCGCCGAAGCGGACTAGCAGGCCGCGGGGTCGCGGCCGCTGTCCAGCCGGCGCCGCGGGGGTCCACGCGCCGAAGTGGAATAGCCGCTCGCACATCGTCACCGCGCGCACGCGGCCTCGACGCTGTTCACCGTTCGCGGGATCGATGCCGTCAGGTTCTCGTGGCCCGAGGGCGTCACCAGGATGTCGTCCTCGATCCGGATCCCGATCCCGCGCAGCTGCTTCGGGGCGCTCTCGTCGTCGCTCGCGATGTACAGCCCGGGCTCGACGGTGAACACCATCCCCGGCTCGAGCAGCCGCGGCTTCCCGGCGACGGCGTAGCTGCCGGCGTCGTGCACGTCGAGGCCCAGCCAGTGGCTGGTGCGGTGCATGTAGTAGCGGCGGAACGCGTTCTCCTTGATCAGCTCCTCGACCTCGCCCTTGAGCAGCCCGAGCTTCACCATTCCCGCCGTGAGCATGCGGACGGCCTTCTCGTGCAGTCCGTCGATGGTCTCTCCGGGCCGGGTGGCGGCGATGCAGGCGTCGGCGGCGTCGAGCACCAGCTGGTAGCAGGCGCGCTGCGGCTCGGTGAACCGGCCTGAGGCGGGGAACGTGCGGGTGACGTCCGCGGTGTAGAGATCGTACTCCGCGCCGGCGTCGATCAGCACCAGCTCGCCGTCGCGGATCTCGACGCGGTTGTCGGTGTAGTGGAGGACGGTGGCGTTCTCGCCGGCGGCAACGATCGGGTAGTATCCCCAGCCCCGGCCTCCCTTCTGCCGGAACTCGCGCTCGAGCAGCGCGTGCAGGTCGTACTCGTGCGCTCCCGGCCGCCCCGCCTGCATGCAGGCGAGATGGCCTTTGCGGGTCAACTCCACCGCGCGGTGGAGCGCGTCGATCTCCCGCGGCTCCTTGCGCAGGCGCAGCTCGTGGACGATCTGCCCCGGGTCCTCGATCCGCGGCGGCGCGTTGATCCCCGCGCGCGCCCTCGCGCGGAGCGCGCGCAGCAGGCGCGAGATCCGCAGGTCGAACTCCGGATCGTCGCCGCCGACCCGGTAGAAGAGCGTGCGCGCCGAGCCGACCAGCTTCGGTAGCTCCTCGTCGAGCTTGCCCACCTCGAACGCCTGATCGGCGCCGAAGCCCTTCATCGCTCCCTCGACACCCGCGCGCCGGCCGGTCCAGATCTCCTTGTCCTTGTCCCGCGGCCGCACGAACAGCGTGAACGGCTTGTCGCCGTCGGTTGCGAGGACGGCGACTGCCTCCGGCTCCTCGAATCCGGTGAGCCAATAGAGATCGCTGTCCGCCCGGTACGCGTGCTCGACGTCGCTGTTGCGCGTCGCCACCGGCATGGCCGGGAAGATCGCGACTGACGGCGAGGGAGCGAGCTCGCGCATCCGGCGGAGGACCTCGTCGCGCCGCTGCTTGTAGACTCCGGCCTCGAACGCAGGGGTCAACGGCATGCGAGCTGTTGTAACAGGACTTTTTCTTCCAAGGGATGCTGCGCATCGGCCCGCGGTCCATTAAGTTGCGCCGGATACTTCGAGGAAAGGATCTGCGCATGGCCGAGAAGGGTCTATCGAGCGACGCCGAGATCGAGGGCGCCCTCAAAGAGTTGCCGGGCTGGAAGCGGCAGGGGAACGCGCTGCAGAAGACCTTCGATCTCAAGGGCTTCAAGGCGGCGATGGCGTTCGCCG
>JBGQLA010000130.1:0-11757 GCA_041499865.1 Deltaproteobacteria bacterium
CCGCCCACCAGCAGCACCTCGCCGATGTCCGCCGGCTTGAGGCCGCAGTTGGTGAGCACGTCGTCGCAGACGCGCAGGGTGCGCTCCACCAGGTCGACGGTGAGCTTCTCCAGCTCCGCCCGGCTGACGGTCTCGTCGAGGTTGTACCCCTTGTCGCCGACCATGGTGACGAAGGGCACGTTGACCTGCGTGGTCAGCCGCTCGGAGAGGGAGATCTTCGCCCGCTCGGCGGCGTCGGTGATCCGCTGCAGCGCCACCCGGTCGCCCTCGAAGTCGATCTTGTGCTTCAGCTTGAAGCGGGCGAGCAGGTCCTGGACCACCGCCTTGTCGAAATCGACGCCGCCGAGGAAGGTGTCGCCGCCGGTGGAGATCACCTCGTAGACGTTGCCGTGCAGCTCCAGCACGCTGGTGTCGAAGGTGCCGCCGCCCAGGTCGTAGACCATCACCCGCTGCTCGAGCGAGCGGCCCTGGGCGAAGGCGATCGCGGCCGCGGTGGGCTCGTTGACGATGCGCTCCACGTCCAGTCCGGCGAGGGCGCCGGCGGCGCGCACCGCTTGCCGCTGGTTGTCGTTGTAATAGGCGGGGACGGTGATCACCGCGCGCGAGATCGCCGAACCCAGCCAGCGCTCCGCAAGCTCCTTCACTTCGGCCAGCACCAGCGAGGAGATCTTCTGCAGGGAGAAGATCTGCTCCCCCATCTTCACCGCCGCCTCGCCGCGCGGGCCGGCCACGATCTCGTAGCTGAACCTGCCCAGCAGATCGGTGACCACCGGGGACTTGTACTGGCGGCCGATCAGACGCTTCGCGCCGTAGACCGTGTTCCGCGGGTTGATCAGCAGCTGGCTGCGGGCGGGGTGCCCGACCATCAGCTTGCCCTTGTCGCTGAGCGCGACCACCGAGGGGATGGTGTTGTAGCCCTCGCGCGAGGGAATCACGAACGGCTTGCCATCCTTCACCACGGCCGCGCAGGAATTCGTGGTGCCCAAGTCGATGCCGATGATCGGACCCGTGGTGGCGCCTGGCCGCGCCGGGGCTGTCTCGTCGGCTTCTTCCGCCTGCTGCGCGGAGGCTGCCTTTGGCGCAGCGGCGCCGGGAGCGAGCGTGGGCCTCGGCAGCGGCGGCGGGAGCGGACGGCGCGATTCCGGCTTCGGCGGGGCGGGCTGCCCGGCGGGCGCCGTCGGCACCCGCGGGCTCACGGGCGCCGGAGCGGCGGCCATCTCCTCTTCCACCGAGACTTCGAAGTCCTCCTCGACGGCCGTTTCCGCGGCGGGCGCGGCGGAGTTTGGCGTCGCTTCGGATACCCGCTGGGGAGGCAGCGTGTCCCAGGAAGAGGGCGGCGCCGCGGGGGCCGGGGCGGCCGTTGCGGGCGGCTCCGTCGCTTGCGGCACGGCCTCTTCCCATGAGGGTGGCGGCGCCGCGGGCGCCTCCTCGGGCGCGGGCGGGGCGGCTTCCGCGGACGGCGCGGATGGCTCCGCCCAGGGCGAGGGTTGCGGCGGGGCCGCGTCTTCCCACGACGGTGGAGCGGCAACGACCGGCTCGCTCCACGGCGTCGGGGCCGGCCCAGGTGGAACAGGTTGCGGCGCCGCGGGCCGCGGCGCAGCAGCGGGCGCTGGCTTGCCGGATGGTGCCGCCTCTGCCCGAGCGGACGGAGGTGACGCCTCGGCCGGAGTGGACGGGGGGGTCACCACCACTTCGACCAGAGTGGCCGCAGGCGCGGTCTTCGAGGCCGCCGGCTGCACAGGCGCCGGCTGCTGCGCGCCGCCGTCGACTGCTGCGGCCTGCTTCAGCAGCGGCGGCGGCTGGCCGCCCATCCAGGCCACCAGCTCGCGGCCGGGATCGTCCATGCGCAGCAGCCAGAGCATCATCCCGGCTTCGCTGCGCTCGGGCGTCTCACCGCCCTTGTAGACCTTCTCCACCACCGCGTTGGCGCGGAAGCAGTGCTTGCCGTCGCCCAGCACCGCGCTGACGCGGATCGGGGTATCGACGGGCCGCGGGTTGCTGGTGCGGAGGAAGAACCGGCGCGAGCCCAGTTCCGGATGGCGCGAGCGCACGTCGTCGAGCGTCGCGCAGGGAAGCTTCAGCTGCAGCGCGATGCCCGTTTTCTTTGCGCTTCCTCCTGGATTTGGAGGATCCCCCGGTCCGTTCGCGCTCACCTGGACATTGTCGGCGCTTCGCGCCGCCGCTGCCAAGAAACCGACGCGCCCCAATTCACCACAGCCGCGCCTCCGCCGCGACCCGCGCGCACCCGCTGCGCTTGCGGAGCGACCCGCGCAGTCCCGTAGCGTCGGGAGCAAGACCCGAAACAAGGGAGGGAAAATGAAGACGTTTCGTGCACTGGCAGCCCTGCTCACGGTCGCCGCGTTCGCGGCGCCGGCGATGGCCGATCGCCTCAGCTCACCGCGCGACCGCATCACTGGCTCGGACGATCGCGACGCGAACAACTCCTTCTTCCTCGAGGGCGGCGGGCCCGGCCTGCTCTACTCGGTCAACTACGAGCGCGTGGTGGAGAATGACTTCGGCCTGCGCATCGGCTTCAGCTACACCTCGCTCTCCGCGTCCGCTGGAGGCGCGAGCGCCTCGGCATCGTTCATCGCCATCCCGGTCGTCGCCAGCTATCTCGGCCTGCGCGAGGGCAACCACATCCTCGAGCTGGGCGGCGGCGCGACGGCCGTCTACGTGAGCGGCGCGGGCAGCTTCGGCGCCTTTGCCGGGTCGGCCTCCGGCCTGGTGCCGCTGGGGACGGCGCTGATCGGCTACCGGCGCCAGCCGGTGAATGGCGGGTTCCAGTTCCGCATCGGCCTCGAGGCGCTCATCGGCAAGGGCCTGGCGCTGAGCAATCCGGACCCCAACTCGATCGGCGTGCTGCCCTGGATGTACATGAGCCTCGGCTTCTCGCTGTAGACGAGGCGCGCGAAACGTCAAACCCTCGCCTGCGAACGGCCGGCGGGGGCCTTTTTTCTGCTCCGGTTCAGCGCTTCGCGCCGCCGGCGCGCACGTGCAGGATGTCGCCGTCCTGCACCACGTAGTCCTTGCCCTCCAGGCGCAGCTTCCCCGTCTCGCGCGCCCGGTGCTCGCTGCCCGCGGCGATGAAGTCGTCGTAGTGGGTCACCTCCGCCCGGACGAAGTTCTTCTCCAGATCCGAGTGGATCTTCCCCGCGGCGCGCGCCGCCCGATCGCCGCGGCGGATGGTCCAGGCGCGGACCTCGTCCTCGCCGACGGTGAAGAACGAGATCTGGTGCAAGAGCGCGTACACCGACCGGAGGAACCGGGCGCGCGCGGGCTCCCGCAGGCCGAGCGAGGAGAGATAGTCGGGCTGCTCGGGCGGCGGCAGCTCCGCGATCTCCGCCTCCACTTCCGCGGAGAGCGCGATGGCCTCTGCGCCGAGCCCCGCGGCCGCGTCCTGCACCGCCTCGTCGAGCGGCTTTGCCGCCTCCGACTCGGTCACGTTCACCACGATCAGCAGCGGCTTGCGCGAGAGCAGACCGAAGTGCGCGAGCGCGTGCTCCTCCGCCTCGCTCATGGGGAGCATCCGCAGCGGGGTGCCCGACTCCAGGTGTTTCGCCACCCGCTGCAGCTCCTGCGTCTCGCCGCCCGAGTTGCGCTCCTGCCGGAGCCGGTGCAGGCGTCTCTCCACCACCTGCAGGTCGGAGAGGATCAGCTCCGCGTCGTAGTCGCGCAGGTCCCGCAGCGGATCCGCGTCCGGCTCGAAGGCGCGGAGCACGAGGCAGAGCGCCTCGACCTCGCGAAGCGCCTGGAGCGCATCCGCCTCCAGGGACACGCCCTTGCCGCGCGGTCCGGGCAGATCCGCCAGCAGCACTTCCGCCGGCGTCGTCTTCCGCGGCCTGAACAGGGCGCTCAGGGCATCGAGCCGCGGGTCGGGCACCTTGATGGCGCCGAGGTGCAGCTTCGCCTCCGGCCCTCGCTTCAAGCCGGTGAGCGCGTTGAAGAGGGTGGTCTTTCCGGATCGGGCGAATCCCGCGAGACCCGCGCGCATGCTGGCCTCCATCGCGCTGGTGGGGCAACGAGTGCGCCACACAGGCTACCACACGTGGCGCCTGCGGGCGCTCGCAGATAGAATCCAAAGAGGATTCGCGGGTCCCAGCGATGCGCGATTTCGGGGACATCCTTGCTGCTCGCGCTTCTTTCCGACATCCATGCAAACCTCGAGGCGCTCGACGCCTGCCTCGCGCACGCCCGCGCCGCCGGGGCGACGCGGCATGCGTTCCTCGGCGACCTGGTGGGTTATGGAGCGGATCCCGCCGCCGTGGTGGAGATCGTCCAGCGCCATGCCGCGAAGGGCGCGGTGGTGGTGCAAGGGAACCACGACGCGTCGGTGGCGCGATCGTCGGGCGTGAGCAGCGAGAGCGCGCAGGACGCCATCCGCTGGACCCGCTCCGTGCTCGGCGCGGAGGCGATCGCCTGGCTGGCGTCGCTGCCGTTGCAGGTGCGGGAGGGCCGGCTCTGCTTCGTCCACGCCTCGGCGGCGGCGCCGCAGCGCTGGGAGTACGTCGACACCCCGTCCGCCGCGAAGAAGAGCGCCGAGGCGGCGGGCGTTCCCTGGACGTTCTGCGGGCACGTCCACAGACAGACGCTGTTCTTCGAGGGCAAGACCGGGAAGATGACCTCGTTCAACCCGGTCCCCGGCGTCTCCGTTCCGGTGCGGCCCGGACGGCGTTGGGTCGCGATCGCGGGTTCCGTCGGGCAGCCGCGCGAGCGCGATCCGGCCGCGGCGTACGCGATCTTCGATTCGGAGCGGGAACGGATCACCTTCTACCGGGTGCCGTACGATCACCTCGCGCCGGCGCGGAAAGTGCGCGCGGCGGGGCTCCCCGACCTGTTCCGGTGGAGCGCGTGGCCATGAATCCCCACACCGCCGTCGAGCGGCTCAGCCCCGGCGAGCAGATCGACGACTTCCTCGTCTGGGAGCCGATCCACATCGGGGCCCAGGGGATCCTCTATCGGACCACCGGCCGGGACATCCCGTTTCCTCTCCTGATGAAGGTGCCCCGGTTCCAGACCGGAGAGCCCGCGGAGAGCCTGCTCAGCTTCGAGACCGAGGCGATGATCCTTCCCGCCCTCACCGGCTCGCACGTTCCCAGGTTCGTGGCCGCCGGCGACCTTTCGCGCATGCCGTACCTGGTGCTCGAGCACGTGGAGGGATGCAGCCTCGAGTCGCGGCTGGAGGATGCGCCCATGCCGCCCGCGGAGGTGGCGCGCATCGGGGCGGCCGTCGCCGACGCCATCCACAGCCTGCACCGGCAGGACGCCGTGCACTGCGATCTGAAGCCGGACAACGTCATCCTGCGGCCCGACGGCGAGGCGGTGCTGATCGACTTCGGTTTCTCCTGGCACGCGCGCTTTCCCGACCTGTTCGCGGAGGAGGAGCGGTTCGCGGCAGGCTCGGCGCCGTATCTCTCGCCGGAGCAGATCCTCGGGGTGCGCGGCGATCCGCGCAGCGACATCTTCTCGCTGGGAGTGATCCTCTACGAGATGGCCACCGGCGAGCTTCCCTTCGGGATGCCGAACTCCGAGGGGGGGCTGCGCCAGCGGCTTTGGGACGATCCCGACCCGCCCGCCTTGCTGGAGCCCGGCGTCACGCCGGTGCTGCAGGAGATCATCCTCCGCTGCCTGGAGCCGCAGGCGGAGAACCGATACCGCTCCGCCGCGCACGTCGCGTTCGATCTGCGCAATCCCGCGCAGGTGCCTCTCACCGCCCGCGCCACGCGCATGCGCGCCGGCAACTTCTTCGCCCGCGCCGGGCGCTGGTGGAAAGCGCACGTCAAGCCGTTGGAAGCGCCGGTCCAGGTGAAGCGCGCGATCCATGCGGCGCCGGTGATCATGGTCGCGGTCGACACCACGCACGCCAGCGACGAGCGCCAGCCAGCGATCCTGCAGGCGACGCGGAACATGCTCACGCTCTCCGACGAGTACCGGCTGGTCTGCGTCGCGGTGGTGGCGGCTCCGCCCCTGGGCAGCACCGGCGCCGAGGGCGACTCGGCGCTGCACGTCGAGCACATGACCCGCCTGCGGAGCTGGACGGCGCCGCTGGGCCTCCCGATGCAGCGGCTGTCGCTCCACGTGGTCGTCGCGGGAGACGCCGCTACCGCGCTCGTCGAGTTTGCCCGCCGCAACCAGGTGGACCTGATCGTCCTCGGCGCGCCGAGGCCGAAGCAGCAGCCGCTGGCCTGGATGCGATCCGTGGCCTCCGGGGTGACCGCCAACGCGCACTGCAGCGTGCACGTGGTCCGCGTTCCCGGGCGGCCTCCTTTGCCGCCGGTTCCTGGGGGCGCCCCGCCCGCCGCCGGTTGATCGGTCAGCGCCGGGCGAACACGTCCGTGCGCGCCGCCTTCGTCAGGGCAACCACCGCGGGATGCTCCAGGCGGCGCTGGACGCTGACGGCGTAGAACCGCTCGCGGAGGTCCGCGAGCTCCCCCAGGAGCGCGACGCCGTGCTGGGCGCGGACCTCGCGCTGCACCGCCAGCGGCGCCGCGAACAGGCCCAGGCCGTCGCCCCCGAACACCTCGAGGAGCGCGTCGTCCTGGAACTCGCCGACGATGCGGGGGCGCAGCTCGTTGGCCTCGAACCACTGATCGAGCGCGCGCCGCAGCTGCGAGCCTTCCAGGGGCAGCAGCATGGGCGCGCCCTGCAGCGAGCGGGGGAACCCGCGCCGGTAGCGGCGGGCGAGCCCGGCCTTGCCGAAGATCCCCACGCCGCAGTCGCCCAGCGGATGGCTGAAGACCCGCACGCTGCTGCCGGAGGGGACGGGCGCGTCCGCCACCACGATGTCGAGGTTGTGCAGGGCGAGCTCCGCGAGCAGCTTCTCGTAGCTGCCCTCGTGGACCACGATCCGCACCGGCTCCCCGATCCGCAGGGCGGGGTCGAGCAGCCGCCGGACCACCAGCTTGGGCACGGCGTCGAGCACGCCGACGTCGAGGCGCAGCGGTTGTCCGGAGGGGCGGCCGCGCACCGCCTCCAGCAGCTCGCCGCCGATGGAGAAGATCTCGTCCGCGTAGCGGTAGACCATCCGGCCGACGTCGGTGGGGACCAGCCGGCGCCCGACGCGGGTGAAGAGCTTGTGGCCGAGGCGCTCCTCCAGCGCGTGCACCTGCGCGCTGAGCGTCGGGTGGGAGAGGCGCAGCACGCGGCCCGCGGGGACCAGGCCGCCCTCGCGGACCACGACCCAGAAGTAGAGCAGGTGGTGGTAGTTGAGCCACTCCACGGCGGATATGTAACCAGAAGCGACAGGTAGCGTTCATCTTTCGTAAAGGACGACACCACCGCCGCCCGCTACCCTCTCTCCCGGGGAGCAAGTGCAGGTCGGCCCCCCTGCCGGGAGGCCGCAAGGAACAGGAGATCGATGGAGCTCTTCGGCATGCGGACGGTGGGAACCCCAGGGCTCTGGCTGGGCTTCATCGCCCTGGTGCTCGGCATGCTGGCGCTGGACCTGGGCGTGTTCCACCGCAAGGCGCACGCGGTGACGGTCAAGGAGGCGGCCGTCTGGAGCGCCGTCTGGATCGCGCTCGCCGCCGCGTTCACGGCCTGCGTCTTCGGCTGGTTCGGCCCGGAGCGCGCCCTGGAGTTCGCCACCGGATACCTGATCGAGAAGGCGCTCGCCGTCGACAACATCTTCGTCTTCGTGATCATCTTCGCCGCGTTCGGCGTCTCGCCTGCCTACCAGCACCGGGTGCTCTTCTGGGGCATCGCCGGGGCGCTGCTCATGCGCGCGGCGTTCATCTTCGCCGGCGGCGCTTTCATGCAGCGGTTCCACTGGGCCATCTACCTCTTCGGGGCCCTGCTCATCGCCACCGGGATCAGGCTGCTGCTGCAGCGGAACAAGGAGCAGCACCCGGAGAGAAACCCGCTGGTGCTCCTCTTCCAGCGCGTCTTTCCCGTCGCCGCCGGGGATCACGGCCCGAGGTTCACCATCGTCCGGGATGGCCGGCGCCTGGCCACGCCGCTCCTCCTCGCGCTGCTGACGGTGGAGCTCACCGACGTGATCTTCGCGGTCGACTCCATCCCGGCGATCTTCGCGGTGACCACCGATCCGTTCATCGTCTTCACCTCGAACATCTTCGCCATCCTCGGGCTGCGCTCGCTGTACTTCCTGCTGGCCGGGGTGGTGAGCAGGTTCCGCTATCTCACCGCCGGCCTCTCCTTCATTTTGGTCTTCGTCGGGGCGAAGATGGTGCTCTCGGACGTGGTCGAGATCCCGGTGGTCGCTTCGCTGGGCGTGATCGCCGCCATCCTGGCGGTGGCGGTGACCGCGTCGATGCTGCGGCCCGGCGTTCGCGCTTCTCCGGCGAAGTCGCCGCCCTGATCGCTCAGCACTTCCGGCAGAACCGCTCGATGGTGCGGAGCAGCTCGGGGAGATCGATCGGCTTCTTCAGGAACCCGGCCGCCTTCACCTGCGCGGCGGCGGGCGCGGCGTCCAGGTGCGCGCTCAGCACCACCACCGGGATCTCCTTCAGCGCGGCGTCCTTCTGCTGCTCCGCGAGGAACTCCCGCCCGTCCATCACCGGCATCATCAGATCGAGGAGGATCAGGCAGGGCCTGGGGCCGCCGCGCAGCTTCTGCAGCGCCACCTCTCCGTTCTGGGCGCGGATCGTGCGGTAGTGGCTGTCCTCGAGCACGTCCGCGAGCTCGTCGCGGATGTCGCCGTCGTCCTCCACCACCAGGACCGTCCGCGCGAAGTCCTCGTCAGTCATGCGCTCGCCTCTTCCTCGCTGAGGAGGGCCGCGGCGGGGAAGCGGGGCAACTCGACGACGAAGGTCGAACCCACGCCCGGCGTGCTCGCCACGGTGATGGTGCCCCCGTGCGCCTCGACGATGTGCCGGGTGATGTAGAGGCCGAGCCCCATGCCGCCGTAATGGCGGATGGAAGCCGCCCGCTGGAACCTTCCGAAGAGCTTCGCGGCGTCGTCGGGGGAGATGCCGATTCCCTGATCGGCGATGGCCAGCCGCACCCGATCGGGTCCCGCCTCGAGCTTCACGGAGATGGGCTTTCCGGCGCCATATTTCACGGCGTTCGAGAGCACGTTCACCACCACCTGCTCCACCCGCAACCGGTCCCAGCAACCCGTCGCGGATTCCGGGAGATGCACCTGCAGCGGCGCATTCGCCCGCGCCGCAGGCTCACGGAAGTCGTCCGCGACCTCGCGGACCAGCATCGCCAGATCGAACTCCTCCCGCGTCATCTCCAGCCGCTGGTGCGCGACCCGGGAAACGTCCAGCAGTCGATCGATCAGGCGCGCCAGCCGCTCGGTCTGGCGGAGCGCGCCGTCCAGCCGGTCCGATCTGCCGTTGCCCGCGGCAAGCTTCCTCTCCAGGGTCTGCAGCTTCAGCTGCAGGGCGGTCAACGGCGTGCGCAGCTCGTGGGCGGCGACGGAGATGAACTCGTCGCGCTCGCGCAGCGCCTCGTTGGCCTGCAGCGTCCTCTCGCGCTCCTCCACCGCCTGGCGCTCGGCGGAGCGCAGCTGCTGCTCCATCCGCGCGCGGCCGACGGCGGCCGCCAGCACGTTGGCGATCGCCTGCAGGAAGCTCGCGTCGTTCTCTCCGAGTTGCCGCGGCGAAACCACCACCAGCTCGCCGTACGGCGCCAGCGCGCCGCTCGAGGTGAGCACGTGGATCGGCGCGGAGGCCGCGCCGGCCGGCTTCTCATCCCCTTCGACCACGATCCGGACATCCTCGATGCCGAGCGTCTGCCGCACCGCGCCGACGGCTCCCTCCAGCACTTTCGGCAACTCCGGCGTCCCCAGCGCGAGGAGGCCGAAATCGGAGACCGTGGATTGCTGGCGGACATGCTCCAGGACCTCCTCGGCGGCGCGCTTGCGCTCGGTCATGTCGCGCGTGACCTTGGTGAAGCCGAGCAGGGCGCCTTCGTGGTTGCGCACCGCGCTGATCACCACGTTGGCCCAGAAGCGCGAGCCGTCCTTCCGGACGCGCCAGCCCTCTTCCTCGAAGCGGCCCCCCGCGGCGGCGATCGCGAGCTCGCGCTCCGCCTTTCCCGCCGGCGACTCCCCGGGAACGTAGAAGCGGGAGACATGCGCGCCGATGATCTCCGCTGCCGTGTAGCCCTTGAGCGCCTCGGCGCCCGGGTTCCAGCTGGACACGCGCCCCTGCGGATCGAGCATGAAGATCGCGTAGTCCCGGACGTTGCCGATCATCAGCCGCAGCCGCTCCTCGCTCTGCCGCAGCTGCTCCTCGCCGCGCCGCCGCTCCGTCAGGTCGCGGGTCACCTTCACGAACCCGCGCAGCCCGCCGTCCGGAGCGGCGATCGCCGAGATGAGCACGTCCGCCCAGAAGCGCGTTCCATCCTTGCGAACGCGCCAGCCTTCGTCCCCGGCCCGCCCCTCGCGCGCCGCCTCGCGCAGCAGCGCGTGCGGCCGGCCGCGCGCCAGGTCCTCGGGGGTGTAGAACCGGGTGATGCTCTCGCCGATGATCTCGTGCGCCGCGTACCCCTTCGTCCGCTGGGCGCCGGTGTTCCAGGAGAGGATCAATCCCGCCGGGTCGACGAGGAAGATGGCGTAATCTCGAACGCTGTCGACGACCGCGCGAACCTCCGGCGAGGCAAGCAGTTCCTTCAACTCTCCCTGCACCGGGGTAGTGTCCATCAGGCGTCGAACCAGCAACGACTTCGCTGGTCCTGTGCCGTTAGTTTATTCACAAACCATCGATCGCGCCGAGCAGGCGAGCGCCGCTCAGGGCGCCTGCGCGACTTCGGCGGCCGGTGAATGCAAGGTGACCACCGGGCATTCCGCGTGCCGGACCACGTACTCCGCCGCGCTGCCGAGCATCAGCCGCGAGAGGCCCTTGCGCCCGTGGGTGCCCATCACGATCAGGTTGGCGTCCAGCCGGCGTGCGACGTCGAGGATGGCGGAGGCGATCCAGGGCGCCCGGACCACCTCGCTCGTCGCTTCCGGGGAACGCTCGCGCACGTCCCGCTCGAGCTGTTGGGCGAGCGCCGCGATCTCCTTCTCGGAAGGGGCGGGAAACGCGGTCATCTCCGGCATGGCGACCGCGGGGACGGGATTGACGACGTGGAGGACGTGCACGGGCCGGCCGCCCGTGCTGCGCTGCAGATCTAGCGCCCAAGCGAGCGCATTGTGCGCGGCGGGTGAGAAATCGTACGCGACCAGGATCCGCGGCTGCATGGTTGTGAGCCTCCCTTCCTCCCCGATTGTGCAAGGCACGCGCCGGAAACACATGTCGCGGATTGCCGCGCCCCTCTGCATCGCATGCGTCGCGCGAGGCGGCAAGCGCATCGGGTTCGGGGCTAACCTCCCTGCTTTGAGGCGCCGCTTACGGAAGCGCGAACCCCGCGACGAACGCCGAGGCCGGGGAGGCGCGCAACTGCTCCGGCGTCCCCTCCTGCACGACGCGGCCCCTCTCGAGGACGGCGACGCGATCGGCCACCTCCGCGTCCAGCAGGTCGTGCGAGACGATCAGCGCGGGCAGCCGCCAGGCGGCGAGCCAGCGGCGCAGCGACGCGCGCAGCTCGCGCCGCGCCCCTGGATCGAGCGACGCGAACGGCTCGTCGAGGAGCAGCGCCCGTGGCTCGCGCGCGAGCGCGCGGGCGAGCGCGACGCGCTGGCGTTCGCCTCCGGACAGCGCCTCGATCCGGCGGGCCGCGAGGTGCGCCGCGTCGAGGCGTTCCAGCCATTCGGCTGCGCGCCGGCGCCGCATCGCCCCTCGCAGCCCGAAGGCTACGTTCGCCTGCACGTCGAGGTGAGGGAAGAGCGCGTAGTCCTGCGGCAGGTAC
>JBGQLA010000131.1:0-11746 GCA_041499865.1 Deltaproteobacteria bacterium
GCCGGGCGCGCGCACCAGCGCAGCGCCCTGGGACAGTCGCCGTTGCCCTTTTCGGCAACGGCCTCCTAGAGAAACCCGAGCCGGGGATAGGCCGCGCCCAGCATGGTGTCCGTGACAGCCGGATCCTGGCCGAGCCACCGGCGGCATCATGTTGAGCCAGTCGTTGCCGCCGTCGATGTCGACCACGACGGCAATGCATACGGCATGCGGGCGCCGTACCCGGAGCCGCCGGGCTGATCCTTGGTGATCTTCTCCAGCAACCAGGAGCGGGTCGCGTCGCCGGGAGTGATCCGATGCGGGAGCCCGGCGGGCGCATTCGCCGGCGGCGGCACCGTCAGATCGTCGTAGACGTCGCGCGCGGTGCGCGGCGAATCCGTCGAGTAGGCCACGTGGCCCGTGGGCGCGTTCCCGCCGTGGCAGGTGCTGGTCCGCGATCCACAGCTCTGCTGGAGCGCCGGAAGGATGTCCCGGGTGAAGGTCGGGTTGGCGATGGCGCCCGGAATCGGGCAGGTGGTCTCCGCCGGGCCACCGCCTCCGCAAGCGGCCACGAGCGCGAGAGCGATCGGCGGGCGTGGCACGGCTTCCAGCTCCTCGGCGGTGCGAACCCGCGGCAGGCGAGATGCGGGACACGTAACACGCGTCCCCGCCGGAGCGATGTGGTTGTCGCCGCTACCCCCGGAGTCACCGGCGAAGGTCGCGTTGCGGCGCGGACTCCGCCCAACGGATCACGCCGTGCTGCGCTCCTTGCGGCGGATGCTGAGGAGCTTGGTCACCCGCGCGATGGCCTGGCCTTCCGAGTCGGTGACCACCGTCTCGAAGGTCGTGTTGATCTTGCCCTTGTCGTCGACCTCGGCCTTGAGCTCCGCCACCTTCTCGCGCGGCAGATCGAATCGCGCCCTGACGGTCCCGCGGCCCGGCTTGAGGAAGTCGATGGTCGCGCTCTTGTCCCAGACGACGTAGCCGTCGCCGAGCTGGTGCATCAGCATGATCATGAACCACGGATCGCACATCGAGTAGAGCGAGCCGCCGAACTGGGTGCCGACGAAGTTCTGGTTGAAGACCCGCAGCTTCATCTGCACTTCGATCGCGGTCAGATCGCGGTCCACGGACCGGAGCGCGATGCCGGCGCCCAGGTACGGGGGATAGACGCGCAGCATCTTCAGGAAGCGATCGGTTCCGATCGCCGCGGCAAGACGGCTCAGCAGTGCCATGTCGCAGAGGATGCGCCGGGAGCCTGGAAGTCGCTCCCGAACAGAATGACCGCGGAGGGGCTAGGCCGCTTCCACCTTTTTCGTGGTCGAGCGGAGGCGCTCGCCGCGCGCAAGCTTCTCCACCTTCTCCGCCAGGTCGTCGATCCTGACCGCGAGCGCCTGCACTTCGCTGCGGGTGGCGAAGGTGACCACGCCCTGCAGCTGCTTGCCGAGGCCCGCGAACGCGCGCTGGAACTGGCCGGCTGCGCCTTCGAGCTGCGCCTGCACCTGGACGAGCGACTTCTGCGCCTTCTTCTCCAGCGTCTCGACGCGCTTCTCCAGGCCGGAGAGCTGGGCCCGCAGGGTCTCGAAAGAGGTCTTCACGATTTCGCTCAGCTTCATGGTCGGCTCTCCCCGCGGCAGGATGTAGCATATTAACGCACCGCGTTGACGCAGCCTAGCTCGACGCGTTATCTCGGTCAAGGCCATGAAGCCGCACCACATCCGCGCAGGTCTGGCCCCGATCGGTTTCTTGTCGGCGCGCGCCCGTCGCGTATCGTCGTCGCGAGGGGTGCACCATGTCGATGCGGCTCTTCTTCGTTCTCCTGACGGTCGTCGGCTCCGGCTACCTCCTGTTCACGGAGCGTGGCGAGCGCCGCTTTTCCATCGCCGCCCTGGCGGTTTCGTCGATCGGGCTCCTCCTGCAACTGAACGTGATCACCTTGCACGTGCGCTACGCGCGCACCGTCGTCTGGGCGGCGATCGCGATCTGCGCAGGGATCATCTGGACGCGGCAGAGCACGAAGAGCGCTTCCACCGTCGCCGCCGGCATGCTGTTCGTCTCCGCGCTGACGGTCGCGCTCTCGCTCAAACTGCTCCGCTGAGCGAGCCCCGCAGCGAAGCCGTTGGCGACCTCGACGGGCGCGTGCCGTCAATCGCGGGGAGCGCTCAGCGCAGCTCGCCGCTGCGCACGATGCGGACGCCGGCTTCCCGCATCTCCTCGATCGCCCGCGCGACGTCGCCCGGCTGCAGCTCCACCCCGCGGCTGCCGTCCTCCACCAGGAAGGTCCGGAACCCGAGCTGCCGCGCGTCCAGGGCGGTGAACTTCACGCAGTAGTCGGTCGCCAGGCCGAGCAGGTAAATCTCGTCCGCGCCGCGCCCTTTCAGGTAGTCGCCGAGGCCCGTCGACTTGCGATGGCCGTTGTCGAAGAACCCGCTGTAGCTGTCGATCCCGGGATCGGTTCCCTTCCGGAAGATGGTCTCGACGCGATTCATCTCCAGGCCCGGCGCGAATGCGGCGCCGGACGATCCCTGCACGCAGTGGTCGGGCCAGAGGACCTGGGGCAAGCCGCCGAGCTCCGCCAGCTCACCTGGCTTGCGCCCGGGATGGCGGGAAGCAAAGCTCCCGTGGCGCGCGGGGTGCCAGTCCTGGGTGGCGACCAGGAGATCGAACCGGGTCTGCAGCCGGTTGGCGACCGGGATGACCTCGTCGCCGCGCGGGACCGCGAGCGCGCCACCGGGCAGGAAGTCGTTCTGGATGTCGACGAGGATCAGCGCTCTCATTCCGGCCGTCATCGTAGCAGTTCGACCTCGCCTGCGCCGTCGACTCCTGGCTTGCCAGGTGCGAGAGTAAGCGGGGAAGGACTCGCATGTTCCGGACGGCGGCAGCGATGGCGATGGTGGGCGTGGCCATGCACGGAAATCAAGAGCACGGACGGCACGGCAATCCCGAGGACCTCGACGCCTACATCGCGCGGATGGAGGAGCCGGCCCGCGCCGGATGGCAAAAGCCTGACGAGGTGCTGCGGGTCCTGGGCCTGAAGCCCGGCGACGTCGCGTGCGACATCGGAACCGGCCCCGGCTACTTCGCGCTCCGGATCGCGCGCGCGGTCGGCGAGACCGGCGGCGTCTTTGCCGTGGACGTCGAGCCGCGGATCCTCGATGCGCTGCGGCAGCGCTTGCAGCTGAGCGGGCTGCGCAACGTGACGCCGGTGCTCGCGTTGCCTGGGGACGCGCTGCTCCCGCCGCGCGCCTGCGACCTGATCTTGATCGTGGACACCTACCACCACTTTCCGGACGGTCCCGTGTACTTGCGACGGCTGGCGCGCTCCCTGAGGCCCGGCGGAAGAATCGTGAACATCGACTTCCACAAGCGAGAGCTCCCGGTCGGCCCTCCGCCGGAGCACAAGCTGACGCGCGATGCGTTCCTCGAGCAGGCGACCGCGGCCGGCCTCGCACTGGTCGAAGAGCAGACATTTCTTCCGTACCAGTACTTCCTCGTGCTGCGGCCGCAGCGGCCGCGATAGACCTCAGCGGGCCCACCTCGCGTGACCGCCTCTGCGCGCCGAGACGGCGGCTCAGAACACGCGCGACCATTCGTCGGGCCAGCGCTCCACGATCACTTTCTTGTCGGTGTAGAAGTCGACGGCGTCGCGGCCTTGCCCGTGGAGGTCGCCGAAGAAGCTGTCCTTCCAGCCGCTGAAAGGGAAGAAGGCGATGGGAGCGGCGACGCCGACGTTGATGCCCACGTTCCCGGCCTGCACCTCGTAGCGGAACTTGCGCGCCGCCGTTCCGCTGCGGGTGAACAGGCAAGCCTGGTTGCCGAACTTCGAGCGGTTCACCAGCTCGATGGCCTGGTCCACGTTCTCCACCTGCATCAGGCTGAGCACCGGCCCGAAGATCTCGGTCTTCGCCAGCTCGCCGCCGGGGTCGACGTCAAAGAGGATCGTCGGCTTGATGAAGTTGCCCTTCTCGTACCGGGCGACGCGCGTGCCGCGGCCGTCGACCGCGATCCTGGCGCCTTGCTTGACGCCCGCATCGATCAGCCCCTCGATGCGCGCCCGGGACTCGGCGCTGATCACCGGCCCCATCTGGACGCCGGCGTCGAACCCGTAACCGACGGTGCGCGACTTCGCCGCGTCCGCGATCGACTGCGCGAACGTCCGCCCCGCCTCGCCCACCGTGACCGCGATCGAGGAGGCAAGGCAGCGCTGTCCGGCGCACCCGAAGGCCGAGTCGGCGACGATCTTCGTCGCCGCCTGCATGTCGGCATCCGGCAGCACGATCACCGGGTTCTTCGCGCCGCCCTGGCACTGCGCGCGCTTTCCGCTGGCGGTGGCGCGGGAGTACACGTGCCGCGCAACCGGAGTCGACCCGACGAAGCTCACCGCCCGGATGCCGGGATGGTCGAGCAGCGCGTCCACCGTCTCGCGCGTGCCGTTGAGCAGCGTGGCGACGCCTTTGGGAAGGCCGGTCTTCTCCAGCAGCGCGAAGATCCGCTGCATGGTGAGCGGCACCTTTTCCGAAGGCTTGAGCACGAAGGCGTTGCCGCAGGCGATGGCGTAGGGCAGGAACCACAGCGGGATCATCCCCGGGAAGTTGAACGGCGTGATCGCGGCCACCACCCCGAGCGGCTGGCGGATCATCATCTCGTCGATCCCGCGGGCGATGTCCTCGCTGTTGTAGCCCTGCAGCATCATCGGGATCCCGCAGGCGACCTCGACGTTCTCGATGCCGCGGCGCAGCTCGCCCACCGCCTCGTCGCGCGTCTTTCCGCACTCGTCGGTGATGGTTCGCGCCAGCTCTTCCAGGTTCTCCTCGAGGAGCTGCTTGAGCCGGAACAAGTGCTGGATCCGTTCGCCGGGAGGCGTGCGCCGCCACTGCGGCAACGCGTCGTTCGCCGCCGAGACGGCGCGGTCGACGTCCTCCGCGGAGGACACGGGCACCCGCGCGATCACCTCGGCGGTGGCTGGATTGACGACGGGAACCTGCTCCCGCGTGGAGGGCTTCGTCCAGGCGCCGGCGACGTAGTTGCGGATCTCCATGCCCCTCAATAGATCCGCTGCCGCGAGTCGGCAACGCCCGCGGTCGTCAAATGCCGATCTCGATCCCGATGGTCAGGGCGGTGTCGGTCGGCACCTTGCCCTTGGGCGGCACCGTGTCTTCGCTGACCACCAGGGCGAGCCCCAGCGAGATCCGGTCGGTGAGGCGGGTGTTGATCTTGGTGGTGCTGGCGAGCAGCAGGCGCGCCTCGCCCATCACGTTCGCCAGCGCGCTCGCCTCCTCGCTGAAGATCACGTCCTTGTTGATCGCGTACCGGAACAGAGCGCCGAGCCTGGGAGCGACGATTTCCACGGTGGCGAAAGCGGGATCCTGGGTGGGCCCGACGTGCACGGGGTAGTACTGGAAGCGGTACTCGCGCCCGTACCGGAAGCCCAGGTCGGTGCGGATCGTGGTCTTCTGCAGATCGCCCACCTTTACGTCCCACCAGATGACGCTCACGCCCGGCTCGGCGAAGGGACGCCATTCGATCGACTTGAGGTGGTCGGTGTCGACGCCGAGGAGCAGATACGTCGAGAGAGTCTGGGAGAACCGGCGGTCGCCGCGCGCCTCGATCGCGGCGTTCAGGGCGGTGACCTCGCTCGGTCCCCCGCCGCCGGGAGCGGTCTGCCCGTAGGCGCCGGACGCCTTGATGCCCCAGATCCAGCTCGGCGATTTACGCTCGAAGGCGCCGTTGGAGCTGAAGGTGATCGTCCGCGAGTTGCCGCTCAGGGCGATCAGGCCCAGCGCGACCGCGCCCGACCAGATCGTGGGCTGGGCAGGCGCGGGCGGTGGGACGACGGGACTTGGAGGGACGGGTTGCGCCAGCAGGACCGCAAGCAAGGCGGGGACAAAAGGCATCGCGAAATCCTTTCGCCGATCGGGGGGCAGGGCCAACTCCATGCACGACCCGCGCCGGGCATATACTTCGATGCCACGATGGACGCGCAGACCCCCAGCCCTCGGGCGCGGCACATCCTGCGCGCCGATCTCTGGCTGACGCTGGCGCTGCCCGCCGCTCTCCTCGTGCTCGCGTTCGCGGTCACGCTGCTGTTCGTCAAACCGGCGCCGCCCACCCGGTTCACCATCGCGGTGGCGCCGGAGGAAGGCGGATCGCGCTACTACGCGCGCCGCTACCAGGAGATCCTCAAGCGGCAGCGGATCACGCTGGACATCCGCGAGACCGGCGGATCCCTCACCAACGTGAGGCTCCTCGCCGCTTCCGACAGCGGGGTGGACGTCTCGTTCGTGCAGGGCGGCGCCGACGGCGGCGAGAGCGCCACCGGGATCGTCTCGCTCGGCAGCATGAACTACGTCCCGCTCTGGGTCTTCTACCGCGGCGAACCGATCGACGACGTGCGCGAGCTGCAAGGGCGCCGGATCGCGGTCGGCGGCTCAGAGAGCGGTACGCGATCGCTCGCCCTCAAGCTGCTCGCCGCCGCCGGCGCCGACAAACCGCCGACCGAGCTGCTCCCGGTGGAGCGGGAGGCTGCCATCGATCAGCTCAAGCACGGCGGGGTGGACGCGGTGTTCCTCGTCTCTCCCGCCGAGGCTCCATCGATCAAGAAGCTGGCGGCGACGCCCGACATCCGCCTGATCAGCTTCGCCCGGGCGGACGCGTACGTTCGCCGGTTCCCGTATCTCTCCAAGCTCGTGCTTCCGCGCGGGGTGTTCGATCTCGCCGCCGACGTTCCCGAGCACGACGTGGTCTTGCTCTCGCCGACCTTGAATCTCCTCGCCAAGGACTCGCTCCACCCTGCGCTCGCCTATCTCCTGCTGCGCGCCGCCACCGAGGTGCACGGCGGCTCCGGCATGCTGTTCCATGCCGGCGAGTTCCCCGCCCCGCGCGAGTCGGGCTTCCCGCTCAGCACCGAAGCCCGCCGCTACTACCAGGCCGGCGTTCCGTTCCTGCAGCGGTACCTGCCCTTCTGGGCCGCGAACCTGGTGGACCGGCTCTGGGTGATGCTGGTCCCGATCATCGCGGTGATGGTGCCGCTGGGCCGGGCCGTCCCCGCGCTGTACCGCTGGCGCGTCCGGTCGCGGGTCTTCCGCTGGTACGCGCGGCTGAAGGAGATCGAGCTGCAGCTGGAGGAGAACACCGGGCGCGAAGCGCTCGACGACATGCTCCGGCGCCTCGACGATACCGAGCGCGCGGTGAAGCAGATCCCCACGCCGCTCGCGTACGCGGACAACCTGTACTTCTTCCGCGAGCACGTGGAGGTGGTCCGGCGGCGGATCCTCCGCCGCCTCGCGGCGGACGCGGATGGCGAGGTCCGGGCGCCGGTCTAGAGCGGAGGAAAGCGTGGCGGGAAACGACGGCACCAGACGGCGGACGGACGCTCCGCTTGCGTTCGAGACCGTCCATCGCGGGCGCGTCTACGAGCAGGTGCTCCGGCAGATCCAGGAGCAGATCGCGACGGGGCGGCTGAAGCCCGGCGACAAGCTGCCGCCCGAGCGCGAGCTGGCGGAGCGATTCCATGTGAGCCGCAGCTCGGTCCGCGACGCCATCCAGGCGCTGCAGGTGATGCGGCTGGTCCGCTCCCGGCAAGGGGGTGGGACGGCGGTGTGCGAGATCTCCGCGGATTCGCTGGTGTCGCCCCTTGCGGAAGCGCTCGCCGGGCGGCAGGAGCTGGTGGCGGAGCTGATCGAGGTGCGGAAGATGATCGAGCCGCCGCTGGCTGCCCGGGCGGCGGCGAACGCCACGGAGGAGGAGATCGGCCGGCTGGAGGACCTGCTTCGCCGCCAAGCGGAGAAGACCCGCCGCGGCGAGTCGATCATCGAGGAGGACTCGGAATTCCACTACACCATCGCGTTGGCCGCGCGGAACAGCGTGGTCCGGCGGATGGTGGACATGCTGATGGATCTCCTGCGCGAGAGCCGCGCGCGCGGGATGCAGATTCCCGGACGTCCGGCGCGCTCGCTCGCGGGCCACCGGCGGGTGGTCGCCGCCATCCGCCGGCGCGATCCGCGCGCGGCGCACGCCGCGATGCTCCGGCACATCCGCGAGATCGAGCAGATCCTGATGCCGGTCGCGCAGCGCCCCTGACGTCAGGCCCAGGTGGACGACGGCAACGGCCCGCGGATCGCCCTGGCTGCCCTGCGATCAGGTCGAGGTGGCGGTGCGTCGAGCACCACCACCTCGTTTCCCGGTCCAGCAGCGCGGGCACCAGATCGCGCCCAACGCTGCCGTTTCCGCCGTGGCCAGGACGCGCACGGCCGCCTCCACCCGGGCCGGGGTCAGACCGCCCGAGCGATGCCGACCGCCGCTTCCGGCAAGAGCCTCTCCGCCGCGAGCCGCCTCATCCGCGCCGCCACCAGCGGTTTGAGCGCGAAGAAGGCGAGCGTCGCCGCGCTCAGATCGCAGGCCACCGCGCACCAGAACACCGGGATCCACGAGCCGGTCGCCTGCATCATCGCCGCAGCTCCCCAGCCGGCGAAGATGGCAGCGAGGCCCTTGGAGGTATACTGGATGCCATAGTTCGTCGTCGCGTACGTGGGCCCGAAGATGTCGCCGATCGCCGCCGGGAAGAGGGAAAAGATCTCGCCCCAGGCGAAGAACGCGAACCCGGTGAAGATGACGAACCAGAGCGGCCGGTGGACGAGCTGGGTGAGGGCGATGATCGCCATTCCCTCCAGCGCGAAGGCGATGGCCATGGTGTTGTAGCGGCCGATGTGATCGGAGATCCATCCCCAGAAGGGCCGGGTGAGACCGTTGAGGATCCGATCGAGCATCAGGGCGACCGAGAGCGCCGAGAGGCCGATGGCGAACACGCCCTTGTCGAATCCGAAGCTGGCGGCGATCGGCTTCAGCTGCGCCGTCACCATCAGGCCGCCGAACGCGACCAGAGCCATCATGAAGTACATCAGGTAGAAGACGCCGGACTTCGCCATCTCCGCGGGCCGGTAGCTCACGCTCGACTGGCTCTTCTTCACCTGCGGGGCCGGGGTCCAGTCCGCGGGCTTCCAGCCCGCCTCCGGCGACTTGACCAACTGCACGATGGCCAGCACCACCAGGCCCTGCACGATGCCCCAGAAGATGAAGGCGCTCTGGTAACCGCCGCCCTCGATCATCTTCTGGATCGGGATCACCGTGAGCGCAGTGCCGAAGCCATAGGCGCCGGCGGTCATCCCCGCCGCGAGCCCGCGGTGGTCCGGGAACCACTTCAGGGCAAGCCCCATGCACGCGCCGTACACCGCTCCGGCGCCGACGCCGCCGATCGCGTACCAGACGTACAGCCCGGTTAGGCTGTGGACGCTGCCGGCGCCCACCCAGGCGAGGCCGACCAGGACGGCGCCGACCGAGACCACCTTGCGAACCCCGAGCTTGTCGATCAGGTAGCCCTCGAACGGGACCAGCCAGGTCTCGAAGAGGATGAAGAGAGTGAAGGCGAGCTGGACGGCCGAGAGCTTCACGCCAAGAGATTTGGTGAGAGGAATGGTGAACAGCGTCCACGCGTATTGCAGGTTGGCGATGGCCATCATCATGACCACACACCCGATGAGGTGCCACCAACGATGAACCTTCTTCGCTGCCGTCAGGTCAGCCATACCGAAAAACCCCCGATCAATTTCTAAAGCACTGAAAGTCCTCCTCGGGATTTGCAAGCATGTCGCCGCGCTTTCGCGGCGACACGCAGGCATCTGTAGCCGCTCTCCCGGGCGGGCGCGGCTACACCTCCTCGCGCGGCAACGGCACCGGGACCTTGCCGGCGACCCCCGGCGCCTTGTGCTTCGCCTCGACGAAGGCCTGCAGCTTCGCGATGTGCCCTGCGTCGAGGTGCGCGAACCGCTTCTGGTGCTTGAGGTACTCGCCGACCGGCTTGAGCTCCTTCGGCCGGTACTGGTACTTGTACTCGCCGTCCACCCACTCGTAGAGGTTCCACATCCCGGTCTCGATCGCGAGCCGGGCCATCTCCACGGTCTTGGACTCGTCGAACTTCCAGCCCTTCGGGCACGGCGCGTGGATGTGGAGGAACGTCGGCCCCTTCACGTTCAGCGCCTTGCGCACCTTGTTCATCAGGTCGATCGGGTAGGCGATCGACGCGGTCGCGACGTACTTCACCGCCGGGTGCCCGCCGATCACCAGCTGCGGAGGATCCTTGGGGAACAGCCTCTTCCCTTCGGGGATCTTCTTGCCGGGCGGCGTGAACGTGGTGTTCCCGCCGTACGGCGTGGTGGGCGAGGTCTGGATGCCGGTGTTGGCGTACGACTCGTTGTCGTAACAGATGAACAGCACGTCGTGGCCGCGGTACATCATCGCGGACATCGCCTGCAGGCCGATGTCCGTGGTGCCGCCGTCGCCCGCCATCACGATCACGTTCGGCAGCTCGCCTTCCCAATTGCCCTTGCGGATGCGCACCTGGTACGCCGCCTCGATGCCCGAGGCCACCGCGCCGCCGTTGGTGATCTGCGAGTGGATCCAGGGCACCTGGTACGGCGTGCACAGATAGCTGGCGTTGGCCACGTACATGCAACCGGTGGGGCCGATGAAGATGGTGTTCGGCCCCGCGGCCTTGGCCACCAGCTTGTACTGGAGGGCAGGGCCGCATCCGGCGCAGGTGCGGTGCCCGGGCACGTACTGCTCTTTCTCCTTGGCCACCTGGCGCAGCTTCTTCAGCATCGGGAGCGTCTGGGTCTTGACTTGAACGGACATTGTTGGTCTCCTTTCCTAGGCGGTGGCTTCTTCCAGCCCGGCCCAGTAAACGGTTTTCGCCACCCGGCCCGCCTTCACCGCGCGAGTCAGGACTTCCGCGATCCAGTAGAAATCCTTCAGGGACACGACATCGCCGCCGAGGCCCGCCATGAACGAGGTGGTAAGCGGCCGGCTTTGGACGTCGTAGAGCGCCGCCCGCACCTCCGGCAGCAGATTGCCGCCGCGCATCGAGCCCCCGTACGAGGTGCTGGTCTCGATCACGCCGACGGCCTTGAACTTCGACAGCGCCTCCGCGACCTGGGTGCTGGGGAACGGCCGGACGAAGCGCAGCTTCACCAGGCCCGCCTTCACTCCGCGCTCCCTCAGGTGCCGGACCGCGTGCCGCGCCGTCGCCGCGTGGCCGCCCTGGATGAAGAAGACGATCTCCGCGCCGTCGGTCATGAACTCCTCGACGAACGGCGAGTAGTTCCGGCCGAAGATGCGGTTGTAGTCGGAGACCGCCTCCTCGATCACCTTGGGCAGGTCGAGGAACGCTTCCGCGCGCTGCAGGTCCATGATCGTGCCCTGGTCAGGGCGGATCTGCGGACCGTGCGAGACGGGCTGCTTGGGATCGAGCACGTGCTTGCCGGGGTTGAAAGGCGGCAGGAACTCGTCGACCTGCGCCTGGTCCGGAAGCAGCACCTTGCCCGGGATATGGGAGACGAAGTACCCGTCCTGGCAGACGAACTGCGGCAGCATCACCCGCGGGTCCTCGCCGATGCGGTAGTTGATCAGGTGGTTGTCGAACGCCTCCTGCGGCGTCTCCGCCCAGCCCATCATCCACCCCTGGTCGCGGCAGGACATCGCGTCGGTGTGCTCCGACCCGAAGTCGCCCGGCGGATCGAGCGCGCGGTCCGCGATCATCATCTGCACCGGGAGCCGGGCGCCGGAGATCGGCGAGTACACCTCCATCGCGTAGGTCACGCCCACGCCCGAGCTTCCGGTGAAGGTGCGGGCCCCGGCCGCGGAGGCGCCGTACACCACCGAGAGCTGCCCGTGCTCTCCTTCGCCGTGGATGAACTCCGCGTCGATCTCGCCGTCGGCC